>JBBQGJ010000323.1:0-7833 GCA_038322925.1 Mycobacteriales bacterium
CGAGAGGTCTGCTGGACGGCGGTGAACCCCTTGCGGCCCAACCGGAAGAAGTTGTAGTACTGCGCGACGACCTCGGCGCCCGGCCGGGAGAAGTTCAACGCGAAGGTGGGCATGTTGCCGCCCAGGTAGTTCACGTTGAACACCAGTTCCTCGGGCAGGTGCGCCTTGTCCCGCCACAGCACCCAGCCCACGCCCGGATAAACCAGCCCGTACTTGTGACCGGAGGTGTTGATCGAGGCCACCCGCGGCAGCCGGAAATCCCACTCGAGATCCGGGTCGAGGAACGGCGCGATCATTCCGCCGGAGGCGCCGTCGACGTGCACCGGGATGTCCGGTCCGCCGTCGGCGAGGAGCTTGTCCAAGGCGGCGGAGATCTCCGCGACCGGTTCGTAGCTGCCGTCGAACGTCGACCCGAGAATCGCCACCACACCGATGGTGTTCTCGTCGCACGCCGCGATCGCGCCGGCCGGTTCGAGGTGGAAGACCTCGCCCTCCATCGGGACTGTCCGCGGCTCGACATCCCAGTAGCGGCAGAACTTCTCCCAGCAGACCTGGACGTTGGCGCCCATCACCAGGTTCGGCACCCGGGTCTTCAGGTCGCCACCCTCCGCGCGGACCTTCGCTTCCCAGCGCCGTTTGAGCGCCATGCCGGCGAGCATGCAGGCCTCGCTGGAGCCGGTCGTGGAACAGCCGGTCGCGTCGTTGGGGTCGGTGGCGTGCCAGAGATCGGCCAGGATGGCCACGCAGCGCCGCTCGATTTCGGCGGTCTGCGGGTACTCGTCCTTGTCGATCATGTTCTTGTCCGCGCAGTCGGACATCAGGGTCAGCGCCTGCGGTTCCATCCAGGTGGTGACGAACGTCGCCAGGTTGAGCCGGGCGCTGCCGTCGAGCAGCAGTTCGTCCTTGATCAGCTGGTAGGCGACGTCCGGCGGCACCGGGTCGTCCGCGAGTGAGATCTCGGGCAGGTACACGTTGTCGCCGACGGCCGGGTTGGCCAGGCTCATCAACGGGTTCGAATGGTGGGCGCGGATGGGCTCGGAGGAACCGGTGTGCAGGGCCATGTCGCTGAGTATCACGCCGTGCGGCGTGCCCGGCCTCCCCCGGTCCGGGTGAGGAGCACGATAGTCCGCTGTGAACACCGCGCACCGTGGAGTTGGGTCCCCGGCTTACCGACCCCGCGGCGGGCTGACGCCACTCGATTGCGCAACGTCGTTTCGGGCCAGGGTTCAGCCCTCCGCGTGATTGTTGGACTACGTCGCCCGGCAGGGTTCGCGGGGCGTGTTGAAGGTGATCCGAATCTGCGCCGTCTGGTGATGAAAATTCAGGCATCCGCGTGGTCGTGAGTTGGTGCCCGGCCAGGGGATCGAGCGCTGCTGCCAATCGGATGGTCTCTTACCCGGTACGGATGATGCCGAAACCACCCGCCTGGGTCAGGCTGACGTCAGGGGTTTGTGGGGACAAATAGGAGGCATTCAGATGGCGACTCAGGACGTCGGTGGACGGGCGGCGCAACCCAGCGGAATGGCCGTCGGTATCACCTTCACGGCGGCGGTCATCCTGATAATTGCCGGATTCTTCGGCATCATCGAGGGAATCGTCGGTCTGGTGAACAACGAGTTCTACGTGGTGACCCAGAAATGGGTCTTCCAGCTGAACACGACGACGTGGGGCTGGATTCACATCATCGTGGGGCTCATCGCGCTGGCAGCGGGGTTCGGCCTGTTCGCAGGACAGGTCTGGGCGCGGACCGTCGCCGTCATCGCGGCGTGCCTCAGCATCATCGCGAACTTCCTCTGGCTGCCGTACTACCCGTGGTGGGCAATACTGGTCATCGCCTTCGACGTGTTCGTCATCTGGGCCGTGACCGCACACGGTCGCGACCTGAGCAACCTATAAGAACAGATCGGGCCGCGTTATTGCCCGTCCTCTGATCGTGTTGCCGTGAGAGCGAATGTCACGGCAACACGATGGTGAAGGGATCGGTGCCCCGGTCAAGAGTCAGCGCCGGTGCGTCGGTTCGGTAGCGCCACCCACGGTAAAGCCGGGGGGTCGTTGGTGGCGCTGTGGATATCCATCGAGGCCGGGCAGGCCCGGGATCGACATCTGGCCGGCGCCGCCTCGGGAGCCGCGCAGGTTGGCGGCCGGCTTGTTTGCGATCCACGTCCGGTCGTTCTGCAGACTTCAGTCAATCAGCGGCCGCGCGTCGCATGCATGCGGGACCGGTTATCGCCAGGGGCGCACGCTTTGGTTTGGTTCCGTGTCGGCCGCTGCGGTCCCGTTCCGCGTAGCTGGGAGCTTGGTGGTGAGGAGCGGTGGTGATGGCCGAGTCGGATCAGACGTCAGCGGATGGCGCGCCGATTCTTGACCATATTGTGGCTGAGGTTGTTCACCTGCTTCAGAACAAGCGAGCCGTTCCGGTTGACCCAGCGGAAGTACGGGTGCTGGTCGAACAGGAATGGGCTCGATATGAAGATGCCCGGGTGCGGACCTTCGTCCCGGTGCTGGTCCGGCGTGCGGTGATCGGCGACGTGCTCGGCGGCGGTCGGCAGGTGATGGATGAGTCGGACGCGACCATCTCAACACACTCAGCAAGCATCACGATCGCCCAGATCGTCCCGCCGGCCCAGCCTCCTGCCGAGTGACCGGCGATTTTTGATCAACATCCCGGGGTTTGGGCCGAGATCCGCGGACGGCTGACGAAACAGGCCTGTGGATCATCCGCGTCCGGTATCACGGCTTACCCGATCACAAGGAGACAGTTAGCATGTCGCATCAATCTCACTGGAGCGGCGGTCGCCTTGACGTGTCCGCCCGCGCCGGCGCGCTGCTCGCCGCCCACGCGAACGGGTCCTCGTATCAGCCGAACCTGCTGTCCCGGGCCAGCCGTGACCAGGCGATCATCTCCGGGGTCGCGGCGGTGACCGCGTTCGGTTGGGGAACGGTGTCCCATTCGTTCCTGCGGTCGATAGCGGATCGGTTACCCGGCGCCACCCGGTCGACCCGGGCGCGGGTGGTCAGTGGGATCGCCGTCGACGGGGTGGCCGCATTGTCGGGGTGGGCGGTCGCGGCGGCGGTGCGTCCGCGACCGGGTGAATCGACGCCGAGATCGTTGCTGCGGTTGGGCGCGACCTCGACGTCGGCCAGTGGAGCCGCCGGGATCGGCGCGGACCTGCTCGAACTGACCGTGATCGGCCGCGGCGGTCGACTGGCCGGCGTGGGGGCGGCGTTGGCGTCCTGGGGCATTTCGTACGCGTCGACGCGTACCGGTCACAGCCACGCCGGGTCGGCACCGGAAAGGGGCGGCGTCGCCGAAGAAGACGTCACCCGGCAGGTGGCGGTTCCGAAGGCGGCGGCGATGGGTCCGGTCGTCACGCTGGCGTTGATGGGCCTGGCCTCGGCGGAGTCGGCCCTGAGCTCCGCGGCGGCCCGGGGAGCGGCCCGTGTGTTGGGCGGGACGGCGAACGACCATCGAACGGTGGGCAGAACCCTGGCATTCGGCGCCCTGGCGAGTGTCGGTTGGGCCGGGTTGACCTGGGCGACGGGCAAACTGACCCACGCCGGGGAGCAGATCGAGGCGGCGCACGCCGACCCGCCGACCCTGCCCGAGGTCACCGGCGGCCCGGGGTCGGTGATCGGGTGGACCTCGCAATCTCGGGAGAGCCGGCGGTGGCTGTCAACCGTGTTGCACGCCAAGGACATTGCGCACGTGATGGGCGAACCCGCTCGACAACCGATCCGGGTCTACGCGTCGTCGGAATGCGCGGCCACCGCGGCCGACCGGGCGGCGCTGCTGCTCGCCGAGATCGACCGCACCGGCGCGTTGGACCGATCGGTGTTCGCGTTGTTCTCCCCGACCGGATCGGGTTACGTCAACTACGTGGCGACCGAGACCCTGGAATACCTCACCCGCGGCGATTGCGCGTCCGCCGCGATCCAGTACTCGGTGCTGCCGTCGGCGTTGTCGCTGGGCAAGGTGCACGACGGCACCACCCAGACTCGCACCGTGATGAACGGCATCGTGCAGCGCCTGCTGGCGATCCCACCGGAGCGCCGCCCGAAGTTCTATCTCTTCGGTGAAAGCCTGGGCTCACAGGTCAGCCAGGAACTGTTCGAGGGTCAGGGATTGACCGGGCCCAACGGGATCGGCCTGGACGGTGCGCTGTGGATCGGCACACCAGCGGCCACCCTGTGGCGCGACCAGATCACCGCGGGCACGGACATCACCCGGACACCGACCGTGCAACCGGGCGGCGTGTACGTCACCCGATGCCTGTCCGACTGGACCGACCTGAACGAGAACGACCGCGTAACCGTGCGTTTCCTGCTGCTGCAGAACGGCGACGACCCGATCCCGAAGTTCGCGGCGCCGCTGCTGTGGCGTCGCCCGGACTGGCTCGGGCCCGACCACACGCGACCGCCCGGCGCCCCGCGGGGCACCCGGTGGCTGCCGGTGACAACCTTCTTCGCCACCTTCATCGACATGCAGAATGCCCTCACCCCCACGCCCGGCGTCTTCAACGAGGGCGGCCACGACTACCGGCGGGCCATCCCCGAGGCGCTCCGGACGGTATTTTCGCTACCGGCCACGAACACCCAGATGACCCGCATCGAGCAGGCGTTGCGGTACCGGGAACTCGGCTGGGAAACCAAACGCCGGTGGGATGCCACCACGTCGATGCCCGCGGCCGAACGCTCGCAGGCACGTTCCGCGCTGGACACGACCGTCTCCGGGTGGGTCGGCCACACGGTCGACGACGCAGGGGTCGAGGCGATCATCGAAAACGACACCGGCATCCGAGCGGAACCCGGGCACGACTGACTTCGCCGGGCGGCCGCGAATCCCAAAGGGGTCATTCCGACAGGCCCCGTGGCCACCGGCGTGGAATTGTTCGCAAGCCCAAAGAGCCTTCCGACCGGTCGACGGCTCCCGGACCCCGACGCCGGGTCCGGTCCGTCCTCGTGCACGACCGTCCGCCTGTCCGCCGGCCGCTATTGGATCTTGTTTCGGGAGATGACCATGGCTGGTGAGGACTCACCGGGTGCCGAAACCCGGGGCGGCAGACATCACCCGGGCCGGCGGTTGCTGGTGAAGTTTGTCTCCGCGGACAGCTACGGTCTCATCGTCCTGCTCGTCGTTGTCACCTACCTGGTGTCCGTGTCGTTGTCGACGAGTTGGGCGCAAACGGTGGTGCTGGCCATTCAGCTGGCGACCGTGTGGTTGACCCTGCGCACCGCGAAGGCACCACGGCCGGTCCGTGTCATCGCGGCAGTGACATTCGTCGTGGTCGCCGTCCTGGCCGTCGTCGACGTGGTGTTCGTCGGTACTTCGCAGACCCTGGGCATCGCTTTCGCGGTGAGCGCGCTGCTGTACCTGGTGGCGCCGTTCGCGGTCATCCTGGACGTCGGGTCACGCCGGGTCGTCGACCAGGAAACCGTGCTCGGCGCGATCGCCGCGTACCTGATCGCGGGCATGTTCTTCGCCTACACGTACAGGGCGATCGGCATCATTCAAACAACCCCATTCTTCGGTGTGGACGGCCCCGGGACGGTCAGCCAGGTGCTGTTCTTCAGCTTCGTGACCCTGACGACAACCGGTTACGGCGACCTGGTCCCGGCCACCAATCCGGGTCAATCGCTGGCCGTGATGGAGGCGGTGCTCGGCCAGCTGTTCCTCGTGACGGCCGTCGCCAAGATCATCACCGCATGGAAACCCAGACGATGGGGCGCTGCAGATGGACCCGAGTAGCCGCCGCAAGAACGGTGATCCGCCGGGCGCAGGTGACCAGCTGTCACCCGCTGGAAGTCCGACTTCCCGGCGGGGTTTTCGGGGATCGCTGTGTCGCGGTTCGACCCTGATCCTGTCGGGGTTCAACTGCCGGGATTCGCGACCTCGGTGAAGAGCGCCCCCTGCGCCGCCGCCGATCCCGACCTGCCGCCGCCGCGTCCGCGGAGGACGAACGCTGCACCGACAGCGATGCACGCGCCCGCCAATGGACCTGCCACGTAGACCCAGTAGGCGTTGAAATCCATGCTGACCAGGGTGGGCCCGAAGGTGCGGGCCGGGTTCATGGAGGCACCGGAGATCGGGCTGCCCCATAGCCCGGCGAGCGCGATGTAGCTGCCGACTCCCAATGCGCCGATGACGCCGACGTTCTGGGCTCCCGAGGCGGTGCCGAGGATGACGCTGACCAGTCCGAAGGTCAGCACGGCCTCCATCACGAAGGCGAGGGTGGGCGAGTAGTTCGGTGCTGGGTAGTTGGACCCGTACATCGCCGAGACCCCGATGACCGCCTGCAGGAACCAGGCGGCCAGGGTGGCGCCGATCAGTTGGACGACGATGTAGCCGGGCACTCTCACCCAGGGGAAGTCCCCACGAAGTGCGAAGGCGATGCTCACCGCCGGGTTGAGGTGGGCGCCGGATACCTTGCCCATGAACAGGATGACGCCCAGCACCATCAGCGCCGGAGCGGTCACCGCGGCCGTGCGGCTGATGGTGTCCGGGAAGGCCTGTCCCATCATGCCGCCGCCGGCGGCGACGAGGACCAGGAAGAACGTGCCGAGCAGTTCGGAGAACAGTCGGCGCCATTCCTGGGACTTGTCGTCGAAGTTCTCGACCATGGTGATGAATTGGGCCTGCAGGGAAGTGATGGGTGAGTCCGCTTGAGAATTCGCCTGGGGCTGGGTCGCAGCGGGCGGTGCGGGGGTTCGCTTGTCGTTCGACGGGGTCATCATGTTCCTCCTGCGATCCGACTGTGCACGAGTCCCTGGGTGGGCCAGGGAGCGAGCCGGCTCTGGTTCACTTTTCCCCGCCAACCGCCCCGGCGGCTCACCCGTACTGAACGATTTCCGGTGGGCGGCGCCCGGCGCCGGCCCGGCGCGTGTGACCGGTGTCCCCCGGGCGGGTCGCTGCCCCCCGCACGTCGCAGGACGCGGGGCCCCGATTCCGGACTTGGGCGGTAGCAAGCTGTTCACGGCCGTGGCCACCGAATCTGGGGCTGACGCATGCGCTGTTGCATTCCGTTGCCGCGTGCGCCTGATCCCGTGCGGGTCGAGCGGGATCCTTATCCTTGTCGGGTGAGGCGGGCGGGCGGATGCGGGTCATACGCTCCCGAAGGTCGGCTGGACTTTCCGACTCCGACGAGCCAAAAGGGCGCCGGCATGGACGGCCGGAGGCCTTCAAGGAGCGGTGATGTCAACTATCAATGATCAACGGCTCCTCCGCGAGGTCGATGCTGCCGCACCAACCGTGCTTGAGGTCCATCAGGCGGTCCGGGTGGCCAGGTTGAGCCATTGTCGGCACGGGCGAGCGCGCGAAGTTCATCGAGGTCGGGTCCGCCGCCCGCCCGTGTCGCAGTACCGGCCGGCGGCAGTCGTCGATACGACAACTCAACCCCGGGTAGTGCGGAACGACATCCCGGGACAACGTCGCCCAATACCCACGGTGGTGGCCGCCGCGGTCGCGCTGAGCCTGCTGTACGTCGGATTCATCCGGGTGTTCGAACCGGACATGAACCAGAGAATTCTCGTGATCGGTGTGTACGTGATCGCGGCAACTGCCGCGGTGTGCCTGAACGCCTTCACCCTCGGAACGGCGACTGAACCGGCCCGCAATCCGGAGCGAGCCATCCTGCCAGTGCAGCACCAGGGGAAGTCCGCGAGTGACATCCGTGAATCTGGACCGGACAATTTTGAGGAGCGACGATGAGTGATCTGGACCGCAGCAGTTTGCCGATCCGCCGGGAGGTGTCCGGGGGAGTGGTCAACCGGACACTGCGCGGATCGCAGCCCGACTGGAACCTGATCGGCCACCCGACCCCACCGGCCGGGGCACCG
>JBBQGJ010000324.1:0-7832 GCA_038322925.1 Mycobacteriales bacterium
ACTCCCGGTCAAGGCCACCCGAAGATCCTTCCCCCACAACAGGGAAGCATCTTCGGGGCCCAGCCCTGACCGCGAGCCTCCGGGCCGGGTGCGTGACGGCAGCGCGGCAGGCGGGGCCTGCCGAGGCAAACGCGGCGCGATCACAACCCCCAAAACGACCCACATTCATGCCGGGAGGCCCCAAAGACAACCGCCAACCCTGCTCTCCCTTCACTCGCGCAACCACAGGAGACGATCGTGACCACCACCACCGCACACCGCAGGGCAACGAACAGCGCCGCAGCGCGGACCCGCACCGCCGCCACGACCGCGGACATCGCCCACGCCCTTGCGACCACCGGGGAACCCCACCGGCCGGACCTGTCCCACCAGGCCGGGCAGAACCCCGAACCGCCCGAAACACGGCAAGGTCACGCGCGAGCAGACACCGAACGGGGGCTGACCGCGTACCCGGACGTTCTGGACCGGTACCTCGACGCACTGCAGATCGATGGCTGGGCGAGGGAGTTGCCCGACGATTTCGCCGAGCAGGTCGGGACGGTCCTCGGACTGACGGTGTACGCCGACGACTGGGCGGGCCTCCCCCTCGCGGACGCCACCGCCTGGGTCTGAGCCGGTCGTCTGCGTCGGTCGCACAACGGGAACCACCACCGGCCGTTGGGCCGGTGGCAGCACCGGCCAGCAGCATTGCCCGTCGATCCGCACCTGTATCACGGCGGGCGCGTTTTCGAAAACTGGTCCGTGCCGATCAGCTTTCTCGAACTCGCAGTGATCTTCACCCCCAAACCCCGGGTGGACCGTTCCCGGCCGTCTCCTTTGAGGTGGTGTTGACCGTCGACCGACCAATCCCACGCCGCCCTGGCACAGGGCTGCTCCCCGGCGCCCCCGGTCGTCGCGGAGCAGCCAGCAGAAAGGGACGCGGCGGGGCGGGATGTCGCCCTAATACCGCGGGTCCGATGACACCTGGACCTCCAAAGGCTTTGTCCAGCAACCGCAATCCGCACCGGCTCGAATCAGCTCCGAAGGAGCGCCATGACCACCACAGATTCACCCACCACCTCCGGCCGGGTTTCGGTCGTCACCGAAGTGCCCCTCCCGGCGGGCCGGCCACGCCGGAGCACGCCGACCGATCAGGACGACGGGTTGTTCCGGTTGCCGCGGGTTGCTGCCGTCGAGTCGATCGAGCAGTATTTCCGGTTCATCAACCTGGTGCTGGATGTGAACCGGCACCTCGTCATGTGCTGGACGGGGCGAGCGGGTTTGCTGTCCTCGGCGGCCCGGGAGCAGATCGAGTCGGGAGGCCGGTCCATGCCGAGACCGGGTCCGAGACTCGACGAGGACGGCAGTACCAAAGAAACCCACACGGTGTAGCAGGTCGCGAGCGAGCGGGTCGGATCCACTCCGACGGAGGATGTCCGGCCCCGGTTACAGGAAACGCCGACCCAGGTAGACCCGCATCATCCTGTCCGCCGTGGCGGTTGCCTCTGTGGTCCTGGGGTGTTGCGTCCCGGCGAGTCGTCGGATCGGGCATCGGCTCGTCAGACCGACCACGGAACCTCATCCCCTCACCTGGCCGCAGGTTCGGTCATCAACCGCTGGAACTCGTCGGCCAACACCTTCCCGACCCCACCGGAATGCGGCGCATCCATCTGATACTTGATGTCGAAGACCTTGTCGTACCAGCGAGTGTTGCCTGGAGATCAGTAATCAGTGATCGTCAGTGCGAAGTGGTGAATGGGCGCACGAGCGATGACGAGCCACTGGCGGTCGACCGAGGGTTCCGCAATCTCTAACCGCCATAAATCCGGCGCATGGAGATTCGATGGTGTTCCTAGGGTCACCGGATGGGCCGGCGTCTCGGGAGGGGCCGCCAAGTCGAGACGCCTGCCCCGTGCTGAACCAAGCGAGGGGACCGGGTCGATGCGACAGCCGCCGGGCAGACCGAAGTCAGCGGGATCGACGCTGCAGTCCACGGCGCTGCGCCCGCCGGCGACGCCCGAGCAGCTCGTGCAAGCCCGCCGGCCCCGGCCGGTTTGGCCCAGTTGGTTTCTCGGGGCCGGTCTGGCGCTGTTCGCGGTCCGGTTGATGGCTGGTCAGCTTCACCCGGCGACCGACGCGCAAGCCCAGGTCGTCGATCTGGTGCGTTCAGGTTGGGCGGTGACTGCCGCGATCGCGCTGATCGTCATCGGCCTGAGCGCACTGATCGTCCAGATGTGCACCGAACCTCGGGGCGCGGCGACGTTCAGGGTGCTTGCCGCCGCCGGCAAAGGGCTGCGGCTGGGTCCGAACCAGCTGACCTTGACCAGGTCCCACTGGAAACGCGGACGGCGCAGACGGCGACTGGTCTCGGGAATCCTCCGGTACGCCCCCGGGCATGTCACCGAAGACCTGAGCGCCGACCTCGCCGAAGCCCTGGAGCCGTTCGCCGCGGGTGTGCTGCTGATCCGCTGGGAACCCGACCGCGACCGGTTCGTGATGCACCCGCGGCCGCCGGCAGCGCCGCGACTGGAAGACGAGTACTCGATGGTCGGGGCGATGACCCGCACCTTGGAGCACATCCTGGGACCCCTGGACGTCGACCAGCAGGCGACCCATATCTCCGGGCCCGGCGCGGTGAGCGAGTTCGTCGCGGGCTACCACCACACGACCCGCGACCTGGCGGAGAGCTTCCGGCAACGGATCAAGGTCATCCTGGACGCGAAAACCCCCTGCCCCACGGGGTATTGGATGGTCAAGCTCGACCCGGCGACGAGCCGGATCGCCGTCATGCCGTCACAACCGATGCCGACGATGGCCCAGCTGCCATTGACCCCGCCGACCCCGGAAGACCGGATGCGACTACCGATCGGGATGGCAGCCGGCGACGACATCGTCTGGTGGGAACCGGCGATCAACCCGCACATGCTGCTGGTCGGGCCCACCGGGTCAGGCAAGACCATCTTCATCAACTCGATGATCGAGCTGGCCGCCGCCCGCGGATGGCTCATCGACCTGCTGGATCCGAAAGAGCTGTCCTACCGCGGGTACATTCCCGAATCACTGAAGGCCAAGGGACTTCCCGTGTGGCCCGGCATCAACCGGGTCGCCACCTCCGAACTGGAAATGGAAGACGCGATCGACGACATCTACGAGGAGCTGCGCGAGCGCTACTACCAACTCAAGATCTTCGGGGTCACCGAGCAAGAACTGCGGCCGCGACTGGCCATCATCGACGAGGCCGGCGAAATGGTGGAGCGCCTCAACGCGTTCCACACCAGCGAGGCCAAATACCTCGCTCTGATCGAGAAGGCCGTCGCCGAGGGCCGCAATCCCGACGAGGTGGCCAAACCCAAGGGCGCCCGCAACCCCCAGCTGGCGAAGCTGTGGTCCCTGCTGCGGCTGGGACGGCAGGCCAAGATCTTCGTCATCACCGCCACTCAACGCCCCGACGTCAACTTCATCCCCGGCGAGGCCAGGAGCAACCTGGTCGCACGGGTGGCCATGGGCAAACAAGACGGTGCCGCGCTGGACATGGTGTTCAACACCCGGCACATCCAGCAGCGGATCCACGAAACCGCCGTCGACCCGGACACCGGCGAAAAGCTGCTCAAACGGATCCGCGGCCGCGCCACGGTCGACGTGGGATACGGCCCGGTCTCCGTCCAGACGTTCTGGACACCCGACCCGGCGTTGGTCATCACCGGCGAACTCGACGCCGCCGGCAGACAACTGGTGGCCCGCCAGTTCGCCTATGTGTGCCGATCAGCTGCCCTGTGGGACACCGAGATCAACCCTGCCTGGACCGGTTTCGATGTTCCCGCCCCCACCGACATCGTCGACAAGAAAAGGAAACTCGTCGTGTCCGCGCTCGCCGCCGACCTGGCAAGGCCGAGCGAAACAGTCACGACGCGCAACGAACCCGCCCGGGGTAGGCCGGCCAGATCCCTGTCCCCGGGGGACGTCGCGGTCCTGGAAATCGACGGCGAGCAAGTCACCGTCGAGATCACCGAGGTGGAGGACGACCCGAGCTATCTCGGTGACGAGCAGGAGGTGCACGAGCTGCAGATCACCTACCGCAGCGTCGATTCCGGGGAGTTGGGTGTGACCACCCTCGCCGACGACGAGAAGGTACTGACCGATACCTGAGCGCTGGACAGGACCGGGGTATGCGCTTGTCAGCGGCGTTCACCGGGTGGTCCTGCTGGGCGCGGAGTAGTCATAAGTGTTCAGGACCACGCAACAATGGAGGTGTGAACCTCAAGGCGTGGGCGGAGACTCAGGGTGTTTCGTACGCCACTGCCCGCCGCTGGCACGCCGCGGGCACGCTACCCGTCGCCTCCTATCAAGTCGGCCGGCTCATCATCATCGGCGAGCCGGAACCCACCAAAACTGCCGAAATGACAGCCGTATACGCCCGAGTGTCGTCGGCGGACCAACGCCCAGACCTGGACAGGCAAATCGCCAGAGTCACAAGCTGGGCCACCGCCCAAACCCTATCCGTCGACCGTGTTGTGACCGAGGTCGGCTCCACACTGAACGGGCATCGCCGCAAATTCCTCGAACTGCTCCGCGACCCCGCCGTCACCACCATCGTCGTTGAACACCGGGACCGCTTCACCCGCTTCGGCGCCGAGTACGTCGAAGCCGCACTGGCGGCATCACGGCGGCGACTGCTAGTCGTAGACCCCGCCGAAGAAGTCGACGACGACCTGGTCCGCGACGTCACCGAGATCCTGACATCGCTGTGTGCCCGCCTATACGGGCGTCGCGCGGCGGCGGACCGGGCAGCACGCGCAGTCGCAGCACTCGGAAACGGGGTCACAACATGACCGGGAAGAAACCGCGGGGCGAACCCACCGCCGGGACGTTGCAGGCATACCGATACGCGCTCAACCCCACCCCCGCCCAGGTTCGGGACCTCCGCTCCCACGCCGGCGCCGCCAGGTTCGCGTACAACTGGGGCCTCGCCCGAGTGAAAGCGAACCTCGACCAACGCGCCGCTGAGGCAACATACGGGATCGGCAAAGACGACCTGATCCCCCACGTCGGGTGGTCCGCGTACACGCTCCGCAGGGACTGGAACACGGCGAAAAGCACGGTCGCGCCGTGGTGGGCCGACAACTCGAAAGAGGCATACGCCAACGGCCTGGCGAACCTCGCCCAGGCGTTGACGAACTGGAACAACTCCCGGAAAGGGACCAGGAAAGGCAGGAAGGTCGCCTTCCCGAAATTCAACTTGGCGTTTAACCTGCCTGCTCGTGTCTGACTGTTGTTGTTGATCTTGTCCGGCGTGTCGCGATGACGTGGTACGGCCACCGCGTGATCATCTTCGGGTTCCTCTCACAGAACTTTGAAGACGCAGGCGGTGGCCGTGGGTGTCAGTGTGCCGTATGCAGGGGTGTCCGGGGAAGCCGGTCCGGTCGGGCTTGGTGATCTTGAGGCGTTCCGCGCGGAGTTCTACGACTGTCTGTCGTCGCGGGCGGACGCGTTGTTCGAGTTGACCGATGCGCTGTTGTGCTATCCGGGTCCGGTGTCGACCTTGGTCGATTTGTCGTTGTGCCCGGAGCACCGCCGCGGTCACGGCGCCCTGTACGACGGTTTGGGGTACGGCACGATCGAAATCAAGGGGCTGCAATTCGCGATCGCCGCGTTGCAGTTGCCCCGCGGCAGCGACGGTCGGATCACCTTGGCCGTCGACGTCAGCCCGTGGCTGCGCCCCGACGCGCCGACCAGCGCGGAACGGCTGTTCTGTCACGTTCACGGCCGCGGCAAGAATCAGGCGCAGATGATCCCGGGCTGGCCGTACTCCGTCATCGCCGCGTTGGAACCGGGTCGCACGTCGTGGACGGCGGTACTGGACGCGGTGCGCCTGACACCGGACGACGACGCCACCACCGTCACCGCCACGCAGGTCCGGGAGGTCATCGGGCGACTCCGCGAGGCCGGGCATGTCAAGGACGGCGACCCGGACGTCCTGTTGGTTTTCGACTCCGGATACGACGTGACCCGTTTGGCGTTCCTGCTCGCCGATCTGCCGGTTCAGTTGTTGGGTCGGTTGCGTTCGGACCGGGTGCTGCTGTTCCCCGCGCCGCCACCGGGCCGGACCGGGCGGCCGGCGCGGCACGGCCCGGAGTTCAAATTCGCCGACCCGGACAGCTGGCCGGAACCGGCCGTGGTCACGACAAGCGACACCAGCCGCTACGGACCCGCGCACACCGCAACGTGGAATCGGTTGCACCCCAGGTTGTCCCACCGCGGCGCGTGGGCCGACCACGAGGGGCCACCCCCGATCATCGAGGGAACCGTGATCCGGCTGACGGTGGATCACCTTCCCGGTGACCGTCATCCGACGCCGGTGTGGTTGTGGTGCTCGGAAACCGGTCTGACACCAACAGATGTCGATCGGCTCTGGCGTTCGTTCCTGCGGCGGTTCGATATCGAGCACACCTTCCGGTTGTTCAAACAGACCCTGGGCTGGACAACCCCGAAGATCCGCACCCCGGAGGCCGCTGACCGGTGGACCTGGATGGTGATCGCCGGTCGCGGTAGGGACCGCCCTTACGGGCGGCCCCCCGCACAGATCCCAGCGTGCGGGATTACCGCACTGGGCTCCTACCTCGGGTGTTGGCGTCGAAGCGTCGGGCTCCAGTGATCGTTCGACAATTTGCCTCTTCCGGGGCTTGCGGTGCCAACATTTGAGAATCGTCCCCTGTCGGGTCCTGGAGTTCAGTGCTGAGCGCCTCGGCAGTGATGCAGTATTTGACCAGGCCGTCCATTCATTCGCGTGTGTCTCGCCGGATGAACACGATCTTGATCTGGCGCCGCCGATCGTGGCGTACACATCGAAGCTCTCCGCGAAATGGACCTCGTTCGATGCCTCCCGCCGCGAGAACCGTTTCCATGCAGGACGCGGCAGGCGATCCGGTCCGTGAAAATGCCAGGAGAGCGACCTGGGCCGGCGAACCGAGCAGGATGACCTGGTAGGCGTAGACGCGTGGCAGCGGGTCTGGTGACAGTCACCAGACCCGTTCGACGACGCCCGCCTCCGCGGCGCGTCCCGCAGGCTGTCCAGCGCTGGCCGGTCCAGCCGGGTGCCAGAATGGCCGTCGTGGCAGAACTCCGCGACCAACTCGTCACCTTCTGCTGCGAGCCGCTCCCGCAGCGCCGCCAGCTGGGAACCGATCGTGACCAGCTGTTGGTTGGTGGCTGGCGGTCGAGACCCTCGCATAGATAGCGGCTTTCATCGCGAAGACCCGGCATTGGACGAGGGCCTCCGAAACCTGGCGCCTTCGGCCCGAACTCCGGTGCCTGTTCCCACTCACGGTCGTTGGTGGAAGGGGTTGTGGTGGAAAGCGCAGGATAAACCGGCATGGAGGAGGAGATGGAAACGCTCTACACCGAAGGAGTAGCGATCCACGGTGGCCCCGAGTCAGGCGTTGGCGACCCGTGAGGGCGCGGCGAAGCGTTGACAGGGGTACACGTAGGCCGGGCTATTGAGCCGCGAAATTCCCACTTCGGGGTGCCCACGCCGTTGACGAGGCGGAAGGCAACACTGCTGGCGGCGTTATCGCGAGCCGTCGGCGGACCCCGCGCGGTCGGAGAACCAGGGCATGCGTGGAGCCTTCATGCGCGAGAACCGGGAGATCCCATGATCGCCCGACCGGTGGATGACCGGGCGGGCCGTCCAGGCAACGCTGAGGCGGTAATCCTGGAATGAACGATCATGGGAAGTCGGACATGCCTGTAGTACCTGCGAAGCGGCCGAACAACGCCGGGGTTCCGGCGGCGGAGGCGGTGGAGGGAAGGGGCATGACCAAGGGGAACACGGACAGCAAAACGCGTCCCGGACACAG
>JBBQGJ010000325.1:0-7825 GCA_038322925.1 Mycobacteriales bacterium
GGGCGGAAGCGCGCAAAACATCGTATCCGCTCTTTTCACCCGGCCGAAATCTGAGGGATCACCCACCACCCCCACCCGTGCCGCCCGCCGAACCCGCCTATCCCCGCGTGGTCCTGGGGGGGCAGCGCCGTTCCTCACGCCGTTCCCGGGTGAAATCCGTGGTCGAAGCGGTGCCGAGCATTGGCACCCACTTGACGGTCCGTGATCGACGTGCGTGATTCTCCGCCAACGGTGTTCATCGCGGGGCCGCGATGAGCGTCGGATTGCCGCGGCCGTGGCGGCGAGGAGATCGCCTTCAACGGCCGACGAAATGGGAGGGCGAAACCGTCCGCCGATTCGCCTTCTGCACCGACACACCAGCATGGATCTGGTCCGCGAGATCCTCGATCGCACGGGGTGAGACTGGGCCGACGGCAGGGCCGACAGCAGAGCCGACGCCAGGCCGACGATGAGCGGATCAGTGCTGACCGAATGCCGCGGGCCTGGCGATTGGGTGGTCCTCGGGCCTTCGCCAGCGAATGCCGTTGATGGGCAGTGCGTAGGTTAGAGTCGAAGGCTGCGGCCGGCGCCTCGCCGGCTCCATGATGGTGCTCGCAGGACATGATCCATCTCCTGTTCGTGCGGTGAAATGCCGAGCGGCCGGGCCGTCAACCCCCGGCTCGACCGGCAGAAGTTCGGCAGAAGTTCGGCAGAATGACCCAGGAACATGCACGGGACATGCGGTTCTGGGACACGCGGTTCCAAGACGTGCAGTACCAAGACATGCAGTACATAGACATTTAGTACATAGGGGACGAAGCACTGTCAGGACACGGCTCACGGCCGTCGCAGAAGGACGGAGGGTCCGGTCGTCCGACCGGGTCATCCGCCACCGGCTCGTCACCATCGATGCCGGTGTAGCCAGGAGGACCATTGCTCGCCGCATTCGCATCGGCGCTGAAGACGCCGGATCTGCGCAAGAAGATCCTCTTCACGCTCGCCATGGTCGCCGTCTACCGCCTCGGCGCCACGGTGCCCTCGCCCGGGGTGTCCTACAGCGCCGTCAACGTCTGCATCGACGAGGCCGGTTCCGGCACCGACCTGTTCACCGTGCTGAACCTGTTCTCCGGCGGCGCGCTGCTGCGGCTCAGCGTGTTCGCGCTGGGCATCATGCCCTACATCACCTCGTCGATCATCGTCCAGCTGCTCACCGTGGTGATCCCGCGGTTCGAGCAACTGAAGAAGCAGGGACAGGGCGGCCAGGCCAAGCTCACCCAGTACACCCGGTACCTGACGATCGGTCTCGGCATCCTGCAGTCCACCGCGTTCGTCGCGCTGGCCATCAACGGCCAGATGTTCCCGGGCTGCTCGGCGACCGACCAGATCATTCCGGACCAGAGCGCGTTCTCGCTGATCGTGCTGGTGCTGACGATGACCGCCGGCACCGCGACCATCATGTGGATTGGCGAGCTGATCACCGATCGCGGCATCGGCAACGGCATGTCGATCCTGATCTTCACCTCGATCGCGGCCCGGATTCCGGCCGAGGGCAAGAACATCCTGGACAACCAGGGCGGCGTGGTCTTCGGCGCCATCGTGGTCATCGCGCTCGGCATCATCGCGGCCGTGGTATTCGTGGAACAGGGCCAGCGACGGCTGCCGGTGCAGTATGCCAAGCGAATGATCGGCCGGAAGATGTACGGCGGGACGAACACCTACCTGCCGCTGAAGGTGAACCAGGCGGGCGTCATCCCGGTCATCTTCGCCACCTCGCTGCTCTACCTGCCGTTGCTGCTGGTGCAGCTGGTCAGCCCGACCACCACCAACGCCGACGGCACGACCGAGGTCAGCGCGTGGGGGCAGTTCCTCAGCGTCTACGTCGTCGACCAGTCCAGCTGGGTGCACATCCTGCTGTACTTCGCGCTGATCATCTTCTTCACGTACTTCTACGTCGGCATCACCTTCAACCCGACCGAGCGGGCGGAGGAACTGCGCAAGTACGGCGGCTTCATCCCCGGCATCCGACCCGGCCGCCCGACGGCGGAGTACCTGCAGTTCGTGCTGTCCCGGATCACCCTGGCCGGCTCCATCTACCTGGGTATCGTGGCGATCCTGCCCAACCTGTTCCTGTCCATCACCGGGCAGGGCCAGAACCAGAACTTCCCGTTCGGCGGTACCGCGGTGCTGATCATGGTCGGCGTCGGCCTTGACACCGTGAAGCAGATCGAGACCCAGCTGATGCAACGCAACTACGAAGGGTTCCTGCGCTGATGAGAGTTCTGATCGTCGGACCCCAGGGTGCCGGCAAGGGCACCCAGGCCGTATTGCTGGCGGAGAACCTCAGGGTGCCGCACATCTCCACCGGTGACATCTTCCGGGCCAACGTGGGTGCCGGAACCGATCTGGGTGTGCTGGCCAAGCGCTACATGGACGGCGGCGAACTGGTGCCCGACGAGGTCACCAGCGCGATGGTGTCGGCCCGGCTCGCCGAGCCGGACGCCGAGCCCGGCTTCCTGCTCGACGGCTTCCCGCGCACCGCGCCGCAGGCGCGCTGGCTGGCCGGGCTGCTCGCCGAGCGCGGTCAGAAGATCGACTCGGTGCTGCTGCTGGAAGTGCCCGACCACGTGCTGATGGAGCGGATGCTGGCCCGCGGCCGGGCCGACGACACCGTCGACGCCATCACCCGCCGGCTGGAGCTGTACCACACCGAGACAAAGCCGCTGCTGGACTACTACGCCAACCTGGTGGTCCCGGTGGACGGGGCCGGCGCCGTCGACGAGGTTCAGCAGCGGGCGCTGTCCGCGCTGAACCGCTGAGCGTTGCGGTCACTGTCGAGCACGTGGCTGTTGATGGGTACCGATGATTGAGCGTTCGATCCAACTCAAGACGCGCGGCGAGCTGCAAGCCATGCGGGCCTCCGGCCTGGTGCTGGCCCGGGCGATCGTCGCCGGACGAGCAGCCGTCGGGCCCGGCGTCAGCACCTTGGAGGTCAACGACGCTGTCGCCGCGGTCATCGCGGACGCGGGAGCGACCAGCAACTTCCTGCATTACGGTGCCCGCGGATCGGCCCCGGGCTTCCCGGCGACCATCTGCGCCTCGGTCAATTCCGAGATCGTGCACGGCATCCCGTCGGCCACCCGGATCCTGGCGACCGGCGATCTGCTGTCGATCGACGCCGGCTGCATCCTGGACGGCTGGCACTCCGACTCCGCCGTCTCGGTGCACGTGGGCGAGGCGCCGTCGATGGACGAGGTCGACCTGATCGCCACCTGCGAGCTGGCGATGTGGTCGGGCATTGCCACCGCCCGCCCGGACGGCCGACTGGGTGATCTGTCGTCGGCGATCCAGGACTCCGTGGACCAGTCCGCCCGCCAGGATGGCCGCCGGTACGGCTCCGTGGTCGGGTACGGCGGCCACGGTATCGGCACGGCCATGCACATGGCGCCTTTCGTGCCCAATCAGGGCAAACGCGGCAGGGGCCCGCGGCTGATCCCGGGGATGGCCCTGGCCGTGGAGCCGATGATCACCCTCGGGCGGCCGGCGACCAGGGAGCTCGCCGACGGCTGGACGGTCGTCACCAGGGACGGCAGCCGGGCGGCGCACGTCGAGCATTCCATCGCGATCACCGATGACGGGGTGTCCGTGCTGACCGCGGCCGACGCGGGTGTCACCGGACTGGCGCGGTTCGGAGTCGTTCCGGTTTCGCTGGACTGACCGGGTGAGTGCTGTTCCGATCCTGCGCAACGGCCTGGGCATGACCGGTGTCCGTGCCGCTGTCACCCGGTCCCGCACTGCCTTCGTGCTGGTGACGACACTGCTGTGCGCGCTGACCCTGGGCCTGGGTTACGCCAACAAGGCGCGATGCATTGGCCCGGAATTCGACAGCCTGGGCCGCAGCGAGCCCGATTACACCGTCCGGGTTGCGCGTGACGTCTGCTATTCCGACATCCAGCAACTGTGGATCGGCCGGGACATCGACCGGCATGTGTTCCCGTACCTGTCCGGTGGTTACAACCCGGCGACCGAGCAGCTGTACGGCGGCGCCGTGGAGTACCCGGTGCTCACCGGGATGGCGATCTATCTCGCGGCGGCGCCCTCCTCCGACGACGGGCAATTCCTGCTGTGGTCCGCCGTGCTGCTGGCCGTGGCGGGTCTGCTGTCCGCCGCACTGCTCGCGTGGTTGGCTGGGCTGCGGTCCTGGTGGTTCGCGCTGGCACCGCCGTTGGTGCTGTACGCCTTTCACAACTGGGACCTGTTCGCCGTCGGCGCGACGGTGGTCGCGTGCTGGGCGCTGTTGCGGGGCAGCCGTCCGTCGGCGGCGGACCCGCGGGCGGCTCGTGCGGACGCAGGTCTGTCCGGGAGGATAGGCCAGCGCGGTCCGTTGCTGATGGCGGCCCTGGCGCTGGGCGTCGGCGCGACCTTCAAGCTCTACCCGATGATGTTCGCGTTGCCGGTGGCGCTGTGGTTGGGCACCGGGGGGTGGGCCCCCGCGGCGGGTCACTCACACCCGGTGCGTGCCCGGTGGCTCACCGCGGCGGCCTTCGCGGCCGGCACCGCGGGAGTCTTCCTGCTGATCAACCTGCCGTTCATGATCCTTGGCTGGACGGGCTGGTGGGCCTCGTTCCAGTTCCAGTGGAGCCGGCCGATCGACCTCACCACCAACACCATCTGGTTCTGGGGTGCCCGGCCCTACAGCGATTCGGCCAACCTGGCCGTGCAGCACGACCTGGCGCTGGCCGCGACGATATCGACGTTCTCGGCCCTGCTGCTGGTCTGCGCGCTGGGTTTCCTGCGCCTGCGCCGGGACAAGGTGTACCCGTGGCTGCAGGTGTGCGCGGCGATGGTTTGCGGCTACCTGCTGTTCAACAAGGTGCACTCGCCGCAGTTCGCGCTGTGGCTGCTGCCGTTCTTCGTGCTGCTGCGGATCAGAGCCGGCTGGATCCTGGCGTACTTCGTGGCGGACGCGGCGATCGGCATCGGCTTCTTCCGCTGGCAGTACCTGATCGGAAGCGGGATGCCGAGCGGCTCCTACGACGCGCTCTCGCCGCAACTGGTGCTGATCGGTGTCTGGGGTCGGGCCGCGTTGCTGATCGCGCTGGCTGTCGTCTTCCTCCGCGCGCGGGTGGTCCAGGTGCCGGCCAGACGGCCGAACGAGCTCCTACCCGAAGCTCCCCGGGCGGAGACGGAACTTCCGCGACCCGATCTGATCGGCCTGCCGGCACCATCCGGTGCTCCTGGGATAGGGGCACAGGGATAGCGCATAGGGATAGCGCACTGGGATAGCGCACTGGGATAGCGCACTGGGATAGCGGTAGGGGCATGACGGCATCGGCTGACCGCCGCGCGACACGATGGACCGCGATCGGTGTGTTCTCAGTTCCGCCGGCCCTGGCTCATCCGCCGGGTCGGCCGGGGGAGCTCACCGGTGGTGGTGACCTCCGCGGCGATGTCGCGCAGCTTCCGGCGCAGGGTGTGGCTGGCCGTCGTCAGCAACTCGAAGGCCTCGTCGCTGTTGATCTTGTGCTCGGCCATCAGGATGCCGACGGCGGTGCCGATCTGCCGGTTGGTGGCCACCGCGATCTGCAGGTTCCTCGACCGTTCCTGCTCATCGGTCAGCGTCAGCTCCCGGACGCGGTGCAGTTCCGCGTGCACCCGCACCCTGGCGAGCAGCTCGGTGGGCACGAACGGCTTGACCAGGTAGTCGTCGGCACCCAGGGCCAATCCCTCGGTGATCGATTCGGTCCCTGCGCGGGCCGTCAGCAGCACCACCGGGATCCGGGCAGTGGCCTCGGCGGCCCGCAGGATGCGCAGCAGGTCGAGACCGCCCCGGCCGGGCAGCACGACGTCCGCCAACACCAGGTCGGGTGATTCGGTGCCGGCCAACGCGGTTTCCACATCGGCGAACGCGTCCACCCTCCAGCCGTCCGACTCCATCAACCTGATCAGGTACGCGCGCATGTCGGCGTCGTCCTCGACCAGCAGCAACCGGCGGGCATCCGGGTCCGGCTCCCCTGCGGCGAGCCGTTCCCGCCGCTGCTCGGCTGTCACCCGGGCCCATTGTGAGGCCTCGGACAGGAACGTCTCGGCGACGCCGGCCGCCGGGTCCAGCGGGCGTGGCGACCCGCTCACGGTGGTGCTCTGGGGCAGGGCAACGGTGAACGTCGTTCCCTGACCCGGCGTGCTGGTGGCCCCGACGGTGCCGCCGTGTGCGTGCACCAGGTCGGCTACCAGCGACAAGCCGATCCCCGCACCGTCCCGTGGGCTGTCCGCGCCCGTCCTGAGCTGATGGAAGCGTTCGAAGATGAACGGGATGTCCTGTTCCGCGATGCCCCGACCGGTGTCGCGCACCGCGAGTTCCACCCGGTCCCGGGTGATCTCCAAGGTGACGGTGACGCATCCGGCATCGGTGAACTTCACCGCGTTCGACAGCAGGTTCAGCACGATGTGCGTCCAGATGTTCCGGTCGACGGCGACGACGGGGGCGTCCGACGGCGTCTGCACCACCAGGCGAAGACCGGCGTTCTCTGCGGCGGATCGGAACATGCTCGCGCAGTCCGACGTCAGCGTGGCAAGGTCGGTCGGTTCGATCTGCGGATGCAGCCGGTTCGCCTCGTTGCGCGCCACCTCCAGCAGGCCGTCGACCAGCCGCTGCAACCGCAGCGCCGAGCGCCGAGCCGCCTGCAGACCCTCCCGGTGTCCGGCGCCGAGGATCACGTCAGGGTCATCGAGCACCTGCAGGACCGGACCGAGGATGAGCGTCAACGGAGTCCGCAGTTCGTGACTGATGTTCTGGAAGAACCGGGTCTTCGCCAGGTCGAGGTCGGCCAGATTCTCCGCACGGTGCCGTTCCACCTCGTAGGCCAATGCATCGGTGATCGCGATGGACACCTGGTCGGCGGTCAGCTCGAAGAAGGACCGGTAGTCGGCGTCGAACTCCCGGTACGGGCTGATCCCCAGCACGATCGCTCCGACCAGCCGGGACTGACCGTGCTCGGTGAGCGGCATGATCAGCGCCGCATCCGGCTGCACGTCACCCAGCGTGCCTGTGGTGTCGAAGGCGCCAGCAAGTTGGGCCCGCAGGTCGGTGACCAGCAGCGGGCGCCCGGTGGCCACCGCCGTGCGCAGCTGGGTCATCCCGAGCGGGTCGGTGTCCGGGCCCGGTGGCAGCGGTCCACCCGGCACGAATCCGTAGGACGCAACCAGCACCGGTTCGTCGTGCTGGACGAGATACACGGTGCAGAAGGGTATGTCGGCTCGGTTGCGGGCGAGCGCGTCGAGCACCAGCCGGCACGCATCCGCTGGGTCGGCGGTACTGGTGCTGGGCACGTCGCCCAGATCGTGAAGAGTCCGCAGCCTGCGCTCGCCGAGGATTTCGGCGGTCCCGGTGTCCGTCGTCTGCCCGAATACCCCCAGTACCCGGCCGTCGGCATCGGTGACCGGTGAATACGAGTAGGTCCAATAGGTCTCTTCGAGATAACCGTGCCGGTCGATGAACAGCAATTGCCGCTCGTGCAGAAGGGAATGCTGGCGGCCGGTCTGAATACTGTTCAGGTCCGGCCCCAGCGTCTGCCACACCTCGGGCCAGCAGCGCGCTGCCGCCCGACCGAAAGCGTCCGGGTGTTTGTTTCCAAGAATGGGCAGGAACGCGTCGTTGTAGATCTGGACGAATTCCTCCCCCAAGTACAGCATGACCGGCAGTCGAGAGGCGAGCACCGTGCGAATGGCGGCTTCGAGTTCCATGGGCCAGGTCGACCGGGCGCCAAGGGCGGTGGCAGACCATTCCATGCCGTCCAGCAGGCCGGCGGTCGAGCCGGGATCGGCGGCCGACGGCCCCTCGCGGGGAGCC
>JBBQGJ010000326.1:0-7818 GCA_038322925.1 Mycobacteriales bacterium
AGCCCTCCACGACCTCTTCACCCTGAACCGATGGGCCCCAGAGCCCACCACTTAGGTCATACAGACAACTGTCCGTAATATTATCGCTGACCTGCACTGACACTCATCATGATCAACTTATCTAGGAAACTCCCGCTAGCGTGGCGGGCGCGAATCGGCGTTGTGCTGCAGACCTCGAAGATGCCGGCGGAGCTGACCGTGCAGGAATTGGTGGACCGCTATGCCGGCTTCTACCCGCACCCGCGCAGCGTTGAGGAGACGATCGAGCTGGTCGGGCTGAGCGACAAACGGCGGGCCCGGGCGGGGAAATTGTCTGGCGGCCAGCTGCGCCGTCTCGACGTCGCGCTGGCCATCGTGGGCGATCCAGAGCTGGTGTTCCTCGACGAACCGACCACCGGTTTCGACCCAGCGGCGCGACACCAGGCATGGGAGTTGGTCCAGGACCTACGGCGCCTCGGCAAGACCATCTTCTTGACCACGCATTTCATGGACGAGGCGGAAGCCCTGGCCGACCGGGTCGCGGTGATCGTCGCAGGCGAGATCGTCGCCGAGGGCACCCCGCAGACCCTCGGCGGCCGGAACACCGCACCGGTCGAGATCCGCTTCCAGCAGTTGCCCGGGATGGATCTGCGGCTCCCCGGCGGCCCGATCATGCAGTCCGACGGTCACCGGATCACGATCCAGACGACGGAGCCGGTGACCACCCTGGGTGCGCTGTTGGACTGGGCACGCACTCAACGCTGCGACCTGCCCGGCCTGGAGGTGCGGCCACCCGGCCTGGAGGACATCTACCTGCGATTGACAGGAGCCCGGACATGAGCACCGCGACCGTCGTTCGGCGTGAATTCGGCTGCGCGAGCAAAGTCATGCTGCGCGACCCGCAGGCGGTTTTCTTCACCGTAGGTCTGCCGCTGCTGTACCTATTCATCTTCGCCACCGTGTTCGGCAACGAAACGGCGCGGCTGCGCGACCAGCCAGGGACCCTGGACTACCCGATGCTGATGGTCGCGGCAGTCATCGTCATCGGCGTCGTCTCAGCGACCTTCCAGAACCTCACCGCCTCACTCGTGCATGACCGAGAGAACGGGGTCCTCAAGCGACTGCGCAGCACTCCGGTGCGAACCGGGGCGTTCCTGGCCGGCCCGGTCCTCAACGCCCTGCTCACCGCCCTCGCGCTCGCCGTCCTGGTCGGCGCGCTAGGCCGCCTCGCCTACGGCGTGTCCCTACCCGTTGGCCACCTGGCCGCCGCGGTGCTCACCGTCCTGGTCGGCGCGCTGGCCTGCTGCAGCCTGGCCTGCGTGTTCACCGTGGCCATCCGCAAAGACACCGCGGCCATGCCGATGATCACCTCGGTCACCCTCATCCTGTACTTCTTATCCGGACTCTTCTTCAACACCGACCAGGCACCGGCCGCCCTGCGCACCATCGCCGCCGTCTTCCCGATCCGGCACTTCTACACCGCGATGGTCACCGCCTACAACCCGAACGTGACCGGCGCCGGCTTCGCCGCCGCCGACCTCGCGATCGTCGCGATCTGGGGCATCGCCGGCGCCATCGTGGCAGCCCGCATCTTCCGTTGGACACCCGTCGGCGATACATGACGCGGCAAGTTCCCGCGACCACCACGCAGGGGTTGACGATGACCGCTCACAGCAGACACGGACCACAGCCCGACCGCTGTGCACCGCCCAGCGCTACGCGACTCTGTCCCGGTCCGCAACACCGTCGGCCAGGGCAGATCGAACTCGATCGGCGCGACCCGCCACCGACGCCGCCAAGAGCGCCGGGCCCCCAACCAGAGTCCGAAGCCCTACCCCACGTCCACCATCGGTTCAAAACTCGGGGTCGGCAAACATGCTCTGACCTCGCTCGCCCCCGGAGGATTCAATGGCCACCTCCGCACCGAAGACCATCGGCTCTCGTGATGCCATACAACAGGCCCGAGTGAATATCGCGCATTCCTAATCGTCAAGGCCGGGCTGGGCAGCATTTTCTACGTTCTCCTCGCTCGCCAGGGATCGGCGTCCTCTGCGGGCGATGTTCTCACGCTCGGACTGATGTGGTGTCCCGCGCTGGCAGCAGGATTGGCCAGCCGCTTCCGCCACATACCGGGACCGAGAATTCGGAACATTGGACGACCGGGCTACCTTGCGGTCGGATATGTCATACCAGTCTATGTAGTCAATGCGGTATCGCTGAGCCTCTGGGACTTCTGGACGAGGTCGCCCGCGCAATCGAGTACTCCAGACGCGTCACATTTTCGATAAGTGGCACCTCTGATCGACTGATCGAAACTATTCGGCAAATGGTGACCTTGGGGGTCCTACCAGCCGACAGATCCTATTAAATAGCGCGTCACCTTCATCAGAAAGGGCGCGCGTCCTAGTTCTTGGGAGGCGAGCGACATGTCCAAGCGCGACATCATCGACCGGTCGTTGTGGGGTCTGGCGGCCCTGGCCCTCGGTCTCATCCTGCTTCCGTCCGCTGTGCTCACGCTGGCCGCTCGCCAGCCGCAGAACGGCGTCGCTGACACGTACGGACGCACGATGCTGGCCCTCATCATCTCGGGTGCCGTGTTCGTCCTCGTGGGGGTTGCCCTGGAGCTGCTCGCTTGGGGCGCCGCCGTGCGCCATGCCTCCGCGCTGGCCGATAGCCGCTGGAGGACGGTGCTGCTGTGGGGCGGCGTGGCCGGCATCATCACCGTCCCGCTCCTCGGCGTGGGCGTACTGATCTTCGGCAGCGTGCTCACCGCCTACCTGGTGGCCGCACCGAACCGACCCTGCGACCACCCGCACGCGACAACCCCAACCAAGCCAGTCATCATCAGGCGAGCCACCCGGGGATGGGCCATCACCGCAGCTGGCATGTTGCTGGCCCTGGCCGTGCCCAACCTCACCAACCCTGGCCGCCCGCTGCACGGCCTGCTCTGGCCCTCGCTGGCCTTGGTGGCGATCGGGTTTGCGGTGGCCGGCATCGGGGCCGTCATGGTCGGCGCCGCGTGGTGGGGCGCCCTGTTCAACACCTACGGTCTCCCCGACAAGACATGGTTCCGCAGACTCCGCTGGACCGGGATCGCCGCAGCCCTGACCATGCCGCTGTTCGGGCTCGGTGCGCTGATCCTGCTTGCGGTATTCGTCGCCTACGCGCGGCGGGCTCCGGACGGCACCTCCAGCTCCGCCCGCCCTGCGGCATCGACGGCCCTTCCCGGTCTGATTCGACGAGATATCAGTTCGGCGTGAGAACTGCTGGTCGCGGACTTGTCGGATCCGTCAACGGGTTCACGCGCGGCTGCGGCTACAAACTCCCGCTGACGTCGTCAAGCTTCGCCACTGAGACCCACGGGGAAGGTGACGCGGTGAACGTGCCCGCCGGCGAACTCGCCGGCTTGGTGGATGAGCCAAAGGGTCCGTCGATCACATCGGCGATCACCGATTCGATGATCGCGTGCTGCCGGTAGGTGATGTCCGCGGCGGTACCGGGCTTCGCGGCAGGGATCGCGCGGGTGCGCATCCCGCATATCCACCCAGTCCGGCGCAGTCGTAACGCGCTGACGCGCTGCACGTTGCCACCCGAATCAGCCAGGTCGTGACGCTGATCGGGCGGTTGCCCCTCAGATGCATGAATCCTGCATCACTCGGGATACCGTTTCTTGGCCTGACGGCCCCGGTCGGGGCCGGAGTTCCGCTGTCGTGCGGTTTTCCGTCAGCGGAGCAGTCTTGCTCGCGTGCTATTCCGTAGGTTCTGAAAATCGTCGTTGCCAGTAACGCCGCCAGATCTGTTGTCTCGCAGTCGATGACGACGGCGCGGCGGGGGGTGAGCATGGTGCGGGCCCGTGGACGGCCTGGTCGGAGCGGCGGAGCCAGGCGGGCGCGTCGGTGGTGATCATCGGGTGTCCCTCCCCCGGTAAGGGCGGTGCTGCGGTGCGGTGAACGTCAGTACAGCCGACCACACCGACAACCCCCGCGAAGTGCCGTTATTCTGGCGCATATATGGGATCGATACCGGTGGGCTCCAAGGTGGGTGGAACACCATTCCCGGCCGCGGCCCGTGACCCGAGCAGAGCACACCTTCACCAACGAACCGATAGTCGTCCACCGACCCACGTTCGCCGTGCAGATCGCCACGTCGCCCGTCGCGGGACGTCACCGGCGTGTGCCCCACCACGAAGGTGGACCTGGTGCGATCCCTCGGCGCCGACCACGTCATCGACTACACCCGAGAAGACTTCACCCAGAGCGACCCAAGGACGCCCGCCGAACCGCCATCGGAGCGCTGTTCGGGTTGCACACCTGGCGGGTTCGGATCTACCTGCAACCCGATTCCGGACGCAAACCCGGCGAACAGCACGACGCGTTCCCGTCTTCGCCTGACGAAACCTCGGCGGGGACGGCACACCGCTGACCACCTACAGCGTCTGAACCCACCCGACGGATATGCCGATGATTGTCCTGAGTCGCGGGTCCCACAGGATGCCTTCCCCTGTGAAACATCGACCGAGGCCGCACCACCGGCGGTTCTTCCCGAACCGATACCTGGTGCCTGCTGCTACTCGCAGATGCTGTCGCGCGGGACCTTCGGCCCTAGCCTGGGGGCGACGCGACGACTTGCCTGGAGATCGGTTGCCCAACCAAGGATCCGGTCTGGCACCCGTGACCCGTCGGCGACATTCCGGGTATGGGGTGACGCCCAGATCAGGCTGCGACCGGGGAGGGAAGGCCGAGATGAAGCCCCAGGATTACTCCACTCGCACCACATACCGGCCACCCGCCGCCTGGTACCAACGGCTGAACTGGTTGGGTGCGCTGCTCACCTCCCTGGGACTGGCACCACGGGATGCGGTGACCCTCCAGGTACGGGGCCGCACCTCGGGCAAGGCCAGACGGATCCCGATCCTGCGAACCCGCTACCAGGGCAGCGATTACCTGGTGGCGCTGGCCGGCGAATCACAATGGGTTCGCAACGTCCGAGCAGCCCACGGACATGCGGTCATCCGGCGCCGGCGAACGTCACAGGTCCGCCTCCAGGAACTCGCCCCAGCCGATAGGGGCGACATCATCGCGGCCTACCTACACGCCGGTGGTGAGCGCAGCGGCGCGAGCGCGAACGCGGACCAGGCCCGGTACTACTTCGGACTCGACCCGCAGGCCAGCCCCGCAGACATCGCGGCCATCGTCGACTACTACCCGGTCTTTCGCATCCATTACGAGAACTAGCGGCAGGAGGCAGCCATGCCGGAGACCACACCCGCACCCAGCCGCAAACGGACCGCGAACCAGGTCAGCGCCGGCGGCGGCAACGCCGTCTACGGCCTGGGCCTCATCGGCGCCCTGGTGTACTTCTGGCAGCAGGCCGACTCGTTCGGCGGCTACCTGCTCGCCATCGTCAAAGCGCTGGTGTGGCCAGCGTTTCTGGTCTACGAAGCGTTCCAACGACTCCACGGCTGACCAAGTCCTGTGGTCGTCTTCGGGGCAGGCCGCAAGGATCACACCCACACGACATCAACTCCCGACCGGAACCGCTGGTGGCCCTGTGGGGGGCGATGATCCACCCAACGAAGCAGGTGCCGAAAGGGGTCAGGAATGGTTCACATTCACGGTGACATCGTCATCAACCGACCACCCGAGGAGGTATTCGACGTCGTCGCCGACACGACCAAGGAACCCCAGTACAACCCGCGGATGCACCACGCCGAGCAGATCACGAACGGACCGATCGGCGTCGGCACCCGCTTCCACGCCGCAACCGACAGCATGGGCCGACCCGTCGACATGGTCATCGAGATCACCGACTACCACCGCCCGCAGACCCTCTCGTCCACCACACACATGACCGCTATGGACCTGCACGGCACGCTCACCTTCGACCCCGATCCCCAAGGAACCCGGATGCGATGGTCCTGGCACCTGCAACCCGACGGCGCCCTCAAACTGCTCAGCCCACTGATCGCCACCATAGGTCGGCGGCAGGAACACACCATCTGGACCGGCCTCAAACACCACCTGGAAGCACACCCGAACTGAGACTTGCTTGAGGCAACGATCGCCGGGGCCGAGCCGGAGCGGCCGGGCCCCGGTCACCTCAGTGATCAACCCCCTGATCGCAGCCCGCAGACGCGACGACATCGGCGGGGTCTGGGTCCCGGTGGCCCACCGCAGATGGCAGAGGAACCGCCAAAATGACCACCGCAATCAGCCGCAGCATTCCTCCGCAGCGGCCCATCAACTTTGTCAATCCTGTCGTCCGCGCCGTGTTGCAGTCACCCCTGCACGGCGCTGTCGACAACGCATTGCTCTTGCTGCACATCATCGCCGCAAGACCGGCCACCACTACGACATCCCCGTGGGATACGGCAAAAAGGACGCTCCGGCTTCCGCAAGAATCGTGTTGCCGGGGATCGCGAACCGGAGGCCAGATCACCCAGTTGAAGCACGGTGCACCGGGGAACGGACCAATTGCGGGAGCGGATTACCCATCCGATCAGCGTCGCGGCGTGCAGCGGCCAGGCTGTGGCCGCTCCCCGTCAGGTGGGACAGCCCCATACGACTCAGCTGAATCACCCGAAGGGTGGTCGTTCGGAACCAGAATTCGCGGACGCCCGCAACGTCGGCCAGGCGAGTTTCCGTCACGTGACGGCGAGCCGTCCGGATGCGTCCGGCACCCGGGGGAACTGTCGGCATTGACGTCGCATCCAATCCGGCCATCGTGCGCGCAACGCCAGCCAGCGGGAATCACCGGCCGGGGCTCACCCGCGGCCAGGGACGGTGCTGCTGGATCTGGGCGGCTATGGACAGGACCAGCGACTCCTGGCCCGGCCGTGCGGCAATCTGCACCGCCATCGGGGTCCCCGAGTACGGATGCCGCCCAGCGGGGACACTTGCGGCGGGCCACCGGAACACGTTCCACTGCGCGGAGTACGGCGCAAAGTGCATGTCGGCATACGCGTTCACTGGCCATGATTTCGTGCTCCGCGACGTGGCGCGCGGCGGCGGGTGGGCCAGGGTGGGGGTGATCACCGCGTCGAACCCGTCGAGCAGGTTGCGCACCCTGGCTTCGGCCCGCGCCAGGCGGTTTTCGTCGACGAGTTTGCCCCGCAGCGCAAGTCCGCCGATGGCGACGTGGATGCGGGTCCGCCGCTGCAACAACCGCCGGTCCAGTCCCTGCGCATCGATTGCCGGCCCCGCGAGCCAGCGGGCAATGGGTGCGATGACCGGGTAGTACAGCCGGCAGTCCGCAGTGGTATGCCCGAGATCCCTGAGCACCCCCGCGATATCCTGCGTGATACGTACCCAGCGGACTCGACCGTGGTCCGAGCCCACCAACACGCCGTGGGCGCCCGCAGATCATCGGTCGGCGCCCCGGGCGTGGCGACCCGCGCCCAGAACACAGGGGGCACCATCGAGTTACACGAATTTGCCGGCCGAGCCAGCTGACCATGCCATCGGTCGTTCCAGGGGTGGACGGAGCACGAAAATCCACACCTTGACCGACGACCGGACCCGCCCGGTCGCCGTCATCCTGACCCCCGGTCAGGCCGGCGACCACCCACAACTGGAGCCCCTGCTCGACCTGCACCACCAGCAGTACCCGCTGCACCGCAGACCCCGTTTCCGGCTGTTGGCCGACAAGGCCTACTCGCACCCCTCGACCCGAGAGAAGCTGCGGCGCAGGCGAATCCCACACACGATCCCGGAACGACAGGACCAGCAGGACCGCCGCAAGGCCAAGGGCACCAAGGGCGGCCGGCCACCCGGCTTCGACCAGCAGACCTACGCCAAACGCAACACCGTCGAACGTGGCTACCTACGCCTCAAGCAGTGG
>JBBQGJ010000327.1:0-7808 GCA_038322925.1 Mycobacteriales bacterium
CCAGCAGCTCCCGCAAGGCCTGCACGGCGCCGGCGATGTCCCCCGCCCGACCCAGCCAAGGGGCGAGGTTGCTGCGGGTGCGCAGGGTGTCCGGGTGGTCCGCACCCAGCACCCGCAGCTGATCGGCCAGCAGCTCCCGGAACGCCTGCACGGCGCCGGCGGGGTCCCCAGTCGCACCCAGCAAATAGGCAAGGTTGCTGCGGGTGCCCAGGGTGTCCGGGTGGTCCGCACCCAGCACCCGCAGCTGATCGGCCAGCAGCTCCCGCAAGGCCTGCACGGCGCCGGCGATGTCCCCCGCCTCACCCAGCCAGTAGGCGAGGTTGCTGCGGGTGCGCAGCGTGTCCGGGTGCTCGGGCCCGAGTTGGTCAACGAACAAGGGAAGCCATGTGAGCCACAGATCGCGGTTGTCCGCAGCCCTTGATCCGACCGCGGCGTCGATGGCTTCTAACGCGGTGCCCGGGTCTCCGGCCAGGAGAAGGTGCCTGGGGGCGGCTGCCGAATACGAACGGAGTTCCTCCGACTGGTCAGTCGACGCCACTCCGCTGAGGGCCACAGCGAGGGCGCGGTGTGCGTCGCGCATGTTTGTGACGCCGATCTGTTCGGCAAGAGGGTCGGCGAGCACGGTGTGAGCGATCCCGATCAGTTCGTTCGGCTCTCCCGGCCGTCCCCGGGTGATCAGCGCGCCGAGCAGGACCAAGCAGTCCCTGATCTGCCGAAGGGATTGAGGTGAATTGCGGACCTGAAAGACCCGTCGGACGAGTTCGAGAGGCAGAACTGGGCCCGAGCCGGCGGCGACGGACAAGCCCAGCACCCCTCGCACGACCTCCCGGTCGGGTCCGCTGTCCTGCAACGCCTGCCCGAACCGCGCCACGATGGCCTCGGTGAGCGTCGTCGGAGTCGTCTGCGAGCTTCGGGTTTCGCTGAGCAGGCGAGCAATGAGCCACCCACCGACCTGGAGATGCGTACTAACCCACGAGAGCTGTTGGGCTTGCCAGGTCTGTCCGACGCGAGCCCGTACCGCAAGCAGAAGCTCGTCGGGGGAGGGTGGCCGCAGCTCGATGCGGTGCGCATGGTCAAGAGGGTCCCGGTGCTCGCCAGCAGCTCCGCTCCGAGCGGTGACGATGACCCGGACATGCGCGAGGTCAGTGCGCTCGATGCTGGTGAGGTTGGAAATCGCAGCGGCGATCAAGTTGCGGGTACCTTCTTCTGGCTGGTCAAGGCCGTCGATCAGGATCGTTACTCGTCGACCCGGGCGGCGGCATCGCTCAAGCGGGCGGGTAACGGTGAGTTCGAACGTGTCCGCGGTGCCGCGATCGTTGTCGGTGAGGTGCGCGGCGACGAACTCGGCGACGAACTCGAATTCGGCCACACGACGCCTGAGTTGGGCGACGAGTTGGTCCGTGACGGTTTGGATGGTGCTGGCCGGGTCGAGGAACACTGCGGCATCGACGTAGCGGGCCGTGACTTCCACTGTGTCCACCAACGCTGGGCGGATCAGCAGGGACATCAAAGTGGACTTCCCGCAGCCGGCCGGGCCGGTCACCATCCGCAGTCGGTGGTGCCCGGCCTCGACGACTGCCGTGAGGTTCTCCTTCACGGCACCCGTCGCGATAACACCGCGGGTCAATTGATCTACCAGACCAGCGGAAGACAGGCCTCTGACTGCGTCGTCCCGCCGGGCGACATTCGGCACTAACCACAGACCGTCGTCGGTGTCAGCGGACAGCCCCCTTCCGGTGGTGAACGCCAGCCGCGCCGCTTCCTGCCCAGGGCACGACGACAAAGCGGGCTCCACATCGGCGCACCGCAAGGACTCCCCGGCGCGAGGCACACCCACCGCAAAGGTACGCACCAGAGTGGACGTGAAGCATCCGTTGTAGGCACTGCCATCGGTGGAAGCGACCAGCATTTCCACTCGGCCGCCGCCGCGAAGCACATCCCATCGTTCGGCTGCTCCCTGAAGACCCTCCCCGGCCTCACAGGCGTCGACCAACACCACCAGACCGTCAATGGACCGGTACCTGTCCAGTCGTTCACGGATGCCTTGAACCAGATGAAACGCCGTGTCGGAGTCGGGAGACGAGGGGGAATCCTTAGCCAACAGGAAATGATCCTTGGCGCCCTTCGCGATCCCATGTCCGATGAACGCAACCAGCAGCGTCGCCCTGGCGATGTCGGCGGCAACAAACGCACCCGTGATCGCCGCCTTCAGCCCCGCGACGTCAGGGTCGAGCACGGGCCCTGCATCCACCACGGGTCGCCAGGCCTCGGACCCCACGAGTGCATCGTGCAGATCAGCGGCTAGCTGACCGGTGAAACCCAGACCACCCAGAGCGTCGCATTCCGAGCCGATCACCAACGCCAGCCGACCCCCCATCGGAGCAGACTATCGACTGGCCAATGATCATTAACTCCTAACCGGAAATCACGGACAATTTCCGCGAACGGCACAGGAGGGAGGTCCGACGTCGACATGGCCACCATCGTCTTCGTTCACGGGATCGCGCAAGAACAACTATCCGCCGACAGCATGGAGGCGCTTTGGCTTCCCGCCCTCGCTGGCGGCGTCCGCAACGCCGGAAACCCCCAAGTGGCGGACCAGCTTTGGCGCGACGCCCGACCAGGTGCGATGACGACACGGATGGCCTACTACGCCGACTACTTTCTCGATCCCGGATCGCAAGGATCACCGTCGGCCGACTCGCTTGACCCGCAGGCGCATGACCTAGCTGAGCGGTTGGCCGAGGCGTGGCTACGCAACGCGGCCGAACATGCCGACGACCCGCGAGACCGGGGCGCCGCCGAACGCGAACTGACCGCCCTCGATCCGAACCTGACCGGCTGCCAAGGCCCGCGCGCGGCGCTCAGACCCGCGATGAACGGCCTGGCCCGGCTGCGCTGGTTTGCGCCCCTGGGCGCCGGCCTCGCCGGCAAATTCGTCAACCGCGCGCTCTCGCAGGTCGCCCGCTATCTCACCGACGAAACTATCCGCAGCGGCGCCCAGGACCGAGTCCTGACCCTCATCGACAACGACACCCGCCTTGTCATCGGCCACTCCCTAGGATCCGTTGTGGCGTACGAAGCGCTGCACCGCACCGACCACCCGACAGCACTGCTCACCCTCGGCTCCCCGCTCGGACTCCGCACCATCGTCTACGACCGACTACAACCCCGACCACCACACGTCCCCCCCGCCGTGACCAGCTGGGACAACCTCGTCGACCGAGACGACCTCGTCGCCGCCCACCTCGACCTCGCCCCCTACTTCCCCCCCACGACCGGCCACACTGTCACCCCCGTCACCCCACCAGCCGTGGACAACGGATCCAAACCCCACGAAGCCACCCACTACCTCACCAAGCCCCGCACCGGCCGCATCGTCTCCCAGAGTCTGGCCGCACCGACCCACCCATAGCCCCGCCAGGTCAAAGAGTGCGTACGCCCAAACGGGCGTTCAGCGTTGACGTTCGTCGCTGTCCCCGAGCGGGCCACCCGCTGTCACGTGACGAAATCCCCGGGATTACCCTTCCGCCGACGTCTCTGCGCGCGTCCGGCAGCCGGCTGGCCTCGCATCCGATGCACGATTCCCGCTCACCGGCCGACTCGGATAACCGGTGGTTATCCGCGGTAACGGAGCGACGCGCGGACGTGCCCTCGTACGGTGTTCCGGTCACCGATCGCCTTACGAATCGCTTCCTGCCGGACACCGACGGCACCCAACTGCCACTTCTGTTGACCCGCGTCAGCCGCATTGGCTTGGACGACTTCCCGAGACGCGTGGATTCGTCGGCCAGCGCGGAGGGCCGTGGTGATGCACAGGAAGCGTCGCCCGATCCAGGCGTCGCCAGTGCCAAGATGCGTCATAGCCGTCGTGGACGAGTTGGTGGCATGTGTGGCGTTGCCGCGCCGGATCGTCGTGGTGCTGGTGTCCGACTTGGGCGTATTCCAGGAAATACGAATGCGACGCTGTTGCCGGGCCTGGCTCAAAAGGGAGCCGCGTCTCGGGTTGCCCAGCCGCTACCACCCGCCGCCATCTGAGTCGACGGATGTGGATCCGATAGCGAGTTCGCGCAGGACTGCGTCAATGGCGAGGGCGCCGGGCATGCCGTGCCAGTGCCGCGAGCTGGCGGTTCGTGCGGCGACGAGCTGTTCAGCGCGGGCGGCGCAGGGCGTGCAGACCGCGACCATGTCGCGGAACACGATGGTGCGGTGCGGGTCCTGCTGACGGTCGAGCAGCACGAGCGGGCCGGTTGCCGCGCACACCACGCACGTCGGCGGCTGACCGTGGCACAGATCCCATTGCGGTCGCCACCATGCCCACACCCACCGGGCGTTGATGTCCTGCGGGTCGTTGTCGGGGTGGGTCACTGGGCGCTGCCGAATGCCGCCTCGGCGCGGGCCAGGGCTTGCGCGGCGATGATGGATTCCCATTCCCGCTGGTCGGCGGCCAGGTCTGCGGCTTCGGGGCGGCGGTAGTAGGGGGTCATCTGGATCAGCGTCGGCGGGTTGCCCTTGAACAGCATCAGCGCGGTTCCCTCGGGCATGCCTCGGATCTCGCCGGCGTCCAGCACGGGGCGGAGCCGGATGGTGGAGGACACGGTGTGTTGGGTGATCCCGGACCGGGAGGTTGACCAGGTTTCCTCGTCCCGTTCGCCGGTGAGCAGCATGAAGTCCCGCAGGAGGTCGGCGTCGCTGATGCCGCCGAGGATGACCTTGATGGTGGCCGCGCCGAGGATCGCGGCGGCCAGGTCCCGGCTGTAGGTGGCCTCGAGTTGGGCGAGGTCCTGGATGACGGCGAAGGTGACGATCCCGGAGCCGCCGTGCGCGGAGATGTAGGCGGGCAGGTCGGGCAGGCGGGCGAAGTTCGCGACCTCGTCGAGCATCAGGGTCAACGGTGGGTCCAGGCGCGCGCCGGGGGAGGCGTCGGCCAGTTGTTTGGCGACCCGGACGATATCGGCGATCAACGCGGACAGCAGCCGGGAGGCGGGGTCGTTCTCCTTGGCAAGCAGATACAGCGTGCCCTTTTCCCGCAGGAATGCGACGACGTCGAAGTCGGCGCCGCGGGCGGGGTCGAAGCGGGCCCGGACGGCGGCGACGTCCAGGCCGCCGAGCGCGGCTCGCACCCCTGCCCACACCTGGTCGCGGAACTTGGGTTCGCCGGTGATTACCGCGTTCAACGCGGCTCCCCATTCGGGTTCCGCGGCGGGGTGGGTGTTGAGGATTTCGACGGCTTCCCTGGCGCCGTCGGGGTTGATCGTCCACCGCCAGAACTCGTCGATGTGGCGGCGGCCGAGGGCGGCGGCGTGCAGCAGGGTCTTGCAGATCGCCTCGGTGTGCTGCTCCCAGAAGGAGGCGTTTTCCACCCCGGCGGCGGTGCCGGCGGCGAGCACGTGCGCCCTGACTTGGGCGGTTTCCCCGTCGGTGCAGCCGCGGATGGGGGACCAGCCCATCACCGACGGCAGACCGGACACCGACCCGTCGGCGGCGAGCACGGCGACCGGGCCGACCCGGCGGCGGACCTCGAACGTCGGGGTGAGCACGTCCGGGCGGGTGGAGGTGACGATCAGGGCGCCCGGCGCGTCGAGGATCCGTGGGATGACCACGTACACGCCCTTACCGGCGCCGGACGGGCCGATCAGCACGACCGCGTCCCTGACCGAGGTGTACACCGGTTGGTTGCCGGCGAGTCCCCAGCACCACCCGAAATCCTCCGGCCGGAACGCGCCGTCGACCGCTCCGTCGGTGACAGCGGGGCGCAGCGACGCGGCCCGCGCGGCCAGCGCCCCGCTGCCCATCCGGTCCCGAACCTCCCGGTGGGTGGCCATCCCCGGCCGGGAGGTCAGCCTCGTCACCGGTGGGGTCCGGTCCCGCCAGCGCCGAACGGCCAGCACCACCTGCCGGACAGCGCCGGCCAGCAGCGCCACCGCGACCACCAGGGTGATCGGCCAATACAGCGCGGGTCCGGGCATCACCGAACCCCACGCCCGGTCCGGCTCGGTAGGCCGCCCGACGGCGCCGATCCCGGACAGCACGGTGCCACCCGCCCAGCCGTGCCCGGTGACCACGCTGGCGACCTGGCCGCCGACCCACAACGCCGCGCCGATCGCCGCGGCCACCCCGACCAGCGCACCGATCACCGCTTCCCGGCCGGTGCCCCACGGCTCCCGGGTGTAATCCCGGCCGGGCATCACCGACCCCCGCGGGCCGCGGCCCACCGGCCCACCAGACGCCCGGTCGGCGGGATCGCCATCGTGAGGAGCCCGCCCCGCCACACCGGCACACCCACGACCCTGAGCAACACGGTGATCAACACCTGCACGGCATGGCACGCGGTCAACACCGTGGCCGCGCGGACCCACCGCGGGACGTCGGCGAACGCCGTCTCGGCGCGTCGCGCCAACTCCTGCGGCAGACCGGCCGGGCCGAACACGCCACTCACCCCATGCGCGGCCAGGAAACCCACCGCCGCACTGATCGCCAACAGCCACCGATCACCCGGTCCGCTATCGGCGGGAAGATCGACGAGCAGCACCTGAGGCACCGTCGACCCGGCCAGCACCCCGGACATCAACGCGTGCTCCGCCAACGCCACCAGCAGGTCAAACGGCTGAGCCGATGCGGCAACGGTGAGACCCCACACCCAGGCCGCCGACCGCGCGGCGTCCACCAGACGCCCCGCATCCGGGGTCGACCGCATCCGGGTCGCCTCGATCACCACCTGCTCGGCCCGCAACCCAGCCAGCGCGCGCCGCCACTGGATCCGATCGCCGGGTGACCCGAACTCTCCCGGCACCAGGGGCCGACCGGACCCGGCCACGGTTCTCGTCGCGGCACCCACCGGAACCAGCCAGGGCACGAGGTCGCCTGTGGGCATCGTCCCGGCCAACGCCCACTGGGCGGGGGACGTGGCCACCGCCGGGACGCCGTCCCCCAACGCCGCCAGCACCGGCTGGGAGAGCAGGGTGTTCCACCACGGCCACGCGTATTGCCGTCCCAGATCCCCGGCCAGCCGGACCCACAGTTCACCCGATTCGGCAACCTCCGCTGCCCGGCGCCTCAGCTCGAGCGCGGCCAGCTGCAGGTTTACGTCCGGCTTCGCGATCACAGGGCGACATCCGTGGCGCGACAAAATATGTCAGGGACACCGTCAACGCCGTGCCTGGTACGAAGCGTGACGTCCCGGTGGCAGGCGACTTCCAGGGAGAGGACCCGGCGGCCGCCGCGGGAATCGGCCAGGATCACCAGCGGGTCGCCCTCACCGTCGTGCCCGATCGCGACGACCTGACCCTGCGAGGAGTCGAGCCGGCTCACCTCCAGGTCGTCACCGACCCGCAGCTGGCGCACCGCCCGGCTGGTGGTCGCCGCCCCAAGCCGCTTCCGGCTCGCGGCGACCTCGGTCACCGTCCCCGCCGATCGCGCCAGCCGTGGTCCTCCCGATCTTGCAGCACCGCCGCGGCCCGGTCGGCGAACACCACACTGCCGCCGCACCACTCGCGCAGGGTGTCCTGCTGGATCCACCGTTGCCCGCCGCGGGTCACCCAGGGCAACGCCTCGAGATACTCCACCGGCGCGTTACGGAGCTGGCCTTCCTGCTCCAGAGCCTGGGTCTGACTGACCCACCCAGGGCCGTCAGCGTCATCGTTGTCGGTCATCTCAGCTCCGATCAACGCGGCCTGCGACCGCGCCGACCCGCCGGTGCACCGGCTGCTGCCCTGCTGTGGGCTGCCGGCTACCCGTCTATGGCGGCCGGGGTACGGCGTTACCCGCGATGGTGCGATTCACCGCGAATCACCGAAGTGAGACCGCCT
>JBBQGJ010000328.1:0-7716 GCA_038322925.1 Mycobacteriales bacterium
TCCGGGGCGCCCCCCCCCCCCTCCCGCCCCGCGCGGTACCGGGGGCGGTCGCCCCCCCCCACCCCACCCCGGGGCGCGCCCCGCCGGCCCCCCCCGGCCATCAGGAAGCCTGCGGCGGTGTCGTACGGGCCGGCAGGAAGCTCGATCCCGGTCATCTCCGCGAAGTCGTCCAGGTTCAGCCGGCCGTCGACCTGGGTCGCGCGGCCGTTCAGCGGACCGGCCGGCGACACACTGGACTGCTGACCGGCGGTCATCTCGCCGACGATCTCGGAGACCAGATCCTCGAGCGTGACGATCCCGTCGGTGCCGCCGTACTCGTCGACGACGACCGCAAGATGCTGCCCGGACTCCCGCATGTCGTGCAGGGCGTCGAGAACGACCTTGCTGCCTGGCAGCACGGTGATCGGCGTACAGACGTCCTTGACGCAAGCCGCTCTGCCCAGCGGATGCGTCGGCACCAGCAGGTCCCGCATGTGCACGACCCCGATCACCTCGTCGGCGTCGTGACCGATGACTGGGAACCTCGAGTGCGGGTGGGTCAGCGCCAACCGCGCCGCACGGCTGATCGTCATCGCGGCCGGCAGGAATTCCACATCGGGCCGCGGCACCATGACCTCCCTGACCCGGGTGGTCTCGGCGTCGAAGACGTCGACGATCATCTTCCGTTCCGCCGAGCTGAGCGATTCGTGCGCCAGCACCAGCGCACGCAACTCCTCGGGGCCCATCACCTCGCGGCTGGATTTCGGGTCACCGCCGAACACCCGGATGACGGCGTCCGAGCATTTGCCCAACAGCCAGACGACCGGCCGGAACAGCCTGGCCAGCAACGACAACGGCCCCGCCGCGAACAGCGCGATGCTCTCGCTGCGCTGCAGTCCCAACCTCTTCGGGGCGAGCTCGGCGAGCACCAACGAGCAGAACGAGATGATCAGCGTGACGCCGACCAGGGCGACGGGCACCGCCCAGGTGGGGTTCATCCCCTCCTCGACAAGCCAATCGGCGACCCGCTCGGACACCGTCGCGGCGCCGAACGCGGACGACAGCATGGTCGCGACGGTGACACCGATCTGCACCGCGGCCAGGAACCGGTTGGGGTCGGATACCAGCTTGGCCAGGCGCTGGCCGCGCTTGCCCCCGGTGTGCGCGAGTCGGACCACCTGACTTTCCCGCAACGAGATCATCGAGATCTCCGCGGCGTTGAACAGGCCGCCGATCGCGATGAACAGCAGGACGAGCGCGATCTCCCCCAGCAGCTCGTTCACCTGGCCGCCTCCGGGCGCGAGGCCGCCCGAGCCGAGCGCCTGGCAGGCGGGGGGTCCACGGACGTTGATGCTAGTCGCGGGACCCCCGGGCTCACGCCATGTCGTCCAGCGGCCGGAGTTCGTCGGCGTAGGACACCGAACGCCGGCGGAGCACTCCGCTCGGGCCGAGGGTGTACTGGCCCATCCGCCACAGCGGCGGCGAGTAGGCATGCACCGACACACTTCCCGGGTCGCGCCCGGTCAGCCGATGGATGTGGTCGGGCCCGAAGCTGAAGGCCGACCCCGCCTGCATGTCGGTCCGGACGCTCGCCGCACCGATCGCCAGGTTGTGTTCGGTGAGCGCCCCTCGGGTGACCGCGACCGCGCCGGAGGAGATGTCGTGATCGTGCCAGCCGGTGTCGTTCTGCGGCGTCCAGCAGAGCAGCCAGACATCGACATGGGTATCCCGGTGCAGGCTGACGTAATGCCGCTTGTCGTCGCTGAACGCGATGTGCGGCGCCAGCAGTTCCTGCTGCCCGGCGACGGACGCGGCCAGTTCGAGCAGTTCGGACTGGTCGAGGTCGCGTACCGGAAGCGATGACAGGGTGACCGTCGGCCGGACGTCCGCGATGTCCACGGCGCTGCGGGCGGGAACGGCGTCGTCACCCACCCGACCGGCGATGTCGGCGACCGGGTCGCACTCCACGGCGTCCTGGGATGCAACGTCGGTGACGACGGGCCGGCCGGTGGTGACGAGGTGATCAGCGGGTGCGGTCATGAGCGTGTTCCTTCCAGGAGTCGGAGCGGGTTGGTGTGGCGCAGGGCGAGGGCGGCCGCGTCCCCAAGGTCGGGTTCGGCGGCTTCGCCATAGGGGCGGTCGCTGCCGATCACGATCGGATCGATCCCCAGCACCCGGATCAAGCTGTCCAGGCCCTGCCGTGAGTAGGACGAGGTGTCGACGAACACCCCTTGATCGCTGACGAGCGGGCGGCCACCCGAGCCAGGAACCGCTCGTGATGCACGGGCCCGAGGCCGGCGCCTGCCGCGAAACAGATCCGCAGGTCGGGCAGCAACTGGCGGCCGACTGACTGCCAGGACCACCACGCCGCTTGCAGCTGACTCGGATAGTCGACCACGGCAGCCCACCAGGACGGCAGCAGCTCGGTCTTCGCGCCCGCGCCGTCCCCGGCCCGACCGGCGGCCGGCCCGGGATGCACGAACACCGGCTGGCCGGCGGCCTCGCAGACCCGCAGGATCGCGGCCGTTCGTTCCAGCGTGCGCGGGGTGGCGAGCTGGACGGCGGAGATCTGCAGACCGACGAACCCGGCGGCCAGCCAATCCCGCAGGTCGTCGAGATCGGGCTCGGCGTGGCTGACGGATGCCCAGGCGTCGAACTGCCCGGCCAGCCGGGCGACACCCTGGTGCCAGGCGTCCAGCAATGGCGCACCCTCGGCGACGGGTAGGTCCTCGATGCCCAGCGGACTGGACAGCCCGAGGACAACCCGTCCGCTGTCCTGCGCGCGACGCTCGACCGGGTCGTGATCGGCGGGCTGTACCTCGTACGGCGGTTCGCCGGCGAGGACGAGGGTCCAGCCGTCGAGCCGCGGAGCCTCGCGGCGCGCGCGCAGCGCCTCGATGAGTTCGTCGGGCCAGAGGTGCTGATGGATGTCGATCGCAGCGGATTCGACGGGTCGGGCGGAGACGAGGGGGCGCACAGTCGTTGGTGCTGGATGGACGGCAGCCATCGCATTCCGTTCGATGGACCCAGGGTGCGCTGGGAGTGGGCAGCGGACGCACAGGTTCGCTGATCACCGGATCGACGGATCGGGCGGCTCGGGTGGCGGCAGCCGGAGGATCAGTGCGCGCGCCGTTGACGAGGAGGAACCTCGAGTCACCACAGGCGCGCGGCGCCAGGGATCAGCGGGTCAGCCGCAACACAAGGCGCTGGCGACGCGGGCCAGGTCGACGTGCCGCCGGGAGTGGCCTCGCAGGGAATGGTGACCGTCAGAATGGCCGGGGTAGGCAGGCGTGCGAACACCGGGATTCACGATCTCGGCGTCGGTCACGGACCCTGCTTCCCTGGAGAAATAGCGGCACTGCGTCGGCGAACGGTGCTCACGAATCGCGGCTGCCGACTGGTTCCGCTGATGGTAGCGGACGATCAGGTTCCACTGCTCGAGAAATGCGCCACTGCGCCTGCGCCCGGCGGGAGCGTCCCACCGGGCGCAGCGGAGCCCACCTCACGCCATCAACTCAGACCGTCAACCGGGATGCCACCGTCGCGCGGATGAAGTAGTCGACTCGTGTCACACACGTCCCACAACCGGCACGTTCAGCCCCGCCGAGGAAGTTGATCCGCGCCACCAAGGTCGTCACGTCAGACGTTCAGCCGTGTCGCCAGGTTCTGGTCCAGCGTGTTGAGGAACTGTTCGGTGGTCAACCACTCCTGGTCCGGCCCGACCAGGCCGGCAAGGTCCTTCGTCATCTTGCCGCCTTCGACCGTCTTGATGATCACGTCCTCCAGCGCCTCGGCAAAACCGATCACCTCGGGAGTGGAATCCAGCTTGCCGCGGTGTTTGAGCCCTCCCGTCCAGGCGTAGATCGAGGCGATCGGGTTGGTCGAGGTGGGCTTTCCCGCTTGATGCTGGCGGTAGTGCCTGGTGACGGTGCCGTGCGCGGCCTCCGCCTCGACGATCTTGCCGTCCGGGGTGGACAGCACCGAGGTCATCAGGCCCAGCGAGCCGAAGCCCTGGGCAACGATGTCGGACTGCACGTCACCGTCGTAGTTCTTGCAGGCCCAGACATAGCCGCCGGACCACTTCAGCGCGGCCGCCACCATGTCGTCGATCAGCCGGTGCTCGTAGGTCAGGCCCGCCTCTTTGTAGGCGATGGCAAATTCGGCGTCGAACACCTCCTGGAAGATGTCCTTGAACCGGCCGTCATAGGCCTTGAGAATGGTGTTCTTGGTGGACAGGTACACCGGGTAATTGCGGGCCAGGCCGTAGTTGAGTGAGGCCTTGGCGAAGTCGCGGATCGAGTCGTCCAGGTTGTACATCGACAGCGACACGCCCGCGCTGGGGGCCTGGAAGACCTCGTGTTCGATGGGCGCCGAACCGTCGGTCGGGGTGAACGTGATCGTCAGCGTGCCCGGACCGGGGAACCGGAAGTCGGTGGCCCGGTACTGATCTCCGTAGGCGTGCCGCCCGACGATGATCGGCTTGGTCCAGCCGGGGACCAGCCGTGGGATGTTCGAGATGATGATCGGCTCGCGGAAGATGACGCCGCCGAGAATGTTGCGGATGGTGCCGTTGGGTGATCGCCACATCTTCTTCAGGCCGAATTCCTCGACCCGCGCCTCGTCGGGGGTGATGGTCGCGCATTTCACCCCGACGCCGTGCTTCTGGATGGCGTGGGCGGCGTCGATGGTGATCTGATCGGACGTCGCGTCGCGGGTCTCGATGCCGAGGTCGTAATAGTCCAGGTTGATATCGAGGTAGGGCAGGATCAGTTTGTCCTTGATGAATTGCCAGATGATCCTGGTCATCTCATCGCCGTCCAGCTCGACGACGGTGCCCGTCACCGCAATCTTCGCCATAAGTGGCATGTCTCCTCTCGAGGGGCAGTCGGGCACTCTGCGTCGTTGCAGGTGACCGCATTGCCTGGGGGGTCCCCACTGGTGCACGATCTCCGCGCACCGTACCGTCAGTGCACGACTGCGGGATGCGGCGGGTCGGGGCTGGGCCGCGCCCGGTCACGCTCGGTCATTGCCAGGGGGAAACATGGGGGCAGGTCTTTTCGAAGGCGACAGGAAGGCCGCGTGGACGGCCCTCCTTCATGCGCATGCGCGAATGGTCACCCGGCTGTCCGCTGATCTGGACGACGCGAACCTGATCTCGCTCGGCAGCTACGACGTGCTCGTCCAACTGTCGGAGAACAACGGCAGGCTCCGGCTCAAGGAACTGGTCAACCGGGTGGTGCTCTCGCAGCCCGGGCTGTCCCGCAAGGTCGCCAAGATGGAAGCCGAGAAGCTGGTCGAGCGATTGCACGATCCGGCTGACGGCCGAGGGGTCATCGTGCACATCACCCGGACAGGGCGAGCGGCCCTGCGCCGGGCCTCGGTCGTGCACATCGCCGGGATCGAGCGGGAGTTCACGTCTCAGATCAGCGATCAAGAGGCCGCCGTGCTCGCCGCGGTGTTCGCTCGCCTCGAGGGGGGCGATCGCGTCGGTGGCCAGGCCTCTGGTCCGGACGGCGATCGGGCCGTCACGGCGGACGGCAACGCCGGCCGCGACGGCGGGGGCCTGCTCCGAGACCGCGGCGTGTCGGGTCACCGGACGCCCGCCCAGGTCGCCCACCGCCGCAGGGACGGCGCGGCCCGCGGGCCCGCATCCCTTCGCTGAGCTGCGCACAGTCGCGGGCCGACAGGCTGGGGGCGTCATTTCCGCGGGCCACCAGTCGCACCCCGGAACGGCCGGGAGCCCCGTCCGGACCCTTCGGCGACGGATCCCGCTCAGACCGTCCCGACGGGGAGTGCGATCATCACCGCAGCGCACAGGACGTAGAAGGACACGTCGAACCGCTTGCCGCGCACGGCCAGCACCCCGATGGTGCGGTCGCTGAGCATCGCCCGGAGCAGACCGGCCACCAGCATTGCGAGCCCCAGCCCGATCGCGCCGCGCCGCCAGTGCGCCAGTGCGATCATGATCAGCGCAACGACGACGATCGTCAGCACGACGGTGATCGGCACCGCCCGGATCACCCGGGGGTCCGCCATCAGCCGGCCTCCCGGTGCATCACGACCCAGGTGTGTCGCTGACCGAACGCGCGGAGCTCGACCCTGGCCCGCGGCCCGGCACCGGAGTGCCCGTTCGCCCAAACCCCGGATGCCGCCGCGAGCAGCTCGGTCCGCGGAATCCGTGACCCGCGCCAGGCCCGGGACAGCGTGCGGTGACCACTCACCCGGTGCGCGATGTGGCCACCCCAATCCAGCGCCACCGCGGTCGGGGTGTTCGACCGGATCTGGATGGCCGCAGCCCCGCCCGGCCGGAGCACCCGGCGGGTCTCCCTGAAGTACTCCAGCTGGCCCGCCACGGTCGGCACGTGCTGCAGCACGATGTAGGAGAAAACCACGTCCACCGACGCCGAGTCGATACCCGCCAGGTCGGAGCCGGAGCCGAGCACGTAAGTGACGTTGTCCAGCCCGGCCAGCGCCTGGGCGGCCTGGTCCAGCATCACCTGCGAGACGTCCAGGGCGAGGAGGCGGCCGTAGACCTCGGCCAATCGCGCCGTCATCCGGCCGATGCCACAGCCGATCTCCAGCACGGTCAGTGAGCGATCTGGCACCAGCCCGGCGTGGGCCAGGAACATGTCCGTCTCCCGCCGGCCCGATGCCGCGAACTCGGCGGGGTCGGCCGCCGCGGCGGTCGCGATGTGCCACCGGGCGTCATCGCGGGCGGCGCGGTCCCAGAACGCGCGGGATCGGCCGTCAGCGTCCGATCCGTGGCCCATCGTGGTCCCTTCTGCCGATCCGGGTGTGCCGATCTCCTCTGCCGATCTCCTCTGCCGATCTCCTGTGGGAATCCTCGAGCACAGCTACGGCGCCACCGCGGCCAGCCGCTCGGCGGCATCGACCACATTGGACAACAACATGGCCCTGGTCATCGGACCGACGCCGCCCGGGTTGGGCGCCATGTGGGCCGCGACGGCTGTGACATCAGAGGCGACATCCCCGACGATGCGACCGTCGACCCGGCTGACGCCGACGTCGAGCACCGCCGCCCCCGGCTTGATCATCTCGCCGGTGATCAAACCCGGCGAGCCGGCGGCGGCGACCACGATGTCGCCCTGCCGGACCAGCCCGGCCAGGTCGCGGGTGCCGGTGTGGCACAGCGTCACCGTCGCGTTCTCGCTCCGCCTGGTGAGCAGCAGCCCAAGAGGCCGGCCCACGGTGAGCCCGCGCCCGATGACCACTGCGTGGGCGCCGGCGATCGGCACCCCGTATCGCCGCAAGAGTTCGATGATGCCCAGCGGGGTGCACGGCAGAGGTGCCGGATGGCCGAGGACCAGCGCGCCGAGATTGCTCGGATGCAGGCCGTCGACGTCCTTGGCCGGGTCGACCCGGCTCAGGATCGCGTACTCGTCGAGCCCGGTGGGCTGCTGGACCAGGAAGGCCGTGCAGGCGGGGTCGGCGTTGAGCTCGTCGACGACGGCCTCCACCTGGGCCTGGCCGGTACCGGCCGGCAACTCCCGCTGAATGCTCGCGATGCCCAATTCACCGCAATCGCGGTGCTTGGCAGCCACATACCACCGGCTGGCCGGGTCGTCACCGACCAGCACAGTGCCCAGGCCAGGCATGACGCCGCGGTCGGCCAGCGCCCTGACCCGCACCCGGAGTTCGGATTTGATCGCGGCGAGGGTGGCCTTGCCGTCCAGGATCGTCGCGGTCACGAGAGGTCATGATGCCACGGGGTCGATC
>JBBQGJ010000329.1:0-7683 GCA_038322925.1 Mycobacteriales bacterium
TGCTTGCGCACCTCCATGACGACCGCGCCGGCCGCCCGGGCCACCGCGTTGACGGCCAGCCCGGAGAACATGAACACCACGCACGCGCCGAGCAGCATGCCGACCAGGGTGTTCGGCGAGACCACATTGGCGGTGAAGACACCGACCGATTCTCCGGCGGCGACCAGCGCCTGGCCGATCGCGTCGGAGTAGGACCCGAACAGCGCGGTAGCGGCGAGCACCGCCGTGGCGATCGCGATGCCCTTGGTGATCGCCTTGGTGGTGTTGCCGACCGCGTCCAGCTCGGTGAGGATCTGCGCGCCCTGCGGCGAGACGTCGCCGCTCATTTCCGCGACACCCTGGGCGTTGTCGGACACCGGACCGAAGGTGTCCATCGCGACGATGACGCCGACCGTGGTCAACAGGCCGCAGCCGGCCAGCGCGATCATGAACAGCGCGACGAGGACGGATCCGGAGAGCAGGTAGGCACCGTAGACCGCGGCCGCGATGACCAGAGCAGTGTACACCGCCGACTCGAAGCCCACGCTGATGCCGGCGAGGATGACGGTGGCCGCACCGGTCAGCGAGGACCGGGCGACGTCGTTGGTCGGCTTGGTGTGCGTGCCGGTGAAGTACCCGGTCAGCCACAGGATGACGCCGGCCAGCACGATGCCGATGATCACCGCGACGGACGCGATCAGGGCGGGGTTGCCGGACTGGTCGCGCACCGAGTCGACGCCCAGATCGGCGAAGTTCTTCGGCAGGTAGGCGAAGGCGGCCACCGTGCACAGGACCGCGGAGATCACCGCCGAGATGTAGAACGACCGGGTGATCGTGGTCAATCCGTTCTCGCCCTGCCTGGCCTTGGTGATGTAGACCCCGATGATCGCGGTCAACACACCGAGCGCCGGCACGATCAACGGGAAGATCAAGCCCTTGGTACCGAAGGCCGAACTCCCCAGGATGAGTGAGGCCACCAGGGTGACGGCGTAGGACTCGAAGAGGTCGGCGGCCATGCCGGCGCAGTCGCCGACGTTGTCCCCCACGTTGTCCGCGATGGTGGCGGCATTGCGCGGGTCATCCTCCGGGATACCCTTCTCGACCTTGCCGACCAGGTCGGCGCCCACGTCGGCGGCCTTGGTGAAGATGCCGCCGCCGACCCTCATGAACATGGCGAGCAACGCGGCGCCGAAGCCGAAGCCCTCCAGCACCTTGGGCGCGCCGCCGGTGTACACGAGCACCACGATTGAGGCACCGAGCAGGCCGAGCCCGGTGGTCGCCAGACCCACCGTGCCGCCGGTGCGGAACGCGATCTGCATGGCACGGTCGCGGCCTTCGCCGTTGGCCGCGGCGGCCACCCGGACGTTCGCCCTGGTCGCCAGCCACATGCCGATGTAGCCGATGGTGGCCGAGAACAGCGCCCCGACCAGGAAGAAGATCGATCGGCCGATGCGTTCACTGGTCGTCGTCGCGGGCAGCACGAAGAGCAGCACGAACACGATGACGACGAAGATCGCCAGCGTCCGGAACTGGCGGCCGAGATAGGCGGCCGCGCCCTCCTGGACCGCTTCGGAGATTTCTTGCATCTTGGGCGTGCCCTGGCCGGCGGCGAGCACGCCGGCCCGGAGCACAAAGGCGATGACGAGCGCGACAACGGCAATCACCGCCACTCCGATGACGATGAGTTGATCACTACCGGTGACGGTGAGGTCCGCGGCAAGGTTGTTGGACATCGAACTCCCGATCCATGCGCGCGCGCACATTTCTAGTCCGGCCCGTCGCTGATGCGGACCGGCATTGGTCGATCGCGTCGCGGGCCGGTGGCCCGACGTGACGCTGTGTACTCTATGGCACCGTTAGAGCCACCTTGCGCACGTTCGACTGTGACGTACGACCAGACATACCGGACCACCGCGCATGTTCGAACACAGTCGACCACGCCGCCACAATGGACGGGTGATGTCACCCGTTTCGCGCCCAGAACCCGAGGGTCTGTTGGCCGTACTGAATCGGTGCAGCGGAACAGAAGTGACATCGCTCACATGCAGGGTCACTCATGTGGAGCAACTCTCGCCGCGGACTGAAAAGTGCGCTGACTGGCCCTGCTGGGTGCCTGCCGAGCTCCGCGACACCCTCACCGGTCTGGGAATCGGCCTGCCATGGACGCACCAGGCGGAGGCGGCCGATCTTGCGCACTCGGGGCGCGACGTGGTGATCGCCACCGGAACCGCCTCCGGTAAGTCACTGGGTTACCTCCTACCGGTGCTCACTGCCCTGCTCACCGACCCGCGAGCGTGCGCGCTCTACCTCGCGCCGACGAAGGCGCTGGCCGCCGATCAGCTCGGCTCGGTGCAGGCGTTCGGCCTGTCCGGAATCCGCGCCTCCTGCTACGACGGGGACGCCGCAGTCGCCGACCGGGACTGGGCAAGGGCGCACGCGAACTGGATCCTGACCAACCCGGACATGCTGCACCGTGGGGTTCTCGCCGCGCACCATCGATGGGCGCGGGTGCTGCGCCGGCTGAAGTACATCGTGGTCGATGAGTGCCATGCCTACCGCGGGGTGTTCGGGTCGCACGTCGGGCTGGTGCTTCGCCGGCTGATCCGGATGGCCCGGCGATACGGCTCCGACCCGGTCGTGGTGCTCGCCTCGGCGACGTCGACAGATCCGGCGCGCTCCGCGCAGCGGCTGGTCGGCCGGCCGTTCGTCGCGGTGACCGACGACGGGTCGCCGCGGCCCGGCGCGGATTTCGTGCTGTGGGAGCCAGGTTTCCTGGCCGGCGGTGCTGGCGAACCGGGCCCGCCGGTCCGCCGGTCGGCACCGTCGGAGGCCGCCCGGATGATGGCCGAGCTGGTCGCGTCCGGCGCGCGCACGCTGACCTTCGTGCGGTCCCGCCACGGAGCAGAACAGACCGCGCTGAGCGCCCGCCGCCGGCTGGCCGACATTGCCCCGGCGCTGGTCGAAACGGTGGCCGCCTACCGCGGCGGCTACCTGCCGGAGGATCGCCGGGAGCTGGAACGCGCCCTTGGCTGTGGGGAGCTGATGGGCGTTGCCTCCACCAACGCACTCGAACTCGGGGTCGACATCGCAGGGCTGGACGCAGCGGTGCTGGCCGGCTATCCGGGCACCCTGGCCTCGATGTGGCAGCAGGCCGGGCGCGCGGGTCGTCGCGCGGACACCGGACGACGCGCGCTGGTGGTGTTCGTGGCCAGGGACGACCCGCTGGATTCTTATCTCGTGCACCATCCCGAGGCGGTGTTCGGGCGCCCGGTGGAGACGGCCGTCACCGATCCGACGAACCCGTTCATTCTCGGTCCGCACCTGGCCTGCGCGGCGGCCGAACGGCACCTGACGTCGGACGACCTCGAGCTGTTCGGCGGCCTCGCGGTGGTCGGACCGGTCGTCGCCGAGATGGTCGCCCGCGGGGTGCTGCGGCGGCGCCCTTCGGGCTACTACTTCGCCGCATCGGGGCATCCAGCCGACGATGTCGACTTGCGCGGCGGCGGTGGCGGCCAGGTCGCGATCGTCGAGGAGGAGACCGCCCGGTTGCTCGGCACCGTGGATGTCGCGCGCGCGCCGGCGGCCGTGCACGAGGGTGCCGTTCACCTGCACCGCGGCGACAGCTACGTCGTGCAGTCCCTGGACCTGGAGTCGGGCGTCGCCATGGTGCGCGCCGACCGGCCGGAGTGGTCGACGATCGCTCGGTCGGTTTCGACCGTCTCCATGGCGTCGGTGCACGCCGAACGCAGCTGTGGACGCGGCGTCCGGGTCGGGCTCGGCCCGGTCGAGGTGACCGAACAGGTGGTCGGGTACCTGCGCCGGCGGCCAGCCGGCGAACTGATCGACGCCATCGGCCTGGACATGCCGCGGCAGACGCTGCCCACCCGGGCCGTCTGGTACACGATCTGCCTGGACACCCTGATGGCAGCCGGGTTGTCCGAAGCCGCGGTACCCGGGTCGCTGCACGCGGCAGAGCATGCCGCGATCGGACTGCTGCCCTTGTTCGCCGGGTGTGATCGCTCGGACATCGGCGGGCTGTCGACGGCACTTCACCCGGACACCGGAGAACCGACCGTGATCGTCTATGACGGGTACCCGGGCGGCGCCGGTTTCGCCGAGCGCGGGCACGAGGTGCTGGCGGAGTGGTTGACCGCGGTGCGGGAGGCGGTGGTCGGGTGCGACTGCGATTCCGGCTGCCCGTCCTGCGTGCAATCTCCCAAGTGCGGCAACGGCAATCATCCGTTGGACAAGCTCGGGGCGGTGGTCGTGCTTGACGTCGTCATCGGCGCACTGGCCGACGCTCCGCCCATCGGGCTCGCAGCCGGCTGACCCGATGCCAGTGCGGCGCGCGGCTCGCGCGCTCGCAGGGCACCCCACCGGCGGCCGCCTGACGTACGTTGACCCGAAGTCCGGCGAGCAGGTGAGGGCACGATGACCGAGGAAAACCCGATCGTCACGCTCGCCGACGGGCGGCGGGTCGCCTATCTCGAGGTCGGCGACCCGGGTGGCAGCCCGGTGATCAGCTGTCACGGCGGACTCAGCTCCCGTCTCGATGTGCAGTCGGCCGCAGCATCGTCGCGGCCGCGCTCGGCGTCCGGGTGATCTGTCCGGACCGGCCGGGCATCGGCGGGTCTGATCCGCAACCGGGTCGCGTGCTGAAGGACTGGCCCGCGGAGGTCGAGCAGCTGGCCGACCATCTCGGCCTCGAATCATTCGCGGTGATGGGCTGGTCCGCCGGCGGGATGTACGCGCAGGCCTGCGCTGCGCAACTGCCCGACCGGGTCAGCAGGCTCGGTCTGATGGCCAGCGTGATCCCTCGGGAGTGGCCGGGCATGATCGAGGAGATCAATCGCATGGACCGCACCCTGATGCGGTTGTCCGGCCACGGAGCCGCGATCGAGCGCCTGATGTTCTGGACGTTGCGGGTCAGCGCCAGGATCAGTCCGGCGATGGTGGCGAAACGGTCGGGCGCCCCGGATGAGGTCGCCGCCGGAATGGGCGACGCGATCGCCGCTGCAATGGTCGATACCCGTTGGGCCGTGCAGGAATACCGGTTGTTGAACAGCCCGTGGGGTTTCGACCCAGCATCGATCACGGTCCCGACCATCATCTGGCAGGGCACGGCCGACTATCTGGTTCCGCCCAGCTGGGCGGAGCGCCTCGCGGCGGCGATCCCAGGGGCTGAGCTGCACCTGGTCGAGGGCGCCGACCACTTCCTCTGGTACGACCACTGGGAGCAGGTCCTCGGCACGCTGACGCGGGATCCGGCCTGAGCGATAGCGGCACCGCGTGGCGAGCTGTACTGCCCGGGGACAAGTTTCCCTCGCATGGTGCGGTCGCTCCCTGGGGAGGTGCTTCGCGGGCCGAGTGCTGCAAGTGATCCGAACGTTCAGCTCCCATCGGTGATCCGCCCGACGGGTCCGGCGCGGGCCCGGGCGGACACCGTCCCCGAGATCGGGCCCGCCTGGACTCTGGCGACGACGGACACCAGCACATCGGTGCCCTGCACGACGCACGAGTCCACCGTCGCGCCGTTGGCGCCGGCAACCCGAACCACGTCTGCGCACACCAGATCCGGGCCTTGCATAACCAGCGCCGCGCCGGCCAGCGCCGCCAGGTCGGCCGCCGTTTCCGCCCGCTGCCGCGCGAGCACCGCAGCACCGAGGTGGATCGCCAACGCTGTCATGACCAGCACCAGCGCTGCGCCCATGCACATGAACACCGTTACCACACCTCGATCGTTGCTCCCGTCGGAAGAGGGCGACGGCTGGGCGGACCTCGGGCGCTGCCGAACTGCGGCGGCCGGTGCGCAGCGCGTCGGTTCGTCGAACGCGGGCAGAGTCCTACCATGAGCGATTCCTGACCGGTTCGCCATGCCGCTACCCACCCGGATCCGTGACGCCGCCAGGCTCCCGAGCAGCCGTCGCCGTCGCCCGCAGCGTGATCCCCGGGAGCAGGCCACCCACCGCCCCGACCGTCACGGTCGCCGTGACGAGATCATCGGAACCACCAAGCGTCAGGTCCGCTCCGTCGGGAGCCAGGGCGGCGACTGCCCCGGTCGCGCCGGCTTCGTCTCCCCTGCCGGCCAGCCGCGCCGCCTCGCGAGCAGCGTCGGCGCACCGCACCTGTCCGATCATGCAACCGATCCCGCCCAGGCACGCGGCCACCACGACGACCAGACTCGCCAACGCCACGGCCGCTTCGACCGTCACGCTGCCGCGATCGGCGCCTCCTCGGCCCGCACTGGCCCGATCGGCGCTGACCCGATCGACACCGGCCCGATCGACACCGACCCGATCGACACCGACCCGATCGACCGGTCCGGATGATGGTCGCCGCATGATGGCCGCGGATGCTCAGAACGTGGTGGTGAGCGCGGTGTTGATCAGGTTCGTCAGCCCGGCGACGACCGAATCACCGGTGACGATCTTGTACAACACCGCGGCGAAGGCGGCAGCCACGACGGTTCCCACCGCGTATTCCACGGTGCTCATGCCGGCGTCGCTCATCACCCGATCACCCGCGGCGCTGTCGACGATCAGCTCGTCGAGCCCATCGGATCGAGGCCGGTCCGCCCCGCCGTCGCCCACGTCGCCCACGATGACATCGCGACCATCGGCCGTGCGGAAATCGCCGAGGTTCACCTCCTCTCCGGGTGACTGGGGATCGACGCAGCCAAAGCCCCGTGCGGATGACCACCGCCTCAAGCATTTCGGGCAGTCCTCCGCCGGCGACTGGCCCACACTGTCCTCCGGCTCGAACCACTCTCCGCGTTCCCTGCGAATACGTTGCGACACAATGCTCCCCTTTCACTGATCCACCCACCGGCTCCGTGCCGGCCACCATCAGCCTGAACGGAAGGCGAGGCAGCCTGAAGGACCGTGCCAAGAATGTGGACAGAAATCGGACATGGGAACAATTCGGCGGGCTCAGTGGATGTGCACGATCGAGTGGTCTCGGCCAGACTCAGCGCGACGAGTCGGCCGACTGCCAGAGCCTCTCGCCGTCAGCGCACCGTTGGACATGCGTAGCAGCCCGGGCGCACTCGATGAGCGCAGGCTCCAGCTTGACGGAGACTGGTGCGCTGATCAAGAAGCACATTTGAGCGAGATGCGCTGATCAAGAGCACGCGCGGTACGTGCTTTTTCCCTATTGCAGGCGTATTTGATCAGCGCGTCCGCCGGGTCCGGCGCATTTGATCAGCGCGTCCGGCGTATTTGATCAGCACGTCCGCCGGGTCCGGCGTATTTGATCAGCGCGTCCGCCGGGTCCGGCGCATCTGATCAGCGCGTCCGGCGTATTTGATCAGCGCGTCCGCCGGGTCCGGCGTATTTGATCAGCGCGCCCGGCTGATAGCGGTTGCAAGGCTGACTTTGCCGCCAGGTCGCCACAAGCCGCACGAAGGCTCAGGTTCCTGCCGGAGTCGCCGCGGTTGCGGGGGATTTCGCGGGCGGTGGGGTGCGGTCAAATGCGAATAAGCCGGACAAACGGGAGCCCGCATCGCTCCCGTGGCGGGTCACTACGTGGACCGCCGCACAGCGGCGAAATCCGACGCGGGCTTAGCTTGGGGTTTAACCACTTGCCTTCCGTTTTCCTACGTGGTCGTGTCCGTTTTGGTGCGTTTTCCGACGAGGTGGTGTTGGGTGGGGCGGGTGTTTTTCGATCCTGCTGGGCGGCCGGGGCCGGGTCGGCTGGGTTTCGGTG
>JBBQGJ010000330.1:0-7622 GCA_038322925.1 Mycobacteriales bacterium
TCCGCACCGGCCGGTGCCCGGACCCCGACCTGCCGTTTCCCGTCCAAGTAGGCGCGGACCGTTCGCCGGTCCTTCCCGACATGCCGGGCGATCGCCGAGATCGACCAGCCCCTCCTGCGTAGCGCGTGGATGTCCACGTCGTCCTCCTGTGTGAGCATGAAGCGGGGCCCCTCCGGTAGCTGGTGCGTGGTCAGAGACCGCCAGCATCGAAGGGGCCCCGCCATGGATGCGGGAGCCACGCAGGTGGGGATTTTCAGTGAGCAGGTCTGAGTACTTTCAGGTGAGCGTCATCACCGGTGCCGCGCCTGGCCCGGAAGGCGATGGACAGGCGGTCCAACGCTTTTCGGGTGGCGGCGAGCCAGTGTTCCCATTCCTGCGAGGATTGTGGTTCGTGGTCGGCGTGGAGTAGAAGGTCTCCGCATTCCGGGCAGCGACCGTTCTGGGCTTGGAGCAGCCGCAGCCGGTATCTGCCGATTGGCGGGGCCTTCTTTCGTCGCCGGTCTGCCCAGTAATGGGCGAGGTCCGGGTCGTCGAGCGACGCGGTGTCCCTGACCAGCGCGTGTCGGACGATCGGGGTCCAGGCGAACTTGATGAGGTAGGCGCCGCTGTCGCGATCGCCGAACACCCACCGGTCCCGCCTGTTCGGGTTGAAGGAGCCGTAGTAGCGGTTCATGATCCACTTCTTGGGCTTCTTCGGGTGCGTGTGGCTGGCCACTTGTACGTCAGTCGCCACGCGTGGGCGTCCAGCGATTGGAACACCTCGCTGTTCACCACCGTCCGGTAGTAAGCGGCCCACCCCCGGATGAAGGGGTTGAAGGCGCGGTTGAAGGCCGAGGCATTTGCTCCATGGTCCGTTGCCGGTTGTCGCTCTGGATGGTGATCTCATAGCCCAGAAACTGTGCCGCGCCGCTGCGGGCATGGGTGATCAGGGTCTTATCCGGTGAGAGTTCCAGTTTGAGCTCGTCACGCAGGAACCTCGCCAGTCGGTCCTTGATCTGCTGGGCTTCGGCCTGGCCCGGCGAACCCGACTAAGCGTTTCACAACGGGTTCGAGCCATGGCGCGGATGGACGCCAATCGTGTCCATATTTGGGTCCGGCGATGCGCTTGCTTGGTGTGAGTCCTTCGAACCAAGGGAGCCGCCAGTCATGCAGTCGAGCAGGATAGTCGCGGCGGACGTCCGCGACATGACAGTTCGACAGATCGCTGACCAGTTGGCCGTGGTGATGTGGGCCAACGGTTGGTTGAAGGACGAAGTCGAGACGATCGCGTCACACAGTGCGTGTCTTGGCCTCAACGCGGTTGGCCGGTTAGAATGGCTGTTTGCTTCAATTCGTCCGGTAGCCGAGACCCGAAGCCAGCTTGCGCAGTTGGACGGCAACGTGTTGTTGGGCGGCTTCGAACTATGGGCGACCCGGCAGCGCGCAGTCGTAAACCGCTTGGCATTGTCGTCGGGGCCGGAGTGACGGCCGATATCGACCGGCCCGAGCAGCAGGTCGATGTCATCGTCGGGGGTGACATGGACCCGGAGTCGGGTCGGTCCCTATCGGTAGACCAACTGCAACTCGCACTGCGGGCCGCGCATGAAGATTTGTCCCAACGTGTCCCGCTCGGCTCCGGAAGCGACAGCCCGAGAAATGCGGGGCCCCAACGGGATTCGAAATCTCGATCTCGCGAGTGGATCCGCGGCAGGCAAGCGTCACCTGGTCCGTGTGGGCCCGGCGGGGTGTTGTCGAGGATGTTGGGGTTGCAGGACCTCGGCCTTCTTCTGGCGGCTCGCAGGCAGCGCCTGAACGGACCCGCACCGGATCGTACGCTGAAGGCGCCTGGTGTGTGGAGTTTCCCGCGCCCAAGTCAGGCCTCCTCGTTCTATGCCGGTGCAAGGAGATGGGTCGGCCTCGCGGTTGCCGTGATGCTGTTGGTGGTTGGAGCAGTCACCGTGGCCGGCCGGGTGGTCGCCATGGTGGATCCGGCTCCCGTTGTTGTCGCGCCGGCGCCGCGGGTCTCGGACGTGCAGTTCGCCGGCGCTGCCCAGGCCGCGGTTGTGGACTACCTGTCGTGGGACGGGGCGGCGCACCGCGCCGCGCGAACCGCGGCATTGAGCCGGTGGGGCCTCGGCGAAGCGGTCAGCGACGGGTGGGACGGCTCAGGCCAACTCAATGTCCAGAACTCCATCGCCATCGCAGTTCTGCGGACCGCCGAGGACCGGGCCGTCGTCACGATCCAGGCCAGAACAGCACCATCATTGCCAGCCCAGGAAACGACTCCGGCGACGAACAACACCACTTCGCCGGGGGACGATTCCAAGACATGGTTGACGGTGGCGGTGCCGGTCTCGTTGCGCGGCTTCCGGATGGTTCTGACGGCAGTTCCGGCGCTGGTGGGATCGCCGCCCGTCCAAGCAGCCGGCGCGGCCGTGAGCGGTACCGCGGACGAGGACACCGACACCGGCCGGGCCACCGCTGACACCGTGGGGAAGCTGATCAGCGCCTACGGATCCGGCGATCTGGAATTCGTCCGCGGCCAGGGCAGCACTTTCGCGGGTCTGGGCGAGATGGTGACCGGCGGGCAGGTGCAGTCCTGGCGGATGGCGAAGCTCGGAACCGGCGACGACCCGACGCTGCGATCGGGTGACGTGACGGTGCTGTGGACGCTGACCGGTGGCGCCGGTGAGCTGCGCTGCAGTTACCGGATTCAGCTGGTGCAGCGGGAGAACCGTTGGCTGCTGCAGGACATCACCCCGGCGGTGGACGCATCGTGATGGTTTTCATGCCGACCCTGGCCGCGGGTCAGTTGCCTTTCGCGATCGTCGGCGACGAACGGGTCAGGTACCTGGCGGACTTGACGACCCAGACGGGCGTCAGCCTGCAGGGAGTGATTCTGGCGATCTGCGGCACCATCCTGGGCGCGTTGATCGGTATCCGGGCGTTGGCGGCGTGGGCCGAGGACAAGCACGGAAAGATGGCGACCCTGATCCTGGCCGGCGCGGTGGTCGCGGGGTTCTGCTACTTCCCGGCCGAGTCGATGGAAATGCTGAAATCCCTGTACACGTCGGCCACCTCGGGTAGTACACCCGCCCCACCCGCGCAACCTCCGCAGGGCGGGTGAACCGGTGGCCCTGCAACTGCCGACGGACACGGCCAGCACCCGGTTGGAGACCAAGCAGTACGAGCTGTTCAACAAGCGCCTGGGCAACGGGATCCAGCGTCGGGTGCTGACAATCAGCGCCGCCGTCGCCGTGCCTTGGGTGATCCTGCTGTTCCTGGTGGGGGTGCCGTTGTTGTCCAGGTTCGGGCCGCAGGCCTTCATCGTGCCGCCGTTCATCGTGGTGTACCGGGCGACCCGCAAGGACGAGTCCGGCCGGATGGCCGTCATGGGCTGGTATGACAAGGCGTTGGCGCGCAAACCCTCTCGCCGCCAACCAGTCCGCAACCCGGTACTCCCCGGCGTCGCCACCCAAGCCCGGGGCCCCCAGCGGCTGGCCGTGACCGCGCTCCTGCAACCCGGCGAAGGAGCGTGACGCAGATGGTCGCTCGGAACACGCGGGAGCAGGTGCGGCGGGTCGACGCCCCGGCCGCGGCGCCGCTGCTGATCACCGACGGCGCCCTGGTCACCGCCGACGCCGTGTGGGCGTGGGTCGTGGTGCCGATCGCGAGCACGTTCCTCGCCGAAGAGGACGACCTGGACCACGCCACCCTGGCCACCGCCCGGTCGCTGGCCGCGGTGCTCCCGCCCGGCGTGGACTGGCACCTGAAGGTGCTGCCCGCCCCGCACACCGGAAACGCGTACCGGGAATCCTGGGCCGGTTTCGACAGTGTCCGCTCCCCCGCCGCCGAGCAGTACATCGACCTCGGCGCGCACCGGATCGACCTCAGCGCCGCGGCCGGCGCCTACCGCCGCAAGGTCGTGCTCCTCGGGATCCGCTGCCCCGACACCGATCCCGAACCCACCAAGGCCACTGCTTCGGGATTGCTCGCCCGGTTGACCGGCGGTGCCTCCCCCGGCAAACAGCGGCGCCGCGCTGCGGAGCGGCTCGCCGCCGCGAGCCCGGCGATCGACCGGTGGCATTCCGCGGTCGCCCGGTCCTCCCTGCGCGGCAGCCCGGCGCCGGCCGGGATGATCGCCTGGTCGTATGCGAGGGAGGTCCGCCGAACCGCGCTGCCGGTCCCGGAAGCGTCCGCGGTAACCGGGCCGATGCTGGCCGGGTTGTGCCACGGCGACATCGACCCGACCATCAGCCCGCTGTTCGTCCGGGTGACCGACCTGGCCACCGGCGCCGCGCAGTACGTCACGATCCTGACCGCGGCGGCCGGGAACGGTTTCCCCGCGCAGGATCTCGCCCTGCCGGGCGGGGAATGGCTGGAAATCCTCACCGAGATCCCCGGCGTGGAAGCGAGCGTCCGCGGCGTCAACCACGGCCAGGTCGGCTCCCGCACCCTCCTGGACAGGAGTTTGAAGACCGCCCGCTCCCAGGTCACCGAGGCGCAGGACACCGGCGCCCCCGTCCCGGGCGACGCGGTCGAGGCCGTCGACGTGCTCACCGACCGGCGCACCGAGGTCCAGCACCGGCAGGACGTGGAGGGCACCCACCACGCCCGCTGGGTCGTCACAGCCGACACCCCCAAGGTGCTGGCGGAGCGGGTCGCCGCGCTGCAGCAGCGCTACGACGGGATCGTGCAACTGCAGCAGGTCAGCCACATCCAGGACCTGCTGTGGAAGGAACTCCTCCCGGGTGACCAGGTGAGGGTCCCGGAGTTCGGGCACGACCAGCCGCTCCGCACGCTGGCCGGGTCCTGGTTCCACGGCGGCAGCCCCTTCGGCGATCCCCACGGCCCTTACATGGGCGCGAACCTCGGGTCCTCCGCCGACCCCGTCCAACTGCACATCGCCTCCCGCACCGACGCGGACCGGGCCATGCCCACCACCCTGGTGTTCACCGGACGCTCCGGCGGCGGCAAGTCCACCGCCCTGGAACTCACCCTCGCCGGGCTCCTCGCCGAGGGCGCGTGGGCGTTGCTGGTGGACACCAAGGGTGACCTCACGGGGATGGCCGAGATGGCCCGCCGGGTGCTGGGCGTCACCGTGCAGGAAATCGACGTCCTGGACCAGGCGTGTACCGGGACGATGGACCCGATGCGGTTCGCGCCGACCGCGGACGAGGCCCGCACACTCACCCTGGACGCGCTGCTCGGTGCGCTGTCCGCCGACGACCGGCGCCGCGGCGAAACCGTCCTGGAAGCGGCCATCGACCGCGTCCTGACCCAGCCCCGCCGGACCTGGTCCAGCCCGGCGGTGATCACCGCCCTGCACGACGTCCCGACCGGCGACTCGGCCGCCAGGGCTGCCCACGACATCGCCTCGACGCTGCAGGTGCGGGCGAAAACCCCGCAACTCCGGGCGGTCCTCGGGGACCTCGCCGCGCAGGCCGAGCCGTTGATCACGGGCCGGGGCTTGATCTATCTGCGGCTGGACGGGCTGGACCTGCCCCGGCACACCCCCGACCCAGCGCAGTGGTCGGTGGCGCAGCGCTGCTCGATGGCCACCCTGCGGATCGCGTTCTCCTACGCCCTGCTGCAGTCCCGGCGAGCCCGCGCCATGGTCAAGGTCGTCGCGCTCCCTGAGCTGCACCTGCTCACCGGCTACCCCGAGGGCTGCGCGTTCGTGGACTGGCTGGTCCGCGTCGGCCGTGCCCTGAAGACCTACCTGCTGCTGGACTCCCAATCCGCCCGGGACCTCGCCGCCATGGTCGCGCTGCTGGAGCAGATCCTGATGGCGTTCTGCTTCCAGGCCACCGGCACCGCCGAACAGAACGCGCAGGCGGTGCTGCTCGGCCGCCCGGATCCCGGGCCGCGGTTGCGGGCGGCGATGGCCGACCTGCAGATCGGGCAATGTGTGGCGCGGGACCGGCACCGGCGGCTCACCGTCATGGAGTTCGACCGGCTCACCCAGTGGATCGCCGACACCCTGTCCACCGACGCCGACGACGACACCCCAGACCTCGACACCCACCACGAGTCGGAGACTCACAGAAACACCGACGACGGCCAGGGCGAAACAACATCCACCAAAATGGATGTTGGTGAGCCGGCACTGTTCGGCGCGGCCAGATGACGAGCATTCCAAGACTGGCGGCTCGTGCCGCGACGATCACCGGGATCGTCGCGGGCACGGGTACACCCGCAGTCCTCGGTGCGCTCCGCCGGGTGGCCGGGTGGGTGCTCGCATCCCTGGGACGGCCGGGGCGGCTGCTGGCGCTCGCGTGGCTGCTCGGTCTGTTCACCGTCGGCGCCGCGGGGATGGCGCACGCCGACGGCCTGTTCTCCCACCCGACCTACACGGACAGCCAGCAGACCCTGTTCGAGGCGCACGGCCCGTTCGCGTACTCGCTGACCATCCAACCCGACGACGCCGCGGAGTCCGGGTTGGGGTTGACCGCCGCGCTGTACCAGATCGTCGGCGTCATCTGCAATCTGCTGCTGTGGATCGCGCTGCTCCCGCTGTACGGGGCGTTCCTGCTGCTGGAATGGTTCCTGAACCTCACGTTCTACCGCGACTCCGCCGCCCAGATCGACACCGCCGTCCGGTCTCTGGCCGATCAGGTGTTCTGGCCGCTGATCTCCGCGACCGTCGCGGTCGGCGCGGTCGTCACCTACACCCGGTGGCGCAGCGAGGGCCGCGGCTGGCTGTCCGACATCGCCTGGGTGATCGCCGCCGCCACCCTGGCCATCGGGTTCGTCACCCAACCCTCGCAGATCATGCTGCAGGTCGACGGGCTCCGCGAACAACTCGCCGCGAAGGTCATTACCGGCTCCACCACCGCGCTCACCCCGGTCTCGGTCACCGGGTTTCAGAACCCGTCGCTGACCGGGCCCGCGCAGGAAGTCGCCGGGCGGAACCTGGTCGCCGGGCTGTGGGACTCCTTCGGGTCCACCCCGTGGTGCCTGGCCCAGTTCCACGAACTGGACATCTGCCGCACCGCCGGGGCGCACAAACTCGCCGGCGACGACACCTGGAAACAGTGGGAGCAAACCATGGCCGACAACGGACAGGTCACCGAGTTCGGCACCTGGCAGAACTGGGTGAGGGGGATGGACCTGGGCCGCCTCGGTTACGTGATGATCCTGCTGATGATGGCGCTGCCGATGGCGATCCTCACGCTGCTTCTGGTCATCGCCGGGTTCACCGCGGTCGTCGGGTTCGCCGCCATGTTCATCCTTGGCGTCCTGGCCCTGGTGGCCTGGCCCATTCCCGGCTGGTTCCGCCGGTTCGGCACCAAATGGTGGGAATACACCCTCGGCCTGGAGTTGCAGGCGCTGTTCGTCACGGTCATCCTCGCCGCGGTCATGCTGGTCTCGAAGTTCATCGGCAGCCACGTCGATCAGTACGGGTTCTTCATCGTCGGGCTGTTGAACATCGTGTTGATGTTCTGGGCCGTCAAGGCCCGCGCGTTCATCGAATCGCTCACCATGATGGGCGGCGGCGGCAGCACCGGGATGCTCGGCATGATGGCCGCCTGGACCGGGATGCGCGCCGGTGGGTGGGCGCTGGGGAAGGTCGGGCACCTGGGCCGGCAGGTCCTGCGGTCCCCGTACAACGCCGGCCGGTACGTCCGGGACCGCGCCAA
>JBBQGJ010000331.1:0-7577 GCA_038322925.1 Mycobacteriales bacterium
CGGCCCAGGCCAGGCCGGCTCCGCCGGCTGCGATACACGCGACACTGAACCCGCCGAGTTGCAGCGCCCGCCGTCGGCTCAGCGGCCGCACAGTCACAGCCCCAGCGTGTGCAGACGTTCGGTGTATTCCTCGGAGCTCACCTCACCCCGGGCATACCGCTCGTCCAACACCTGCCGCGTCCGACCGCGACCGCCGGCCTCCGGTGCGGTCGCCGGAGCAGTGAGGCCACGGTTGGCGCGGTTGTTCGCGGCGATGACCGCCCATGCTGCGGCTGCGGCGTCATCTTGCCCGACACCGCCGGTCACACCCATCCCTACATGCGTTCCTCACCGGCGTGCTGGGCGATTTACGCGGAGCTTGGCGTTCGCATCATGACCGCGGCGACAGCAGGCCCCGACGTGGTCCGCGCTTGGCACCATGTGGATTGTTACGCCGTCCAGCACCCCGACGGCGGCGAGCACGACCGGCGCCAACGCCAGTCGGTGGCCGTCCACCTGATCTCGCTGTGCCTGCTGCTCGAGTGCGGCCAGCCACCGGCGCAGGCCTCAGCCCGCCGAGGCCAGCTGAGCCAGCGGGTACTGCCCGCTCTCGGGATGGCAGATTGGCCCTACCTGCCGCCGCCGTCCGAGCGGGGAGCGGTGACCGCGGCCGACGTCTACCGGGCACGTCACCCTGAGGAGTTCGCCGCGCGGCTACGGGAGTGGACGCAGTCGGCGTGGTCGGCGTGGGCCGCCCATCACGACACCGTGCGCGTCTGGGCGGGCATAGCTTGGAAGGAACCGGCATGACGACCAAGGACACGGCGGACAAGCAGCCCGCAGAGCCGGCGGAGGGCGCTTGTCCCGGGTGCGGGCTGATCACCTGGGAGACCGGCGGGCCGGCACCGGCCGAGCTCATCGCCTCCCCGGCATGTTATCGGCTGTACGGGGAACTGCTCGCCCGCGACTACAGCGACCCCAACTACCGCCGTGTCCACCAGATGAACGTCGACGCCTACGCCGCTCAGCACGCCGGCGGCAGCAGCCGGCGCGAAGTTCAGATGGTCGGGTTGTGCCTAGTGACCTTGTGCCTGTTCTGTGACCACGGCATCGACCCGGCCGAAGGACCGGCCCTGCACAAGCAGATGGTTGCCCACAGGCCCGACTTGACCCCGCTCGCGCCACCGCCCCAGCATGGCCTGATGACCGTGGCCGACGTCCTCACCGCACGGGACGCCGCCGAGCACGAACGCCTCGTCCGCCAGTGGGCGTGCCAGGTCTGGCAGGCCTGGAGCCCCCACCACGCGACGATCCGGGAATGGAACGCGCAAGCCCTGAGGCACTAAGTGATCAAGTTCTGTACCGGTAGCCGATCCTCAACCGGCGCTCCGGTTAGGTTTGCGGTTTCAGCGCAAGACGCGGATCGAGCAGCGCAGGCCGCTTGCGTTGGCCAGCCGCCCATCGACGGTGAGCAGTTCGCAGCCCAACTGCTCGGCGAGTGCGACGTAGCAGGCGTCGTAGGCGCTGACGTTGGCGCGCAGCTCGAAAGCGCGCGGCATGAGGCGCAGCGTCGGGGTGCGGTCGAAGTCGAGCTGCTGCAGGTGCGCGATGGCGGCGGCGAAGCGCTGATCGGTGAGCGTGCGGCGGAGCCATCGCTTGCGCAGCACCGACACTGTCTCTACGTCGATGAGGTCGGGGGCAGCGATGTCGTCGGCGGCGCGTAGCTCGCTGCGAGCGGCGTCTCCGTCGTTCCCGTCGTCGGCCAGAGCGTTGGCCAGGACCGACGCGTCGACAACGATCACGCGGCGCTCGACGGGGTTGTCACCGTGCGGAGCGCTCGTCGTCCAGATCGGCAATAGCCGTGGCGAAGCCGACACGACCGCCGTTCTGGGCCTCGACGTCGTTGAGGACGTCGTTGATCGAGCGGCGCGTGGCGAGATGCCGAAGCTCGGCGGATAGATATTGCTGCAACGACTGGTGTCGCTGCTCGGCCTTGCGTTGTAGCGCACTGTGGACTTCGTCCGGGACGTCGCGAACTAGTACATTGGGCATGCTTACATTATGCTTGCAACGACAGCGCAGAGCAAGCGCCACCCGTCCCAATCGCGGATCCGCTTCCGAGACGCCGCAGATCCACCGGCCAGGGTCCTCTTGCGATGCCGGATCCGGTGGTGTCACGAGCATGCGAAGGCGATCACTCACCCGTGTTGTGTGCCTCCACAAGATCACCTATGGTCACGTTCGCGACACGCACCGTGCGTGTCGCGGGGTGATTGGAGAGGGGACAGCATTGTCATCGCTCGTAGGGGGTCGGCGCCTACTCAGGTTCCTGGGCTAGTGACATTGCAGTGATTCTGGTCGGATCGGGTCTGAGCGGGTCGGCGGCTTTAGCGGCTGCGCCCACGGCACCACCTTCTGGCGGCTCGACTTCAGCTACTTTGTCTCAGGAGAGTGCGCGAGGGCATTCGACCACCGTTACCGCCCGGAAGGCGATTTCGGGCAGTGACTCTAGCCGCGCCGCAGCAAGCGTAATTACTTGTACGGCTTACGCGGACCGGGCGCATAGATCGGGTGGGGTCGGGAATCCGAATACCCATGGCTGGATCGACTGCACGGGCTATGTGTCGAAACTTGAGTCTCGAGTGTTCATCAATAGAAATGGTGTTGAGGTAGGGGCCAGCGCCTTCCTTCGAATCTGGGGAAGGAATCATATCGAGGGTACTGCGAATGCGCCGAGCTGCGTCCCGGGATCCTATCGTGGGGCTACGACCGGGTACATCATCTTTCCGGCTGGATATTCTCCGGCAACCGCTCAGGTATATGGTCTAGGACAAACAGCCCCCCTGTGCTGACGGGACACGACCTCTAATTGAGACGATGCTTGCTCTTCCCCCGTAAGGAGTACCTCTGAGCATTTCGACTCAGAGGTACTCCTTCGGGGCCTGTGTGTGTAGAGTCACCGTGATTAGTGCTGCAGGTTCAACGAATCCGGGAGACTGGGTGGGCCAGGACACGAGTCTCATCATCGACGACGTGATACTCCCCGCTGGATTCCAGTCCTACGCACGCATTCTCCATTCGATCCCTACGACGGATCAAGGAGATGAGCTTGCGGAAAGAGTACGGTGGTCCGATCTCGCCAAGCGCTCCGGCAGAACGCTGGACCAGGGAACGACGTGGAGCCTCTTACTTCTGGACCAGGATGAAGTAGCAATCGAGAACTGGGATCTAGAAGCGTCGGAACCCGCTCCCGGCCGTCTTTCGATCCACGATGCAAAGAGATTGATAGCCGTGCTTGCCGCGTACACATCGACTCCTAACGATGTCTACTACTTGGTGTGGACCGGCTGGCCTCAGCCAAATTTGAGTGAGATGTCTAACGCTCCCCGGCTGCAGATTGTTGATCGCGAAATGGTTCTTCTGCATGGGTCAATTTCGGATGCCGTGACGGACTTTGGCGATCATGCGTCACCATTCTTCGGACTAAATTGGCGGACACGGGTCTCGCCGACGATGTGGTGGCCAAGCGATCGGGCTTGGGCAGTTGTCAGTGACATAGACAGTCAGTGGACGGTCGTATGCGGGTCTGCGCAATGCTTAGCCTCCTTGGCTGCAGAGCCTGAGCTGGACGTCGTGCTACTCAGCAGTGGCGCGAGTTCCGGGTCTTGAATCTTCTGTTCGAACGCATGTCCGAAGGTAAGATACGGCCACGCATAGAGCCACGACAACCACGACACCCTGACGGCCACCAACTGACCACGGTTAGAAATGTGGTCTGCGCCGACCGTGGCGGTGTGGGTCGGTCTTGACCTATCAGCTCTGCTGTGCGCACTTAACCGGCTCTTCTGGGTGCTGCCGAACGTAGCGCGGTACGCCAACAATGCGGACTCGTCGCCGTCAGTTCGTTTGTCCCGCAAACCGAACCTCCTACGGCACACCGACGACCTGATGTCGCAACGGAGCGACGCTCGCGCCGCCGCCGTCCCGTAAGAGTGGTTCGGTGAATCTTCCCGATGAAGGGGACCTAACCGGCACACTGAACCGGTGACCGAACTCAAGATCGGCTACGGATCGGCTACGGTTTCGACCGTCGATCAAGACTTCACCGCGTAACACGACGCGCTCGTCACGCTGGGCGTCAACCACGAAACGCATCTACGTCGACCACGGCCTGACCGGCACCAACCCCGACCGACCCGCCTGCGCCAAGCGCTCGCGGCCTGCCGCCGCGGCGACACCCTGGTCGTCACAGTCGACGGCACCAGCGGCGTCCTCATCCCGACCCGACCGCCCAGAGCAGCCCCGCACAAGAACAATCCGGTCAGAACAGCGTGTCGGTCGCGCGCAGCGGCCGGTAGCCGGTCGGGCCGAGCTGGGCGAGCTCGGTGTCGATGTCGACCTCGATCGCGCCGAAGAAGTTGATGTTCTCCGAATGGGCCGGGGAGATGTGGGCCAGCACCGCGTCGTCGACGTGCCTGCCCGCGGCGCGTATCGACTCCACCGCGAGGCCGTAGTACTCGGTCGTCCAGGCCACGACGGCGTTGCTGACCAGCGTCAGACACCACGCCTGTTCGGTCTGGGCCTGCAGCTGCCGGGCCCGCACGGTGCCCTCGTGGGCGTAGAGCAGGTCGCGCTTGAGCGCGTGCAGGGACTCGCCCTTGTTGAGCTGGCGGGAGATCTTGCGCCGGTAGACCGGGTCGGACAGGTAACGGGCGGCGTAGATCGTGCGCCGCAGCGCCCCGTACTCCTTCAACGCGGCGGCCAGCGCATTCTGCCGGCTCGACGCCGAGAGCTTCCCGACTATCAGCGACGCGGTCGCGTGCCCGAACTTCAACGACCCGGCCAAGCGCAGCAGAACGTCCCAATGCTCGGCGATCAGATCGACGTTCACCCGCCGGGTCAGCAACGGCCCGACGGGCGGGTAGTCGGCCTCGGCCCGGGCTTTAGCAGCCACCCGGTGCAGCGTGATCTTGCCCAGGTCCCGGATCCGGGGCGAGAGCTGCAGCCCGAGCAGGTCGAACAATCCGAAGTTGACGAGGGTGACGCCATGGGTGTCGGTGGCGTGCTCGGTGACGGGGACGTCGGTGGCGTTGCCGAGGATCTCGTCGAGCACGTAGTGCGCCTCACGCTTGGTCGCGACGATGATCTTCGTGCCGTAGGTGCTGTGCTGGTCGGTGACGTGGGTGTAGGTCGAGAGGACCTGACCGCCATGGAGGGTCATCTCCCGCCCGGTCGTCGTCTTGCCCCGCACCGGGAACCGTTGCCCGTCGGAGGAGGACAGGGTGCCGGTGCCGAACACCTCGGCCAGCGGCATCCGCTGGTGGTGGCCGACGATCGCCAGGTTCGCCGCGCGCAGCGTCTCCTCCCGCACATACCACTCCGATGTCCAGGCCAGGATGTCGTAGGGGATCCCGCACGCATCCGCCATGCGGGTCAGACCGAGGTTGTGGCTTGGCTGATCAGCACTGCGATCAGGTTCCGCTTCAACTCGGGCGTGCGGGTCTGCTTGCCCCCGGCGTGGGTGAAGCAGTCCAGCAACCCGATGCGCCCGTCGAGCTCGATCAGCAGCGACACGATCGGGGCGAAGGGCAGCATGTCGGTCAGCTCGGCCTTGAGCGCGACGGCTTCGGCCGGTGTGTCCTTTACGGTCAGCGGGGAGATGACCAACTCGCCGGCTTCGTCGAGGCGGACCGGGCCATCGCCGGCGGCCAGGACCTGCTCGAGCTCGGCGAGCGCGCCAGCCAGCTCGTCGGTGACGGCGGCCAGCGCGACCGCCGGGTCGGGCGACTTGCCCACGAGCCCGCAGAACGATGCCCGGTGGGTCGCCCCACGCCTCGGTGGTGAGCAGGTAGGCGGCCGGGTCGGAGTAGCGCCGCGAGCCCGGCACCCAGACGTCGCCGGTGCGCAGCCCGTCGCGGAGCGCGAGCAGGGTGCACAGCTCCCAGAAGTGCCGGTAGGCGCTGGTATTGCCCGATGCTCGGGCCATGTCGAGGTAGCCGCGCCAGCGTGTCGGTACGAACCCCGTCGGGGCGTCGGCCCGGACCCGGCGGGCGCCGGAGGTGTTCAGTGCGCGCAGGATCCCCACCGCCGCAAGCAGCTCGGCCGCCGCGGTGCCGCCGGCGAACTCCACCGCGGCCAGGACCTGCGGGGTGAAGTGCCGCAAGTACCCGTAGGACGACACGTCGAGCGCGCCGAGGTGGCCGTGATCGCGCGGGAGGCGGGGTACCGCCTGCGCCAGCGCTGCCCGGATCCGTGGCCATCCGATCCGCTCGCCCCGGATCAGGCCGCCCACGTCCTTGTCGGCGACGGCCGGGTCGGCGATCACCACCAGGAAGTCATCGAGCAAGGCCTGGCGGTCCTCTCCGGCCTTGCCGCGCTCGGCCAGCGCGTCGCGCATAGAGCGTTCGGCCTTGCCCTCTCGCGCCGACACCGCCTGGTCGAACAAGCTCACCGCCTCGTCGAGGACATCGATGGCCGACTGGGCCAGCACCGTCAACAAAATCGGGTAGCGGCGCTGCGGATCGCGACGCTGGAGGGCCTGCGCGGTCAGCCGGCGCCCGACCGTGGCCAGGAACCGGCGCCGCTCCGCCGGCAACACCGACAGATCCAGCGTGTCGGCGCCCAGCCCGCGCAGGAACTCCAGCTTCGTGACCTCGGCCCTGATCCCCGCCGGGGAGGCCTCGACCGCCCCAGTGGTCAACCACCGCAACTGGGTCATCCCGATCTCGGGGTCCACCACCAGCAGCCCGTCCAGCCCGGCGCATCGTTGCTCGGTGAACGCGTGCGCGAGCCGGTCATAGGTCTCCCGCTGCGCCTGCTCTCGGGCATGCGCGACCTTTTCCAACACCGTCACCGGGCCCGGCCGGATCACCTGCACCGAGATCACGTACTCACACGCCAGCCTGAACAACAACGTCGGCGAGTCGTGCTCCATCGCCCGCGCCAACAGGAACTCGTCGAACTCCTTGAACTCCAACGACGTCGGCACCCGCCACCCGCGGTACCGCGCCACCAGCCGTAGATGATCAGTACCGGTCTTGGGCCGCCGCCCGTAGTGCCGCAACACACCCGGATCGACCTCGAGCTGCCCAGCCAACCGCGCCACCGCCACCGCCGGCGCGGCGCCGACGTCATCAGGCACGAATCCCAGCCAAGGCAGCGTGCACAACGTCACCGCCAGGCCCAACCGATCCGCCGGGCCGCGACCACGGCCCGGGTCGACGAACGCGACATCCGCCGGCGCCAACGTGAAGAACCGGAACAACTCCTCCCGGTTGATCTCCGGGAACCCCCGCAGCCGCGTCAGCTCCTCCTCCGCGAACACCTGCGTCGCCACCACGACCTCCCCGAGCGCGGCCCAGACCCGCAGCTCAGGAGGCTACCCAGCCATATCCGCCCGATTTTCGGCGAGTACTACGCGACCCCCGGTTCGAGCGGCTATCGCGCGGGAGGTACCGCACGCTTCGTGCCGCAGGACTGGCACGGCCGATCGATGATCGCATCGTCACCGACGCTGAATTGACGGGATTGCCGGATGCCGTCGCCACGTACATCCGCCTCACCGGGGCCGTGGGGCAGCAGGGGGTCGGCAACTTCCG
>JBBQGJ010000332.1:0-7576 GCA_038322925.1 Mycobacteriales bacterium
CATCGGAGGGAGCGCGACGGCCGTGGTCGGCCCAGCGATCGGCGTGGTAGCCGACCGCCGCAGTGTGGATCATGCCGACACGGAAGGTCGCCATCCCGATCGCATAGGCCGCGGCCGGGATACCCAACGCACCGGCGGCCACTCCGGCCCCGACGTTCATCGCCTCGTAGACGACCAGATCCGGCTGCATCTCCTGGAACGTCGGAATCAAGGTCGCGCTGATCAGGTCGGCGGTGGTGTCGGCGAACATCGCCACGCTCAGTTCGAACCCTTCGACGTCCGGGTGGCGGCGCTTCGTCTCCCCTACCACCCAATCCAGGTCCACTCCGCCGGGGACGCCGCGCACCGTGCGAAGTGGCAGCCTGCCCAGGAACGGTTCCCCGATGGCTACCGTGACGTCGTGTCCGGCCTCGGCGCAGGCCAGCGCAAGCGGCATCATCGGATAGAGGTGTCCGTACGCGGAAATCGACGCAAATACGATCTTCATCGGGACATGGTAGAGCCGGGAATCAGGTTTCGTTGGCACCCGAATCGCCCGCTCGCCCACCCAGGCGACATCGGGTCTCAAGACCTACATGCGCGAGCCCGCAGCGCCACGAGAAAATGATCATCCCGGAGTCAGGCCACCACCCACATGGCGAGAACGTACGAATCCAGACAATTTCGGCGCTCGCGGGCAGGCACGCTCCTTGTTCCTCGCGGACGGTGGCGATTCGGGCAGCCAACGGACTGGTAAAGCTTCGGGTTTCATCGAAGGTGCTGAGTTGAGAGACGATGCGATCCCGACGACGTCCGCGCGGCCGGCGCTCTCGCCGGCTCTTCGGCATTCAGCTCAGCCGCATCGTCGAACTTACGACGTCGCGCTTTCATCGACACCGACCCGCCAGCGGCATCCAGGGATCAATCGCCGGGTTCTCGGTGAACCCTGACCGGCCCGGAGATAGCGTTGCCACCCGCACTGGCCGCGATCATGAGCCGACAATCCGTTTGCCGCCGACACCCACGAACCAAGCCGCTCATCGTCGGTGACTCATCGGGATGGTTGTTCCCCGGCGTCAGCGCGATCGGGCACATCAACGCCTCAACAATGTCAAGACGCTGGCCTTGACGTTGGGTGCGGCCGCCGGAGGCACGGACTTTCGCCGTTTCTTGGAAGCATCCCCCACGCATTGACAGACGTCGATGTCTCGATCACGATGGGCAAGGACATTGATACCCATCTATGTGAAAGGGTTGGCGATGACCAGTTCGGACCAGGACATCCGGGCGCACGTTCGCGATCCGGTATGCCGCGGCTGCGCTCACGGTGGTCGCCGGCTCGGGCGCAAGTTGCTGCGGCTCATCGGAAGCTACGCAAACCAACTGCTGTGGCCCGTCGGATGCTCAGTCGGCAATCAGCGACATCGACGAGGGTGACATCTTCGGCGCCGCCCTCTACACCCCAGGTGACACCGACGGGCTGCCTGAGGAAGCGGTGCTGGCCTCCCTGGGCTGCGGGAACCCGCTCCCGGTGGCCGACCTCCGAGAAGGCGAACGGGTCCTGGACCTGGGCTCCGGCGGCGGGATCGACGTGCTGCTCTCCGCCCGTCGGGTCGGCCCAACCGGATTCGCCTACGGGCTGGACATGACCGACGAGATGCTCAGCCTGGCCAGGGCCAACGCAGCCAAGGCCGGCGCCAACAACGTCGATGTTCGTGAAGGGACAGATCGAGGACATCCCCCTGCCCGATTCGTCGATTGATGTGGTGATCTCCAACCGCGTGATCAACCTGCCCACCGACAAGTCCGCGGTGATCGGTGAGATGTTCCGGGTGCTGACACCGGGTGGACGGCTTGGCATCTCCGATGTCGTCGCCGAGGATCAGCTATCCCCCGCGGAACGAGCAGAACGGGGCTCCTACATCGGATGCATCGCCGGCGCCCTGTCTCGCACCGAATACCTCGACGGCCTCACCGCTGCCGGGTTCACCGACCCGGAAGTGGTGTTCACCCACCAGGTGGGCCCCGGAATGCACGGGCCGGGTTCTGGACGCCCAACTTCAGCGTGATTCCGGTATCGGGTTCTTCGAGTACTCGGTGCTCTCCTGGCTGTCGATGGCGGAACATCGCACCATCCGGATGAGCGACCTGGCGGAGTTGAGCAGAGGATCGTTGTCTCGGCTGTCAAATGTCGTCAAGCGGCTGGAACAACGAGAATTGGTCCGCCGGGCACCTGATCCGACGAATGGCCGGTACACCAACGCGGTTCTCACCGACGCCGGCTGGGCGTGCGTGGTGCGGGCGGCGCCGGGGCATGTGAACGCTGTGCGGCAATTCATCTTCAACCCGCTGTCGGCCGAGCATGTCGAAGTCCTGCGTGAGATCAGTGGTCTCATCGCAGACCGCATCCGCTCCGGACCCCCGTCGCGCCACGGACCTGGCCGATCTCGCCGCGGCCGAAAACAGTTGTTGCGAACCCGAGAATCGCGCCCAAGACCAGCCGCTGTGTTGACTGAGCGCCGATTTCATGGACTGGGCGCCAACATATGTCGGAGCCCACACCAACAAACCGGAGCCGACTGCGGGGCGAGGCCCGAAAACCGGCGCTGAGTGGGCCCGACGACCTGAGAACCGACGTCCCGGGGACCGCAGAGCCACGAGTTGCTGTCCGGCCAGGAGAATCGCCGCTCGCCAGCAGCTCGCCAGCGGCTCACCAGGAGCCGTACACCCCGGTATTCGCCTGGCGCATCGCGCTGACATAGCCACTGCGCTGCTGACCGGTGTGATCCTCGCCCGTCGGCGTGGCCAGCAGTCCGCGCATCGCGTCGACGGTGTCGAATTCCTTGCGCTGCATCCAGTCCTCCAGCCCGTCGAGCAACGCCTGGGCATGCTTCGGGCCGTGCCGCAGCAGCGCGGAGGTGGTCATCACCACATCCGCGCCCGCCAGCAGGTAGGCCACCAGGTCCGCCACGTGCTCCACGCCGGTCGTCGCGGCCAGCGACGCCTGCACCCGCCCGTGCAGCAACGAGATCCAGGTCCGGGTCAGCCTGCCCTCCGAGGGGCGGGACAGGCTCACCGCCGACGAAACCTTCAGCGTTTCGGGGTCGATGTCGGGTTGCAGGAACCGGTTGAACAGCACCAACCCGTCCGCGCCGGCCTGGTCCAGCCGGACCGCCATTTCACCCATTGCGCTGAAGTACGGGCTGAGCTTGACCGCCACCGCTATCGACACCGACTGTTTGACCGAGTCCAGCACGTCCAGGTGCCGCTGCTCGACCTCCCGGCCGGTGATGTGCGGATCCCCTGGCAGGTAGTAGATGTTCAACTCGATCGCGGCGGCGCCCGCGTTCTGCATGTCCATCGCGTAGCGGGACCACCCGCCCGGGGTGACACCGTTGAGGCTGCCGATCACGGGAATGTCGACCGCGTTCGCCGAGCGCTCCAGCAGGCTGAGATAGTGCCGCGGCCCTGGATCGGATTCCGCGGGGTCGACCTCGTCCGGGAAGTACGACAGCGCCTCACCGAAGATCTCGGTGCCGGCCTCGGCGAGCCGGCTGTCTCGTTCCGCGTTGCGCAGCAGTTGTTCCTCGAACAACGAATAGAGCACCACCGCACCGACACCGCCGTCGGCCATCCGCCGCACGCCGTCCACGGTCTGCGACATCGGCGACGGCGAGGCCACCAGCGGATTCCGCAGTGTCAGGCCCAGGTATCGCGTTGAGAGGTCCACGTCACGGCTCCCGGCGAGGATCGGTCGGGAAACGATTGGCGCCACGGGTCGCCATTTCCTCGTAGACCGCCCAGCGTTGGTCGACGGACTGCTGCGCCAGGTGCAGCAAGCGTTCGGCCTCCACCGGATTGGTGTTCACCAGGGAGCGGTAGCGCAATTCCCGGTAGGTGTAGTCGGTCAGCTTGATCCGCGGCCGCGGCTAATCGAGCCGGAACGGGTTGTCCCCCGCCGCCCGCGCGATCGGGTCGTACCGCACCAACGGCCAGTAACCGCTGGCCACCGCGCGGTGTTGCTGGTCCAGGCCGTTGCGCAATTCGATGCCGTGCGCGATGCAATGGCTGTAGGCGATGATCAGCGATGTCCCGTCGTAGGCCTCTGCCTCCCGGAACGCCTCCAGCGTCTGCTGGGGATCGGCACCCATGGCCACCCGTGCCACATAGACGTTCCCGTAGGAGATCGCCTGCAGCGCAAGGTCCTTCTTGGCCACCTGCTTCCCGGAGGCGGCGAACTTGGCGACCGCACCCAACGGTGTCGACTTGGACATCTGACCGCCGGTGTTCGAGTAGACCTCGGTGTCCAGCACCAGCACGTTCACGTTGCGCCCGCTGGCCAGCACGTGATCCACGCCGCCGGAACCGATGTCGTAGGCCCACCCGTCACCGCCGACGATCCAGACGCTGCGCCGGACCAGGTGGTCCACCACGCTGGCCAGGTCGTCGACGATCGGGCCACCGCGTTCCGCGAGCCTGCGCTTCAGTTCGGTCACCCGGTCGCGCTGGGCCCGCAACTCGGATTCGGTGACCTGCGGGGCGGTCAGGATCGCGTCGACCAGCTCTGCTCCGACCACGTCCCGGAGCTCCGCCAGCCGTCGACGGGCCAGATCCGTGTGCCCGTCGGCCGTCAACCGGAAGCCGAGCCCGAATTCGGCGTTGTCCTCGAACAGCGAGTTCGACCACGCCGGTCCGTGCCCTTCGTCATTCGCCGTCCACGGGGTGGTCGGCAGGTTGCCGCCGTAGATGGACGAGCAACCGGTCGCGTTGGACACCATCAACCGATCGCCGAACAGCTGCGACAACAGCTTCACATAAGGGGTTTCGCCGCAGCCGGCGCAGGCTCCGGAGAACTCGAACAGCGGCTGCAGGAACTGTGTCCCACGCACCGTGCCGAAATCGACCCTGGACCGGTCACTGATCGGCAGGGTCTCGAAGAAGTCGATGTTGCTCTTCTCCGCGACCACCAGCGGCTCCCGCAGCCCGAGGTTGATCGCCCTGGTGGCCGGGTCGTCCGGGGCCACCACCGGGCACGCCTCGACACACAACCCGCAACCGGTGCAGTCCTCGACGTAGACCTGCAGCGAATAGCGGGTGTCCGGCAGACCCACCGCATTCAGCGGCGCCGAGGCGAACGACTCGGGCGCGCCGTTCAGCTTGTCCTGGTTGAACAGCTTGGAGCGGATCACGCTGTGCGGGCAGACGAAACTGCAGTTGCCGCACTGGATGCACGAGTCCGGGTCCCAGACCGCGACGAGTTCGGAGATGTTCCGCTTCTCGTAGGCGGCGGTGCCGGTCGGGTAGGTGCCGTCGACAGGCAGCACGCTGACCGGGAGCAGATCGCCGCGGCCGGCCATCATCTCGGCGGTCACCGTACGCACGAACTCCGGCGCGCTGGCCGGCACCGGCGGCGGCAGCCCGCGGGTTGCGCTGACGAGTTCGGGGATCTTGATCTGGACCAGTCCCTCGAGCGAGCGGTCCACCGCCTCATGGTTCTTCGCCACCACCTCAGGGCCTCGCTTGCCGTAGCTCTTGGCGATGGCAGCCTTGATCTTGGCGATGGCCTGCTCCGGTGGCAGCACTCCGGAGATCGCGAAGAAGCAGGTCTGCAGCACGATGTTGATCCGGCCAGCCATGCCGACGTCGCGGGCGATGCGCCCGGCGTCGACCGCGTACACGCTGATGTTCTTGTCCAGGATCTGCTGCTGCACCGGCATGGGCAGGGCGTCCCAGAGGGTCTCCGGGGGATGCCGGTAGTTCACCAGCAATGTTGCGCCTTGCGCGGCCCGGCCCAGCACGTCGGCCTGCTCCAGCAGGTTGAACTGGTGACAGCCGATGAAGCTCGCGCTGGTCACCAGGTAGGAGGCCCTGATCGGCCGCGGCCCGAAACGCAGGTGGGAGACCGTCTGCGAGCCGGACTTTTTCGAGTCGTAGACGAAATAGCCCTGCGCGAACAGGTCTTCCTCGGCGCCGAGGATCTTGATGGTGTTCTTGTTGGCGCCGACGGTGCCGTCCGAGCCCAGACCGAAGAACACGGCCCTGACACTGTCCGCCGGCTCGATGTCCAAAGTCGGGTCGTAGTTGATGCTGGTGCCGGTCACGTCGTCGTTGATGCCGACGGTGAATCGGTTCCGCGGGTGCTCACCGGCGATCTCGGCGAAGACCCCGGCCACCATTCCGGGAGTGAACTCCTTGGAGGACAGGCCGTACCGGGCGCCGGAGACCCGCGGCATGACGGCCAGCGTGCCGTCGGCGTAGGCGTCGTTGAGTGCGGCCACCACGTCCAGGAACAGCGGTTCCGCGATGGAACCCGGCTCCTTGGTGCGGTCCAGCACCGCGATCTTGGTGGCCGTCGGTGGCAGCGCGTCCAGCAGGGCCTGCGCCGGGAACGGCCGGTACAGCCGGACCTGTATCACACCGACCCGCTCGCCCTGGTCGACCAGCGTCGTCACGGTGTCCTGCACCGTTTGCGCCCCCGACCCCATCAGCACCACCACCCGCTCCGCCTCCGGATGCCCGCTGTACTCGACGATGCCCATCGGCCGGCCGGTGCGCTCTGCCAGCTGATCCATCAGGTCCTGCACGACCTTCGGGGTGCGGTCGTAGAACGGGTTCACCGTCTCGCGGGCCTGGAAATAGATATCCGGGTTCTGCGCGGTGCCGCGGATGAACGGCCGCTCCGGGGACAACGCGCGGTCGCGGTGCGCCCGCACCAGTTCTTCGGGCACCATCGCCCGCAGGTCGTCGTCGGAGAGCAGTTCGATGGTGTTCAGTTCGTGGGACGTGCGGAAACCGTCGAAGAAATGCACGAACGGCACCCGGGTGCGGAGCGTGGCGGCCTGCGCGATCAGCGAGAGGTCGTGACATTCCTGCACCGACCCCGCGGACAGCAGCGCCCAACCGGTCTGCCGCACGGCCATCACGTCCTGGTGGTCGCCGAAGATCGACAACCCCTGCGCGGCCAGCGATCGGGCGGCCACGTGCATCACGCACGAGGTCAATTCACCGGCGATCTTGTACATGTTCGGGATCATCAACAACAACCCCTGCGAGGAGGTGAACGTCGTTGCCAGCGAACCGCTCTGCAGCGCGCCGTGCAGCGCACCGGCCGCGCCGGCCTCGCTTTGCATCTCGACCACGGTGGGCACCGTGCCCCAGACGTTCGCCTTGCCCTTGCTGGCCCATTCGTCGGCCTGCTCGGCCATCGGCGATGCCGGGGTGATCGGGTAGATGCAGCACACCTCGTTGAGCCGGTAGGCGACCGACACCGCCGCTTCGTTGCCGTCGATGGTGGACCGCGTCATGACTGCATCTCCTGAACCATGTCGATGGCGTGCACCGGGCACTGCTCGTAGCACGCGCCGCAGCCCGTGCAGGTGTTGTAGTCGAACCGGTAGCGGTTGCCGGGGCCGAGCTTGATCACCGAATCCTCGGGGCAGGCGCCCAGGCACCCGTCGCACTCGAAACAGTTGCCGCAGGACAGGCATCTGGTCGCCTCGTACAGCGCGCCGTCCGCGGTCAGGCCGCTGACCACCTCGGCGAAGCCGGTGATGCTCTCCTCCGGCGCGAGCTCGGGCTGCTGTTGGCGAGCGGCGTC
>JBBQGJ010000333.1:0-7546 GCA_038322925.1 Mycobacteriales bacterium
TCCCTCATCCAGGCCGCGAAGGCCAGAGCCCGCGGCTACCGCAGCAAAACCAAGATGATCACCATCATTTACCTCATCGCGGGAAAACTCCCCAACCCGTCACCCTACGTAGCCCACCCGATCTAGCGAAGAGCCCTTCTTCGGCGATACATGGTGGCGGGAGGAGTTCTACCGAGCCCGCACGAACAGCGCGAGTGGATCCGCCGCCGCCGCAGAGGTCGTGGTCGCGCAGTACCGAAAACGAACAGAGAGGACGACCGGATGTCTGTCGATGTCGATCCCGATCCGTCGTAGGCCAGGCCATCCGGCATTGTTCCACCTGACCTTGTTCTACCGGCAGCCGATCGCGGGTTACAAGTTCGCCGACGCCGCCTGCCGGGCGAACCGCAAGTGGCGCGACAGGTACCGCGCGGAAGACCTGGCTGGTGCGCTAACACCAGTACCCGATGCCCTTTTCGATCTCACGGAGCATATCGAGGCGACCTTCAAGGCGGAAGTGGACCGCGAGGAGGCGCTGATCATCACGCAGGCAGTCGGCGTTATCAAGTCCAACATTCTGGCTCTGTTGACCGCCAACAGCCGAGTTTCTGTGGTCGATCAGATCGGGCCAGTCTTAGGCAGCACGTTGTCTTTGGCCGGCGAATCCCAGATCATCAAGGCGTGGGATCAACTCGCCGACGAGGGGGCGGTCGTGGCCCGCGACAAGTCGCGCAAGTTGTACCGGCAGGACCTGATCGCCAAACGGTAGATCGTCATGCGGAGGACACCGCTGGCATCTCATTCCACAGGAGACCGTCCAGTTCTCGGCCGCCTTGCTTCGGGGTGCGCCCACCCCACTGTTTGTGGAAGAACGGCACCTCCGCCGCGATGCACAGATCTCGGATTTCACGCACCCACTCCTGGTCAAGTGGTCGAGCGTGCGGACCGGACTCGCCGCCGGTGATCACCCAGCCGATGTCCGTTAGATCAAGGCATGCCAAGGACCCGAGCAGCGGTTCGCACGAGAGGAACCGCACGGCGGCCACAACCGCTCTGAGGTGGTCAACCCGGTAAAGATGCTCGGCGTCCTCCACACTGACGCCGAGCCACAGGTTGGGCGGCCAATCCAGCTTGTCGGCGATCTTCGGCAAACGCGCTGATCGCTTTGTCAGCACCTGATAAGTGTGCTGCGGCGTGTCAGCCATCACCCCCAGAACCTGTTTGAGGAAGTCGAGGGGGACCTTGGCATGAAACAGATCGCTCATCGAGTTCACGAACACCGTGCGGCGTCCCGTCCACCGGTAGGGCTGATCGAGAGCGTCCGGATGCACGGTCAGCGCAAAGCCGGGACCGGAAGTCAGCGGATTGCCGTCTTGCTGATACCGGGCGGACCCCATTGCCTTCAATCGCTTGGCCATCGCCAGGGCGTAACAGTTGTCGCAGCCTGCGGAGATGCGATCGCATCCTGTTGTCGGATTCCAAGTCACGTCGGTCCACTCGATGCCTGTCTTGTCCTTCACACTGCTCCCTACGAGATCCTCGTTACGTGAATCGCGTAACGGATATCTCGTATCATAGGTGCCGTGGGCAAGGATCTAGCTGCGCTGCGGGCCGTGTCCCGTGCCGCGTTTGGTCAGCAGTATCGGCTGGAAGTCATGCTGGCCATCGCGGAATCGGACGACGGACTCGTCTGTCTGACCGACCTGGCCGCTGCGCTCCGGCTGCCCGTCAGCAACGTCCAGGGCGCGCTCAAGAGCCTGGTCGCGACGGGCCTCCTCACAGAGATGCCGACCGGTGGCAGCAAACGAAAGTTCCTGCTGCGAAACTCAAGTGCCGCCTGGGAGTGGGCCCGCGAGATGCGGCGTGCGATCGAGGGGCACGGAATGCGAAGTGCGCCGTCAAGCCAACTGCTCGGGCCCCCACGCGGCGCACCTGACACCCCGGCTGCGGGTTGACCCTCTACCCTGGGTGTGCTCATCGACACCACCGTCGAACAGCGGCTCCCACGACGCCTACGCCCACTGGACGCAGGTTCCCGCGTCGTCCAAGCACGCGGGCGTGCGCACGGTGTCGGCCGGCGGCCTGGCCTTCTTCAAAGGCGGCTCCCAGGGCTTCGGCCACGTGATGATCTCCCTCGGCGGCGGCAACTTCGCCTCGACCGACGTCGGCACCGACGGCCGCTACCACGCCGGGCGTTACGGCAAGACCACGATCGCCTTGATCGAGTCGAGCTTCCACGAGACCTACCTCGGCTGGACGCAGCCGAGGTTCAACCACTGAGCAGGGAGAGTTCCGTGTCCATCCGATCGCGCATCAACTCGGTGGTCTGGACGCTGGTCCGGCTCGTGGCCGGCGCTGCCCTTGCGGTTGCCACGGCAGCGCCCTGCAGACTATTCGCCACACCGGCGACACCCCGAGTTGGTCGACCTGCGCGGTCGGAGGGCTTGCGAGACTTCACAGGCTGGAGCGACGAACGGATCACGCCGAACTCCAGGCACGAGTGATCGAGCCCTCTTCGTACGCCCACCTCCCATCCGCCTCGCCCTGTTGGAGGACGGTCTTGATGCGACGGAACTCAGCGTTCTGGGGAACGTTCAGCGCGACAATGTCGACGCCGCCCCCGAGGCCCTCGCCGAAAACCCCCATCGCACCGAACGTGTCGAAGACGGTCCGCTGATCAACATCCAGGGGCGCAACCCGGATCGTACAGTTGCCCGACTCCTCGGTGCGCTCCACCCCCCACAGGCTCCCGTCTCCGTCCGCCACGGCACGGACAACGTCACCGAGCGCCACATCCGGGACGAACCACGGTAAGTTGGCGACGCGATAAGCGCCACCGCCAAACGGTGTTGCCCACAGGCCTTCGCTATCGCACGGCGGGTAGCCATCGGCACCCTGCAGCAACCGGAACCTGATCTTCACCACCACCCATCACCAGATTGTGTCTGGCAGCACCGACAGTGCCCTCGTTCAGCCACGGGACCTTGCTGATAGGTGGCGCAGCCGTTGATCACTCGGCCCTGAACCGGATACCGACAGGTCCATCGCGGGCACGCTGTGAGGCTCACTGATCGAGCGTGCTCCTGCGGAAGATCCGGTTGCTTGTAGCAAGAAGGGTCAGGGGGTCATCCCTTTGCCGGCCAGCCTCGCTCCGCCTCGAAGTCTCGGCTTCTTCAAGCCTGTCTACGACCGGCCCGCACAGCGAAATCGTCCAGCGCGTCCAGCACTTCTCGGGACTGCCACATCCGGTTGCGGGCGAAGCCGGTGAACTCCTCAAGGACGCCGGCGTTCACCAGCGGGGTGATGGCGCGCAACGCATTTTGCGGGGTGACGCCGAGTTCACGCGCCACCGTTGTTGTATCAACGACCGGTTGCCGGAGAAGCACATCGACCAACCGCCACGCCGTCGCGCCCCGTCGTGCCGTGAGCCTGCCGTCCCAGCCTTTCCGGATCGATCTGAGATCACGCACCAGCTGACGCCCATTGGTCGCCGCCGCGAAGGAAGCCTCCGCCAGCTTCTCCACAATCGCGCTGGGTTCGCCGTTGCGGTAGGCGGTCAGGGCGTCGAAGTACCCGCTGATATCGGTCAGGAGGCCGGCCGAAACGGGCACCGTGACGTTTCTGGTGAGTCCATGACCGCGCAGCATTGCGTGGATGAGGGCTCGGCCGGTGCGGCCGTTCCCGTCCGGGAAGGGATGGATGGTCTCAAATTGGGCATGGGCGATCGCGGCCTGGCTGAGCAATGGGAGGTCCGTCCGCTGGGTGAACGCGACGAGATCGGCCATCAGGGCGGGTACATGGTCGGGATGAGGCGGGACGAACGTGGCACCGTGCGGTCCGAATGAGTCGCCGCCGATCCAGACCTGCTCCCCTCGCCACCGGCCGGCGATGTCGGGCTGGACATGCGCAAGAAGGGCCTCGTGCATGGCAAGGACGGCGCCCTCATCGAGACGGTCGGCGAGGGCGAGCGCGGCGACCATAGCGGCGACGTTGCCGACAATCTCGGTTGCGTTGCGTTTGTCCTTGCTGCCGAGCTCGGCGAGTGCGATCGATTTTGCACCCGAGGTGAGATTCTCGATCCTGGATGACGATGCCGACTCCGAACGCAGCAATACCGCGGCGAACGGAGCCACTTCTGCGCCCAGCTCCGCGTCGAACCGGGCGATCTCGACGGAGGCGTCTTCTGCGAGTGTCGAGGCGGCGGCCGGCAGGTGAAGCGTCTGGCCGGCAATCTCCGGTACCAGCGCCGCCCGATATGGCCCGGAGTGCCGCTGACGGACCCGAGCGGACACCAGATCCGGGGAGATCTTCGATTGCCAGGTACGCTCTTCGGTACCGATGGCCGGCCACGACCCTGAAACCATGCCGCAAGCATACGCTCAGAAACGAACTAAATGAAACTATAACTGGCGTGGGGCTTCGCCGACCGCCAATGTCTCAACGAGATTCTGCTAGGTGATGGCGGCAAGCACGCGCCTGAGGTCTGCGGCGAAGCCGGAGCCCCCGATGTCGAGGACACACCTGGGCGGCTCCGGCTGGTTGGTCGGTGAATGCCGGAAGCTGCAGCAGTGGGTGTCATTCGCCGGGTGTTGCCGGATAGTCAGCGTCGTTCCCTGTCCGAGCTGACCCAGGATCTCGATCTGACCGAGGACGAGGGCGACTCGGTGTCAAAACGGTCGGCGTTCTGGACGATGCTGACGTTGTCGGCCGTGATCGCCTCGGCCGGGGTGCTGGCCGACTCGACGGCCACGGTGATCGGCGCCATGATCATCGCCCCCCTGTCGACGCCGATCATGGGCATCGCACTGGGCATTGCCAAGCAGGAACCAGGCGGCGCCGCCCGGGCAGGGCGATTCGTCCTCGGCGGTGCCACGTTGGTGGTGGCGATCGGGGTGCTCTTCGCCCTGGTCATCCCCGACACGTTCGACCTGTTGGGCAACAGCCAGATCAGTGGTCGAACCTCACCAGGACTGGGCGACCTGGTCGCCGCGGTCGCGACCGGTTTCGCCGGAGCGATCGCCCTGGCCCGTCGCGACGTCGCGGCGGTGCTCCCCGGGGTGGCGATCGCCATCTCGCTGGTGCCGCCGCTGGCCGTGGTCGGGGTCTGTCTCGGCCAGGGGGCATTCGGTCTGGCGATCGGCGCCCTGGTGCTGTTCCTGTCCAATCTCATCGCCCTCGTGCTCGCCGGCACTCTGGTGTTCGCCGCCCTGGGTGCGAAGGACCCCGCTCGACCGACGGGTGGGGCCCGGCGGCGGGCCTACCTCACCATCACCATCCTGTTCATCGTCGTCGGCATCCCGCTGCTGTTGAACACGATCGGCAACTTGATCGTGAGCGTCCTGATCAATCGGGCGCAGGTTGCGGCTGAACAGTGGATCAGCGGAACTCCCGGCGGCCAGATTCAAACCGTGGACTTCGTCGCCAACGAATTGCATATCCAGGTGCAGGTCCCGGCAGACCTGCCGGCGACGGACACTTTATTGAACACCTTGAGCGACCAGCTGCCCGGCGGCATCACGGTGATCGTGAACAGCTCACAGGGCTCCAGTGTCGAGGCGGGCCAGACTCAGTGATGCTCGTGTGCAGAATGGGTGGCGGACGGTGGCGGTTCAGCATTATGAGCGGGACCGCGGCACCGCCGATGACCAGGAGCAGGATGCGGCCGGCCATCGCACCGTGCCCGCGAACCCTGATCCGGCGGCGGTGAACTCCTCGACGCGACCGTGCAGTGCGTGACCGGTAGATACCTGCACCGCCGGTGAGGTGACATCCGCCGGGGGCGTCCTCGAACAGCGGCCCGCAGTTGCACGTCGGTCACCTCCGTGCCGGCCCGCACCGGAGCTCCCATGGACCTCGGACTGGTGCCGAGCCAAGTGCCCGGTGGGTATCCCTCCGCCGTGTAGTACCGGGTCAACGGCGATCCGGTCGACGGTCCTCTGCCGTCGCCGGGGGCGACATGGCCGACCAGATCGTCGACCGACGCCATCCGCGACAGACTCATAACTCCGGCGAGCTGAAGCGACCACCTATGAATTCAGCAGGCGTGCACGGGCAAGCCAGCCGCGACGGTGAGCGTTGAGCGGTACACATCCGGGTGCGTCAACGTTCGTCGAAACCCACAGCGTGTCGTGGCGCTCGGATCGCGGGATGTCGCACTCCATTGACCGCGCTGGGCTTCGTGGACTTCTCGAAGACTCACCCCACCTTGTGGAATGGGTGCAGTCGGGGCGGCGGGTTGCTGTGTTGTTCGGCGGTTCCGGGGGTTCGGGTGCGTGCGCGGAGAGTGTCGGAGCCTCTCGAGGTTCGTGGGGTGAGGAATGGTGGTGTTGTGGAGGCAGAACGGTCGGAGATGTCGGCTCGGCTTTTCGGCCTGCTGGCTCTCGTGGTGCACCGGACATCGCATGATGCTGCGGCCATCTTGCGTCGAGAAGGCCTGAACCCGGCCCAGTTTCAGCTACTGCTCGCGGTCCGCGATCGTCCCGGGGGCGCCCAACGCGAGTTCGGCGAACATTTCGGGGTGACCGCCGGCAACGTATCCATGTTGGTGTCCAAGCTGACCGCGGCAGGATTCGTGCGCCGGGAGGCCCAAGGTGCCGCCAATCGCATTTGGCTCACTGAAGCGGGGAATGACCTTGTCGCGAGGCTGGAACCCCAACAGCGCGCGTTCCTGTCCGATCGCTTTCGGGCACTCACCGGCGACGAACTCCGCGAGATGCACCGGTTGGCCGAACTCACCTTGCAGGGCTTGCCACCGCCAAGTTGAGCGCTTAACATCGTTGTATGTTAAGCGCTGAACTTCTAGGGAACGCCGAACGCCATCAGCTCGGCCGAAGAGCGCTGCTGGGAACCACAGTGGCAGTTTGTCGCTGTCAGTGCCTGCTTCTTCGTCGCGTCGGTGACCGGTGCGGCACTGACGGTCGCTGTTCGAGGCAACGAACCCACAACGGTGCCTTTCGGGGCGGCCGTCTTCGCCACTGCGGCAGCGGGGGTCGGCGCCTACGTCTTGGCTCGGCTGGCCGGTCGGGCCCCTCGCCCGAGGCGGATCTTCCTGTTGCTGACCACGGCCGGCCTGCTGGCCAGCGCCGTGCCGCCGCTGCAGGCGGCGACCACCGTGTCGACGGCGATCTGGTTGTTCATCATGCATGCCGTTGCGGCACTCGCCTTGGTGCCGGTGCTGGCGTCAGGACTCCCACCGGCCCGGCCGTCCCGAGGGCCGGAGCCCGCTCCACAGGCGAGTACTCAGCACGCGGGCTCCGCTCCGATGGACGGCAACCAGTGAGCGCGGCCGCCCGTCAAACGACTCGGCGAACCAGGCTGTGGCGGATGGCTACCGGCGACAGATCGCGTCAGGCCCTCACCCTCACCGCGGCCGCCGCGCAGGTGCTGCTCCCCACCCTGTGGGGTCCCCGATTCGCCGAGGATGAGCAACCACCGAACGTCATTCAGCCCGCGCCGTACACCTTCGGCGTGTGGTTGCCGATCTTCGCGAGCTCACTGGGATATGCGGGCCTTCAAGCGCGGCCTGCCGGACGCGACAGCGAACTGATGCGCGCTATTGGGTGGCCAC
>JBBQGJ010000334.1:0-7512 GCA_038322925.1 Mycobacteriales bacterium
ATATCCTCGACGGCCAGCGCGTCCAGCCCGAGGAACTCCGCCGCGTCGGTGAGCGCGGGCCCTTCCTCGCGCGGCAAGCACCACCAGGCCCGCGCCCGCTCGTCGCGTCACAGCAACTCGAGCACTGCGGTGGGGTCGACATCCATGGCCAGCACGTGGCCGTCCCGCCATACCAGCGACCTGCCGACCCATGATGCCGGGGCGGTTGCCCCGGCCGACGGGTTGCGGTGATCGACGCTCATCTTTCCATCCTCGTCCTGCCGATCACATCGGTTACGCCACAACTAGTTTCGCAAACAGTCCGGCTGTTCGGCCGACAGCAACCGACAAATGGGGGCGCTCGGCCGTATCACGCGGCGGGTGATCTCGGTCTCTCTAGATGAAGGCCGACCCTACGGCCTCGACACCGGGGGGCGTCAATGTTCGCTCGTTCCACTCCTTTGCACACGGCTCTGGGCGGCAGATCGCCGCAACGAACCGTACTGCTCACCGGCGCATCCGGCGTCGTCGGGCATGCGCTGCTCAGCCGCCTGCGGGAGGTGAACATCATCTGCCTGGTGCATCGAACGCCGGTCAGCGGCCCGCACGTCACCAGCGTTCGCGGCGATGTCTCACAACCCCACCTCGGCCTGCCGGTCGCCGAATACACCCGGCTGGCCGCGAGGGTGGACGCGGTGATCCACTGCGCAGCAATCACCGACTTCAGCCGCGACGACGCCGTGCTCGAGTCGACCAATGTCATCGGTGCCCGTCATGTCCAGGAGTTCGCGGCCGCCGCGGATGCCACCCTTTATCACGTCAGCACCGCTTTCGTGCATGCCAAGACCGATGCCGAGCGGGGCCGCGTCGCCGTGCGCTACGCCGCCTCCAAACGGGCCGGCGAGGAAAGCCTGCGCGATCGGGGACTGCCGCACGTCATCCTGCGGCCCTCCGTGGTGATCGGCGACTCATCGACGGGCGAGATCAAGGCATTTCAGGGCCTCCACAAGGTCGCGGCGGCGTTGCTCGGCGAAACGATTCCGATGATTCCGTTCGACCCGACCTGGCGCATTGATTTCGTGCCCTGCGACTACGTGGCAGACGCGATCGCCACGGTCGTCGAAAAGGGAATCACCTCTGGTGAGTTCTGGATCACCAGCGGCGAGAACGCCCTCTCGATCGAAGAATCGGTCCGGCTGTGTGTTGATTTCTCGGAGGAGGTCGGCAGCCCCATCTCCTCGCCCCGCTTCGTGCCGCCCGACCTTTACGATCGGCTCATCAAGCCGGCGTTCTTCGATGTCCTGCCGCGGGCGGTGCGAATGACGATCGACCGGCTGCTGGAATTCTTCGCCGTGTACCTGGCGTCCGGCCAGGCCCTGCCCAACAGCGGCGCCGAGCTCGCCGCGCTGGGCGTCGCACCCCCGGTCCACCCGACCGAATCGTTCCGGGCCAGTCTGCGGTACTTCGTCGAAGCCACTGGACCCGTGGACATCCCGGTCCGGAGTGTGGCTTGACGTGAACGACGGGCGACCTCTCACGCCGCTGCGCTCTGTGGACCCGAACGATGGTCCACTGGTGGATCGGCAGGTGGTGTTGCGACGCTACAGCGATCATGTGAACACCTCGCTGGCCAGGCTTTCCCGGCTCATCGGTTCCCCCGTGGAAGTGCGATCCGCCGGGACGAAAGTCCATGCCGAGAACGGCGAGGCCTACCTGGACTGCGGTGGATTCGGCGTTTTCCTGTTGGGGCACCGACATCCAGTGGTGGTCGGGGCGGTGCGCAACGCGCTGGACAGCCAGCCGCTCTCGACACGGTTGTTCCTGAACCCACAATTGGCCGAGGCCGCCTCCCTCTTGTCCGGGGTGGCGCCCGCCGGGCTCGATTACGTGTTCTTCACGAATTCGGGTGCGGAGGCCACCGAGGTCGGGCTCAAACTGGCCCGGATGTCGGGGCGGAAACGCGTCGTGGCGATGCACGGCGGGTTTCACGGAAAGACCCTCGGCGCGCTCTCGGTGACCGGCCGCGCGCAGTACCGCGATCCGTTCGCGCCGATGCTGCCCGGCGTGGAGTTCGTGCCGTTCGGCGATCTCGCTGCGCTGCGGGCGGCCGTCGGCGATGACGGCCGGCGGACCGCGGTCCTGCTGGAACCGGTGCAGGCGGAAGGGGGGGTCATCCTGCCGCCGCCGGGATATGTCAGGGCGGTTCGCGAGTATTGCACCGCGGTCGGTGCGTGCTTGATTCTCGACGAGATCCAATCCGGACTCGGGCGTCTGGGCAGCTGGTGGGGAGCCGATATCGCCGGCATCTCGCCGGACATCCTGCTGGTCGGCAAGATCCTCGGTGGCGGTGTCATGCCGGTCGGGGCTGTGGTGGCCACCGCGGAGATGTTCGGTCCGCTGAACGACGATCCGCTGCTGCATTCGTCCACCTTCGCCGGCAGCCCGATCGCCACTGCTGCGGCAACGGCGACCATCCGGGTGCTGGGTGAGGAAGCCATCATCGAGCGCTCCCGGCTGCTCGGCCCGCAGGTGCTGGAGCTGGCTCATCACGCGGTCCGGCGCTGTGCCGGGCTGGTGAACGAGGTGCGCGGGCAGGGCCTGCTGATCGGCATCGATTTTGTCTCCGGTGAAGCGGCGACGGAATTCATGATCGGCCTTCTCGACCAGCACGTCATTCCGTCCTATTCCCTCAATTCCACCAACGTGCTGCGCCTGACCCCGCCCGCACTGCTGGATTCGGACGACCTCGACTGGCTTTCCCGCGCGTTGGAGGGGGCAGCCACTCATGTGGTTCGCTCCCTCGCCCACGCGTCCTGATCATTCCCTCACCAACCCAGGAGTCCGCACATGCGCACTGTCCAACTGCTCCTCCATGTCCCGGGCCGCGAGGCCGCCGCGGTGTACGAGACGTTGTGCGATTTCGGCAGTTATCCGGCACTCAGCGAGGCGGTGCAGAGCGTCACCGTCACCGCGGTCGCGGACAACACGACCATCTCCCGCTGGGAGGTCAGTTTCCGGGCCGGGCTACTGCGGTGGGTCGAAGAGGACACCTTCGACGCCGCCGCCCGGAGCATCACGTTCCGCCAACTCGAGGGTGACGTGGCGCTGTTCGACGGATCCTGGCAGTGCGATCCCGTGCCCGACGGCACCGAGATCTCTTTTGCCGCAAGGATTGACATGGGCATTCCGAGCCTCGCCGACGCGCTGGAGCCCATCGCCGCGCGTACCTTGATCGACAACACGGCGTCCATCGTCCGCGGGCTCTTCGGGTCGGTGACGCTGGCCTCGTCCGCGGTGCAGGCACCGGTGACCGCCGGAGACCGGGCATGACGATCCTGCGCACCGAGCGAGACTGCCTCGAGCGGTATCTGCCCGGGCTGGACAAACTGCTCGCCGACATCCCGCTGGGCGAACTCGAGAAGCCCGGCAGCGACACGCTCGCGACGTTCCGTCAGCTCGGCGGACCGGCGCTGCTCGTCCCGGAGAAATTCGGCGGGAAGGGCGCGTCGCTGGTGGACGCCGTTCGGATCCAGCGCGCCATCGGCAGCCGCTCGCCGTCGCTGGCCGTCGCCACCACCATGCACCACTTCTCGGTCGCCTCGCTGGTCGAGCTGACCGCCGCCGGCGAAGGATTCGAGTGGGCGATGCTGACCGCGATCGCGGAGAATGCCTGGCTGCTGTCGTCCGGGTTCGCCGAGGGAAAACCTACGCAGCACATCCTGTCTCCGACCATGCGGGGAGTTCGGGTCGAGGGCGGGCTGAAGGTCAGCGGCGACAAGAAACCGTGCAGCCTGACCTGGTCGATGGACCTGATGAGCGCCAGCGTTGCAGTGGTCGACCCGGATGCGGGACCGGAGCGGATGGCGATCATCCTCATTCCGGCCACCAGCGCCGGCATCGAGCGCAAGCCCTTCTGGAACAGCTGGGCGCTGGCCGGCGCGGAAAGCGATCAGGTCACCCTGACCGACGTCTTCGTGCCCGATGCGTTGAGCTTCTATCCGGACACCGGTGCGGTGATGGATCCGATCCAGGAGCGCGGCTTCGTCTGGTTCGAATTGCTCATCGCCGCTTCGTATCTCGGTGCGGCGTCCGCGCTGGCCGAGCGGGTCATCCTGTCCGGGAGAGGTTCTGCGGAGGACCGGATGATGCTGGCGGTCGAGCTCGAGTCGGCGGCCGCCGCGCTGGAGCACGTCGCGGCCGGTGTGACCGATACCGACGACAACGATGCCCTGCTGGCCCGTGCGCTGTACGCCAGGTTCGGCGTGGAACGGGCGATCGAGCGGGCCTCGATGGCGGCGGCCGCGGCGGCCGGTGGCATGGCCTTCGTCGGTTCTTCCGACGTGGCGTACCTGCTGGCCGTGGGGCGCGCGCTGGCCTTCCACCCGCCGTCCCGCGGCGCGGCGAGCGAGCCGCTCGCCCGCTACCTCGCCGGCGACCCCCTCACCCTCTGAAAGGACATCCGTCGTGGATTCCCACAATCTGTTCGCTACTCCGGTCACCTACCGGTTGATGCGCGCCGAATACGCTGTCGGGCTTGCTGTTTCGGTGGCGTTGCTGTTGATGAACTTCTTCGAGGTGCGCTGGTGGGCATTTGTCCTGCTGTTCGTGTACATCGATCTGATCGGGTACATCCCCGGGGCCATCGCCTACCGGCGTAGCGGTGGAGCGCCGATCCCCAAGGCGTACTACGTGCTGTACAACTCGATGCACAGCCTGGTCAGCGCGGCCGCCGTGGCCGGCCTCTGGTGCCTGATCATCGGCCCGGAGTGGGCGCTGCTGGCCCTACCCATTCATCTGTTCGGTGACCGCGCATTGTTCGGTAATTTCCTCAAGCCGTTCGGGTTGTCGTTCGAACCCGTGACGCATCCGGACTACAAGGAGTTCGTGAGCCGGTATGAGCAGCACACTGAGTCGACCGAGTCGACCGAGTCGACCGAGTCGACCGAATCGACCGAATCGACCGGATCGACCGGATCGACCGGATCGACCGAATCGACAGGATCGCGACAGTTCGACGACGTGGACGCCTGACCTCGGCACCGTCGAGGAAATGCTGAGCCGGCACGCCCACAATCCCTCGGCCTTTCTCGCGCTGAACACCACGACCCGGCATTTCTCGCCGGTCGGGTTCGACGGGGTGATCGCCTATCGGCCGAGCGGGCGCCGCCATTTCGTGCAACTCGGCGGTGTGTTCGCCGACCCGGCGGAGCAGGCGGCGTTGCTGGCCGCTTTCCGGCGCTACGCCCGGGCGCACCGTCGGCGGGTGATGGCAGTTCAACTGCTGCCCGACGATGCCCGGATGTACGCCGCCGCCGGCTTCACCGTGAACCAGTTCGGCGCTGATTACGCCCGCCGGCTGGACACCTTCAGCCTGGCCGGCAAGAAGTATGTGCAGTTGCGGAACAAGGTTTCTCGGGCAGGGCGTGCCGGGGTCACGGTGGCCGAGCCGGCTGTCGAGGCTCGGCAGGGATCGCTGGACGAGCAGCTGTGCGCGCTCGACATCGCCTGGCTCCGGTCGAAAGGGCGCCACGTCAAGGAACTGGCGTTCATGGTGGGGGAACGCGGCGGTGACGCGGACTGCCGGCGGCGGCTGTTCGTCGCCACCGGTCCGGACGGCGATCCGCTTGCCTACGTGAGCTTCTCGCCGGTGTACGGGCGCCATGCCGGCTGGCTGCACGACCTTTCGCGTCGTCGACCCGACGCGCCCCCCGGGTCGCTGGAGCTGATCGTCACCACCGCGGTCCAGACATTCCGGACGGAGGGCGCACCGTACCTTCATTTCGGTTTCACCCCCTTCACCAGTTTGGCCGACGAGCACGAACAGCCCGGCCGGAGCGGGATCGCCGCCCGGATCATCAGGCTGCTGGCCGACAAGGGATCGTCGATATATCCGGCCGCCGACCAGCTCGCCTACAAACTCAAATGGGGGCCGGACCTCATTCAGCCCGAATATGTCGCCTTCGAGGGTGGAATCAGTCCGCGCGCGGTGCTGAGCTTATTGCGGGTCACCAATGTCGCGTGACGGACGCCGGGGCGTCGACGTGGCGGCGTTCCGATCGACGATGGGCGCGTTCGCGACCGGCGTCACGGTCGTCACCACCGTCGCGCACGACGAGCTGTACGGGATGACGGTCAACTCCTTTTCCTCGGTGTCGCTGGATCCACCGTTGGTCCTGATCTGCGTCAACAAATCCAGCCGCGGTCATCGGCTGATCCGGCGCAGCGCGGTGTTGTCGGTGAACGTGCTCGCCGCCGCTCAGACCGATCTGGCACGCCGGTTCGCCGATCGTGATCGGCCACGCGGCTGGCAGGCACTCGCCGGCGTGCCGTTCGGCTGGGGTGCCAATGGATGCCCGGTCATCGAAGGGTCCGCCGCCCACGTCGACTGCAAGGTCAGGCGAATACATGCAGCGGGAGATCACGTCATCGTGGTCGGCGCCGTCATCGGGATGAGCATTGCACCCGATGCCGCCCCGTTGTTGTTCCACCGTGGCCGCTATCGCGTGCTGGCCGATGCCGAGCTGAATTCCCCGGCTTCGCCGGCGCTGACGGTTCGGTAGTCGATGGAGCGGCTTTCGCGTTTTTTGCTGGGCCATCGGGCAGCGGTGCTGGTCGGCTGGTTGGTGCTGTGCGTGGGTGGCGGGATTTTCGCCATCGGCCTTCCGGACCGCATCGTCTCCGGCGGCGAGGCCTCGGACTCGTCCGACTCGGAAGCCGTTGCCCGCACTCTGGAACACAGCCCGTTGGCGTCGTTGTTCGTGGTGGTGACCGTGCCGCCGGATGCCGCACCGGCCGCGCTCACGCAGGCGACCCAGTCGGCCGCCGACACACTGATCGAGGTCGTGGGGGTGACCGGGACAGCCCCGTTCCCCGCTACTGCGCTGCCCGATGATGCCCTCGGTGATACAGCCCCGGTGGACACCTCGGGCGGGAACGTGGCCGTCCTCGGCGTGGTTACCTCCGGTGGTACCGACGGGGCCATCCACGTCGCGCACACCGTCGAGCAGAACCGCGCGAACCTGGTTCCCGAGGGAGCTGCTGCCTACGTCGGCGGCTTCGGCGCGTACCGCGACGAGCTGACCGAGCTCTCCAAGAGCGACCTCGAACGCGCCGAGCGGGTCGGGATCCCGATCGTCTTCCTGGTCCTGCTGATCAGCTTCGGATCGATGTGGGCGGCCGGTCTGCCACTGGTCATCGCGCTGTCATCGCTGGTCATGGGGCTGGGAGCGGCAGGAGTGGCGGCACTGTGGCTGCCGATGTCGGACTTCGTCACGAACGCGTCGTCGATGATCGGCATCGCGCTCGGCGTCGACTACGCGATGTTCCTGGTCCAGCGGGTACGGGAGTTGGTGCACTCTCGCTACTCGGTCGACGCGGCGGTGACGATCGCCTTGCGGACGACCGGTGTCGCGGTGCTGTGGTCGGGACTCACCGTCGTGGCTGCCGAATCCACCCTGCTGCTGGTCGACAGCCGCTCGGTCCGGTCTGCGGCGTTCGGCATGGTCATGGTGACGATCGCGGCTGTTGCGACCG
>JBBQGJ010000335.1:0-7494 GCA_038322925.1 Mycobacteriales bacterium
GTTGAGGACCCGGGTGCGGAGCTGTAGGAGCAGGTGGGCGCCGCGGGGGCTCCACCGCATCTGCTGTTTCTTGACCATCCGTTTGCTGATCACCTGGTTGACGGCGGACTCTGCTATCGAGCTGGAGATGACTTCGCCGGCCCGGTAGCGCTCGCCGTAGTTGGGGATGGAGCCGGCGTTGGCCCGGATGTAGGTGTCGAACTCGCGCAGGGTCTTCAAGAACTTGGCCTGCCCGGGGCTCGGGTCCGCGACCTCGGCGTCGGTCTCCACGTCGCTGATCGTGTGCAGGGCGCGCACAACGTTGCCGTGCCAGCAGAACCATTTGAGGCGCTGCAGGCCTTCGGCAACCGCCGCGCCGGGGTCGGCCGGCGGGGGGAGGCCCTCCTCGTCGGGTGGTGCGGCGCGGAGACTCTTGGCCATGTTGGTCATCACGGTGAGGCGGCGCATGGTGACGTGGAACCAGTCCAGCAGGTGCTCGGAGTCGGGGTTGAGGTACAGCGGCAGGTCGCGGACGTCGTCGCCGCCGTCGGTGAGGAAGGTGACGGCCGACGATCGACGGAGCCGCGGTGGCGGCAGCGCTCGCCGACCGGGACCAGCTGGTGGCGTTCGCCGCCATGGTCCTGTCCTGCGACCCTGCGGTGACCGCAGCGAGAATGGGCCACGACACGCACGGCGGAACGATCAGCTACATCACCGCGACCGGGGCCGCGAAGGCCCCACCGGGATGCCCATCGCCACCGCCACCCGGGCCCCTGCTCGGGCTGGAGTCCGCCGGCCTGGCCAGATGCAACAGCGAGGGCGATGCGTGGCGACCTCCTGTCGGCGAGAGATCCAGCTTCGGCCTACGTCGGCAGCGCGCTCTCGCAGCGGAGCGCGTCGGCGGTACTCCGAATCGGCGATCCCGGGCGGTGCGCAGCCGGACGACCGGCACCAGCGTTTGGCACCGCGCCCACCTGAACCCGCCTCCGCCATCGCGGGGTCACCGTCACCGGGAGCACCGAGCCAGAATGCGGAGACCTCCAAGGAATTACTCGTTCGACAGGTTCACCAGGATTGGCGGCCGGTCGGATGCCAGCAGCGCTCGCGGTGCCGATCGCAGATCGTGCAGCACTTTTCGGGGTATCGGCACAGGTGCAGCACCCGGCTCTGCGGGTCTGGGGGCACGTCGTCGTGGCCGGTGATGCCACGTTCGGGCACGGAGATGCGATGCCATCGCAGGGTCAGGATGGGCATGGTTCCTCCCCCGGCAGCAAATGCCCGGCGTCCCGGTGTTTCTGGCCATCATTCTCCCGTGCTTCCTGCACCGGGTGGATGTGATTTCCAGCACCCACGCTGCCCGCAGGCACATCACCCCGGACGGCGTTGTCAACTTTGGCGGGATGGCCGGTCTGGGATGATGCCGGGGTTGGTTCGTCGGGGTCGTCGGGGTCTGTTTCGTGGGTGTGAGCGTGCCGTCGTACAAGGGGTACCGGTACCCCCGGAGAGCGGGACAAACCGTGGGAGGCAAGCCGGCCTGTAGATCAGTGCCGGCGGGCGGGGTCGATGGCCGCGGTGGCTGCGGCGACGGCGTCGAAGGTCGGTTTGGCGTAGATCGCCAGGCTGTTCAGGCTGGTGTGGCGGCTTTTGGCCATCAGTATCGGGAGCGCGATTCCGGCCTCGGCCAAGTGTGTCAGCCGCGAGTGCCGCAGCTGGTGCAACCTGGCGCCGCTTGAACACTTCCGCGGCTCGCCGGTAGGACAGCCGTGCCCGCCCCGAGTCGGGGTCGAGGTCGGCCAAAGCGGGCTGGCGGGCCGGTGCGGGGGGCGATATCGGCCAGGAACAGCGGGCCTTCCCGCCGCTGGTGCAGCAGACGGGGGGCAGCAGACGGGCGGTCTTGGTTTCCCGGCCGATCAGCTCGGCTCGCCTCCCTTCCCGATCACTACCGCGCGGCGCCGGAGGGGGTCGAGGTCGGCGACGTCGAGGGCGAGGACTTCCTCGGCTCGCGCGGCGCTCTCATAAAGCAGCCACTACAGCGTCTTGTCTGTCCTCCCTGCTCCGGGTCTCCCACGGCGTGAGGATGAGCGTCATGCCTGACAACACCAAGCCCGCATCCCCGGCCGTTTATCAGCTGCGGGGGGTGCTGCACGGGGTCAGTCCGCTGATCTGGCGGCGCCTGCTCGTCCGGGCCGACACCACGATCGCCGGTCTGCACGCCGTCGTGCGAACCGCGTTCGGCTGGGACGGTGAGCATCTGCACCGGTTCGTCGTCCACGGCGTGGAGTACGGCATCAGCTATGTCGGCGGTGTCGGGTTCCGCGACGATCCCCACCTGGTCGGCCTCGCCGACCTGGGATTACGGCCGACGGAACGGTTCGTCTACGACTACGACTTCACCGCCGGCTGGCGGGTCGACCTGCGTCTGGAGCACATCCTGGCCATGGATCCCGGTCGGGTGTACCCGCGCTGCACCGGTGGCCGTCGGGCGGGTCCGCCGGAGGGCTGCGGCGGGGTGTTGGCCTTCCTGGAGCAGACCCAGCCCTGTCACGTGCTGGCCGCGACCGTCCGGGTGGCCGAGATTGTGAGCATGCTCCTGGACGCCGAGGACCTCCCGCGGTTCGGCGAGCACCGCGAGGAACTCGCGGCCCTGCTCCCGCTGCTGGGTGTGGACCGTTTCGACCGGCGGACGGTGAACCGGGCCCTGGCAGTCCTCGACGCGACCGGGACTAGGGCGGCATGAAGGTCACCGTGCAGGTCGTGCTGCACGCCGATGACGACACCCAGACGGTGGTGCGCGAGGCGTTCACCCTGACCAGGGAGGCGCTGGCACCGGACACCGTGGGTCTGCAGCTGCAGGAGGCCAACGACCTGCTCGCCGCGGTGCAGGACACGCTGGTCGAGCAGCAGGTGGCCACCGCGCTGTCCGCCCAGGCCGCCTGCCCGGACTGCGGACACCCGTTCCGGCACAAGGACACCCGGCGCATCGTGATGCGCACGCTGTTCGGCGTGCTGCGCCTGGACAGCCTCCGCTGGCTGCCACTGCGCGCGGACCTCGGCCCGCACGTGCCGCGGGGAGCTTGACCCAGGCTTGACCCAAGCTCAATCCTTCAGTAGTTCCTTGACCAACTGCTCTGGCACCTGTACAGCGACCACTTCACCACGGACGGTGATCACCCCATTCACAACGATCCACTCTTCGATCACAACTTTGCGTCCCTTTACGCTTTTCACCTTTGCGCGGATTTCGAGTATGGGTCCCATTGGCGTGGGTTTGAGATAATCCACGTGCAGGGAAGCAGTGAGATAACGCAAGGGCGGCTCAGTATCCATGGGGCGATTCTCGGAGCGGTAGCCTGCTGCGGCGGCTGTCCCTGTGCCGTGGCAATCCACCAGTGATGCAAGCAGACCACCATACACATAACCCGGGATGGCTGTATGACATGACTTCGGCTGAAAATGACAAACGGATTCTTCACCATCCCAAGAACTTTTGATTTGGTGTCCGAGTTCATTCATGCTTCCACATCCATAACAATGAGCAAAGTATTCGGGGTAATAATCTTGAAAGGCCTTTTCTGTCACTGGAAGTCTCCCGTACGATTTGCGATTGGTGGTCGAGTAGAACGAGCGTACTTCTCGCTCGTACACATGGGATTTGCCGGATACACGGGCCGGGTGGGACGGCTACGGGCGGACGACGCATCTGCTGGTCGGCGCGCTGTCGCATTCGGGGAAGTGGCGGGGCGTGCTGTCCGAATCGACGGATCAGGCACGTGGTGGACGGCCCAGCACCGGGGTGCTGCTCTGCCCGGGTAGGTCAGTCGGGTGTGGCGGTTCGACCGGATGTCCGCCGTGGTGCAGACCTGCTACCCCACCGCCGGGCTGTCCCCCGCCTCTGTGGGATCGGTTGGCAGCGGGCATATCATCGGACAGATGTCAGCGGGCTGGGGAGGGCCTGTGGTCTCCTGTGGTCTCGCTCGAAAGGGCACCCGGTGCGCTGTGCCGTCCGACATGCCGGTCGGCAACGGAATGTCCGGACGGGCGGCCGATGCCCGCGCAAGCCATGCGGCGGGCATCGGAGTGGCCGGATCAGGTTCAGGTCGGCCAATGGGTCCTCCCGGTGGGTGTCCGCGCCGTTGTTGGGTGACCAGCACCTCGTAGAATGCATGCACGCCGTCGCCGTGATGCGCGGCGACGTCATCGTAGGCCACCTTGCGAAGGTGTCGACATCGGTCGGCTACTGTGTGACCAGTGCTAACAGATGTCCGTCAGACGATGCGGCCTCACGCGCCCAGACGATCTCGTCGGGCTGCGGGGTGTAGAACATGTGCAGTTCCCGCGCGGACATGAACCGCTTGAAGCGCGGATACGCCGTCCGCTCGATCGACGCCATCGCCCACTCCGACCAGCTCCCGCTACGCCCAGGCTCACGCGCCGAACGCCACCGGCCCCATCGAACGGACGGACACCACCGTCCTCCCAGCCCTGGGCGATCCTGGAGTCAGCCGGAACCTCGTTCCTGATCTACCCATGGCGGGTTCTGGGCTTACCTTGGCTGCACCCCGGTTGGGGGCCAATATTGAAAACAGCAAAAGGGCGGACGCGGGCCGGGGTTGAGGACGCGACCGGAAATGCGTCGAACGGGACGGGGCACACCGGCCGCGCCCGCACCTCGGTGACCCGTGGTGTCGCGGTCAACCTGCCCGCCCGGGCGGCTCGTCGACCGCGAGGGTGGTGGGGTGACCTGGGTCGCCGTCGACGGCGTCCCGGGGGGCTGCGGGCCGCGGTGCGCACTCCAGTTCGAGGGTGATGTGGGTGAGCGCGAAGGAGTTGTGCAGCGCGGCCCTGATCCGATCGGCGGTGCGCTGTGAGTCGCGCAGGGTGGGGTCGCCGGTGACCACGACATGCGCGGACAACGCCGGCACGTCCGAGGCCAGGTCCCACAGGTGCAGGTGGTGAACGTCGGCGACGCCGTCGACCTCGCGCATGACCGAGCGCACGGCTTCGGCGGCCATCCCGCGGGGGGTTCCCTCCATCAGCACGTGGGTGGTGTTGCGGAGCAGGCTGAACCCGGCCCATAGCACCAGTAGGGCGGTGGCCATCGAGACGACGGAGTCGGCGCGCAGCCAGCCGAAGCCCAGGATCAGCAATCCCGCGATGACCGCACCGAAAGACCCTGCCGCGTCGGTGGCCAGATGCAGGTAGGAGGCCCGCATGTTCAGGCTCTCACCCTCGGCGCGGTGCACCAGCACGGCGCTGCCCAGGTTGACGACCAAGCCCACGGCAGCGACCGCCGCCAACCCGGCTCCATCCACCGGCACCGGGTCCCGGAACCGCGCCACCCCCTCGAACAGGATCCAGCCGCCAGCGGCGAGCAGCATCAGCGCGCTGACCTGGGCCGCCAGGACCTCCGCCCGCCCGAATCCGAAACTGTGACGCACGCTGACCGGCCGTGCCGTCAGCACCAGCGCGAGCAGGGCGATGCACAGCCCGGCGACGTCAGACACCAGATGCACCGCGTCCGCGATCAACGCTAGTGACCCGAAGACGATCCCGCCGGCGAACTCCAGGACCAGCAGGGCGGTGTTGACCCCCAGCGCCCAGGCCACGGCCCGGCGTTGCCCGGCCCGGCCGGGGTCGGCGCCGTGCTCGAACTCGTGGCCGGTCACCGAGGCCGCCCCTGCCGAGGCGGGGCCCCCGGCGTCTTCACGGTGCGGGGATTGCTGCATGCAGCCGCTGTAGTGCATCGGGCGCCAGAGCGTAGTCGATCCACCGCCACGGCGAGTAGTGGTCACCAACCCGGCCTCCCGCAACACTCATCGCCGAACTCCGCGGCCTGCCACCGCAAGCCATCACCACCTCCGCCGACTACGCCACCACGGCCTGATCGCCCGCGCCAGTACCCGGGTGTCGCCGATGTCGGCGATCGGCGGGGAGGTCAGGCGCCCGCCCTTACACGTCGCTACTTCGGTGGCCGGTGTCCGGGGCGGGCCCAATACAATGGTTGCCCGTCCCGGTCCGCTGTGAGGGTTCACACGGACAGGATCGAAGTTCCTCCACCGCCGTCGACGACGAACTCCGCCCCCGTCAGGTAGCGCGATTCGTCGGCCGCGAGGAACGCGATCACGTTCGCTATGTCCTCGGGCTCGGCGAGGCGGCCGAGCACCGACATGTCGCGGCCCATCTCCTCTAGGGTCTTTCCGGCCATGGCTGCCCCATAGTCGGCCATCGCGGTTTTCACATAGGTGGGATGGACGGAATTGACCCGGATGTTCTGCCCGCCGAGTTCAGCGGCTAGGTCCTTGGTCAGGAGTCGTACCGCGCCCTTGCTCGCCCCGTAGCAGGCGTGACCAGCGGCTCCGAGCAGTCCCGCGATCGAGGACAGGTTGATGATCGACCCGCCGCCTCGCTCGACGAGGTAGGGAACCGCATGCTTCGAGCCCAAGAACACTCCCGTGACGTTGATCGAGAACAGCTTGTTCCACTGCTCCAAGGTGATCTCGGCGAGGGGTGCGATCAGGTAGATGCCGGCGTTGTTGACCAGCACGTCGATACCGTCGAAGCGGTCCTTGGCGGCTGCCAGCACATGCTGCCACTGCTGCTCCGAGGACACGTCATGGGTGAGGAAGATCGCTTCTCCTCCGCCGGCCGTGATCGTGTCAACTGTCTCGTTTCCTTCTGCTTCGTTGATGTCGGTGACGACCACCTTGGCACCGTTTTTGGCTAATAGGATGGCCGTTGCCCGGCCGATTCCCGCGCCAGCGCCTGTAACGATCGCAACCTTTCCCTCGATGTGTGTCATGACTCCATCTCCTGTCTTCTGTCTGTCTTGTACTTGGCTATTTCTGTGGTGCTTGCAGGGGGCTCCTCCGCTGTTGTGCTAGAGGACTCTAAAAACGTCCATTTTCGGGCGCTCGTTCGCCCTGGGACTTGACCCCCCGCCTCCTTTACACTCGGGCTATGATCGGCATCGCCGGTGACGCTGTCCTTGTCGAAGGTGAGGATGAGAGGCGATGGTCGTGCGGGGCGGGCGGGCTGCATGGCGCGTTCCTCACGGGGTCGGTGTGGTGGGTGTTGTTGCGACCTCAGTGATCGGTCCCGCCGTGGCAGGACTCAGATCGGTTCGGTACTTGTAGTGCGTCGGCGCAAGCCACTTACCGCCGATGAAGTTCTCATAGCGCGGCTTGACTTCGACGATGCTGCCCGGCTGCCCTGGGGCTGTGTACTTTATGGTGCTCTCCGTGGTTTGGACTGACCGACGATCTACCGAAACCGACAGTCGAATCATTGATGGGCATCGCTAGGTGCCGCATCTGCTGTGCCGTCGACCCAACACCCACCGACGCTGAATGGGCCAGTGTCGAAAGTCCCTGACCGCCTATGAGCGGGGATATAGGGCAAACGCAACGGTCTTCGCGCCCTTGCTGCCGTCGAGGTCATCGACGATCCTCACCGCAGTATGTGCGGCCATCGAATCGGCCTCCCCTTCTCGAGGCTTGAGCAGCAGTGGAACGGCCA
>JBBQGJ010000336.1:0-7492 GCA_038322925.1 Mycobacteriales bacterium
AAGACTGCGGTCTCGCGCCGACCTGATTTGGTCCACCGATCGGTTCTGAGGCTCGTGTGGCCATCTCCGCGCCACGCGATTTGTCGGGTTTGCGCGTGGCCTCCAAATGCGGTCGTTCGACACCAGCCACCTAGCCTCTCCTAGCTCTGGCGGTGCAGCAGCAGGAACGAATCGGCCCGCATCAGCTTCTCGACCACGAACCACTGCGAGCGAGAGAAGGAGGCCCGCGCCAGGTCGGGGCCGATCACGGTGGGTTCGTCCACCCGGTGGTCCGCAGCCTTCCAGTGGAGCACGCATCCACCCGCCGCGAGCACGTTGCGGGCCCAGTTCGTCCCCGGTCCCCAGGGCAGCACGATGACGAACGCGTCCCGGGTGACCCGGACCGCGACCGGCACGGTCAACTCCCGGCCGGTCACCCGGCCCCGGTGATGCACCACCGCCCACAACGGAATGTAGCGGCTTCCGGCGAGGAGCCTGGCGATCGGAGCGGTCAGCCGGGCCAGCTGCCAGGAACGGCCGGTGGGTGCTGCGGGTCGGGTGGTCGTCATGTCTGCCATCTTTCCCGCGTCGGGTCCGCGGCCACATCCATGACAGCGACCATTGGGAATGACGGAATCCCGTCAGGCGAGTCCGCGGCGCAGTGCGTAGGCGGTCGCGTCGGCCCTCCCCCTTGCACCGATCTTGCGGTACAGGTTCGCGGCATGCCGCTCGACGGTGTGCACGGTGATGCCCAGCCTCCCGGCGATCTCGGCGTTCGAGTCGCCGGCGGCCAGCAGCCTGAGCACGTCCAGCTCGCGCGCGGTCACAGCGTCTGGTGTCGCAGTCGCGGACGATGCCGGCGACTTGCCGGCGACCTCCGCTGCCGGGGCCACCTCACCGCTGACCAGGAACCGGGTGATCAGCTCGAGGTCGCCGCGGGCGTCCTCCAGGAAAAGCGTCGGGAACGAGCCGGCCAACTCCACCAGCTGGCCAACTCCACCAGCCGGCCGCGCGGCAACGCGTCGGCCAGCCTGCGCGACACCTCGACCGACATCTGCCGCTCACCCTGCCGGTGCAGCACCAGGGTTGGCGCCTGCACCTGCGGCAGCCGATCGGTGACGTCGATCCGGGAAGCGGCCTCGAACCATGCCTTGGCCACCGACGGAGTGGCCGCTGTGCGGAAGACCTCCGCCAGTTGTCGGCCGGACTCGCCGGCCGCCCAGCCCAGCCAGGCATGCGCGGCCGTATCGGCGAACAGATCCCAGTCCTGCTCGACCAGGGACAGCAGCGCCTGGGTCTGTACCGGACTCATTGCGTCGCGCAACCGGGCGGCGCCGCCGAACAGCACCATCCGGCCGACCTGCTCCGGGTGATCGGCGGCGAAGGCGATCGCCGTCGTGGCCGAGTGGTAGTACCCGAGCAGCGCGGTCGTCGTGATGCCGGCCGCGTACACCACCGCGTCCAGGTCGCGCAGGTGCGCGTCCAGTCCCAGATCGGCGGTGTCCACCCGGCGGTCCGAGCTGCCGTTGCCGCGGCCGTCGGAGAGCACGAGCGTCATGGACCGGGCGAGTTCGAGGTAGGCCGCGCGCAGCACCGGTACCCGCCACTGCGCGTGCAGACTGCTCAGCGACGGCAGCCAGACGAGCGCAGGTCCCTGTCCGATCACCTGATAGGCGAGCGTCACCCCGTCGCTGGTGCGCGCATAGTTCAGCGCAGGTCCGGACTCCACCCGTGCAGTATCCGCCACCGGCCCGGTCCGCCGGAGAATCCTTGTGCGGTCAGCGGTCTCGGGCGGTCAGTTGGGCGGGCTGACCTCGTAGGTGCCCTGGTCGTCCTTCACGGTGACCGTCACGCTGCGGTCGGCGCCGGACACCTTCAGCGTGCACTGGAATGATGTCCCCGCCTTGACCTGCTCGCCGGACGGGCAGCTCACATTGCTGACCCCGCTCAGGCCGTAGCCGGTGGGCGGTGCGCCGGTCAGCACATTGGTCACGCCCTGACTGACCTGCCGCTCGTCGAAGACCTTCTTGTTCAGGAATCCGGGCCAGACCAACAGGGCGACCGCGGCAAGCGCGAGAATGACCACGGCGGCGACGATCCCGATGATCAAGCCCTGGTTCGACTTCTTGGCCGGCGCCGTCTGGGTGGCAGCCGCGGCCGCTCCGGCATAGCCGCCCGGCTGGGTGTAACTGCTTTGCTCATAGCCCGGCTGACCGTAGGCCGAGCCCTGGCCGTAGGGCTGACCATAGGCAGCTGGCTGACCGTAGTCCTGCGGCTGCTGCCCGTAGTCCTGCGGCTGTTGACCGTAACCCGGTTGCTGGCCGTATCCAGGTTGGTGGCCGTATCCGGGTTGCTGGCCGTAGTCCTGGGGCTGCTGGTACTGGCCGTAGTCCTGCGGCTGGCCCGGCTGCTGACCATAGGCGGCCGGCTGCTGCCCGTAGCCCGGCTGCGCGTAGCCCGGCTGCTGCCCGTAGGAGGGATTGCCCTGCTCACCGTAGTAGGGCTGGCCGTACGGCGGTTGGCCGTAACCACCCTGCTGGCCACCTTGCTGGCCACCTTGCTGGCCGTAGCCCTGTTCCGCGGTGGTGGGCGGTGGGGTATACGAGGGCTGACCGCCGCCCGGTGTCTGCTGGTAGACCTCGGTCGCCCCGGGATCACGGCCGGACGGCGCTGGCGGCGCGGACCCACTGGGGGTCTGTTGATCTGTGCCAGAGGCTGAACCGGACGGCGAGCTGGGAGGAAGGTGGTCCTGCGGGCGGAAGACCGTCGTGGCCCCCGAATCGGCTTCGTCTGCGTCGGGTTCCGGAGCGGACCACGGGCGCGGATCCTGCCCATCGCCCGGCTGACCGCCCTGCCCCTGCGGCGTGCTCATCGCGCCCTCCTTGATCACGCCGAATGCATCGGCGTCCTGAAGTGATCCAACCACGCCTTCGAAGTGCGGGCGCGGATCGCCGCGTCGCTCGATCGGGGCTGCCCGAATTCCATGAGCCACCGGAGATCACCAGGATATGGCGGCGGCACGACCGGGAGTACCGGGAGTACCGGGAGTACCGGGAGGCCGGTGCTGATACTTCCGGGTTGATACCGGGTTGATACCGGGTTGACACTTCACGATTGGTACGTCCGTCAGACGGAGCCCATCGCCACCACCCCCCGGCGCAGCGCGGTGACCGCAGCACCAGCGGTCTCCGCGACGACGCCGCCGGCCACCACGGCGACCTGGTCCAGCAGGTCCACCGCCTGCCGGCACCACCGGACGAAATCACCGGCAGTGACGTCGGTACCGCCGGCCACCGCCACCGTCATCGCGTCCGTCAACGAGCCGCCCCTCGCCCAGGCTGACAGCGCGGCGGCAAACCCCAGATCGGGCTCGCGGGTAGCCGGGAGCCCGAAATCCCTTTCCTGCGAAGTGATCTCGGACCACACCCGGATAGTCGCGGCCATCGCCTCGGCCGCCGCGGTGCTGCGCGGTTGGGCGGTGCGGCCCGCCCCCGGCGAATCCCGGCGCGATTCGAAGACCAGCGCGGACACCACAGCGGCCAGTTCCGCCGGATCGAGAGCTTCCCACAGCCCCCGGCGCAGGCACTCGGCCACCACCAGGTCGCTCTCCGACCAGATCCGGGACAGCGTCCGGCCTGCTGGAGTCAACTTGTCCCCGATGACATAGCCCCGCTCGGACAGCAGCTGCAGGATGCGGTCGAGATCCTGGCCGAGCGATCCGCGGGCCTTGGCCACCTTCTCGGCCAACGCCTGGTTCTCCGCCGTCAGTCGTTGCCAGCGGCGAGCCCTTTGCAGGTGTTCCTCCCGATCGGAACAGCCATGCACGGGGTGCGCGCGCACCGCCCGGCGCAGCACAGTCAGATCGACGTCGTCTTCTGGGGCGCGCCGCTTGCCGCGGGCCGGCACCGAGATGCCCGTCGACGCCAATGCGGACGCGACATCCCTTCGTACCTTCGGGGAGCGGTGGTCGGTGAACTTTCCCAGCTTGACCCGGCCGAGGGAGGGCACCGGTCCGTGGAAGTCGGCAGTCGTCAACCGGCCCGCCCAGCGCCCGGCGGTGACCACCAGCGGGCGCGCCGTTCCGTCGGTGGCCACGCCCGGATCGAGCACGACGGCCAGGCCCGAACGACGGCCGGTGGGGATCGCAATCACATCGCCACGTTTCAACGCCGCGAGGTCCCGGTCGGTCTCGCCGCGCCGGCGGCTCGCACCCGCCCTGGCCAATTCCTTCTCCGCGGCGGACAACCGGCCGAGGAGTTCGAGGTACTCGGTGACGTCGCCAAGGTGGCAGTGCATGGACGCGGCATGTGACTTGATGGCATCGGCGTTGCGAGCGACCTGGCGGGCCATCCCGACCACGGATCCGTCCGCCTGGTACTGCGCGAAGGACTGCTCCAGCAACTCCCGAGCGGCGGATCGACCGAGCCGGTCCACCAGGTTCACGGCCATGTTGTAGCTGGGCCGGAACGAGGACCGCAGCGGGTAGGTCCGGCGCGAGGCCAGCCCACCGACCGCATGCGGGTCCATCCCCGGGGACCAGATGACAACGGCGTGGCCCTCGATGTCGATGCCGCGGCGTCCGGCCCGCCCGGTCAGCTGGGTGTACTCCCCCGGTGTCAGATCGGCGTGGCCCTCGCCGTTGTACTTGGTGAGCTTCTCCAGCACCACGGTTCTGGCCGGCATGTTGATGCCCAGCGCCAGGGTCTCGGTGGCGAAGACGGCCTTCACCAGCCCCGCGACGAACAGTTCCTCGACAGTTTCCTTGAACACCGGCAGCAGCCCGGCGTGGTGCGCGGCCAGCCCGCGTTCCAGCGCCTCGCGCCATTCCCAGTAGCCGAGCACGCCCAGGTCTGTCTCGGCCAGTCCGGCGGTCCGCCTCTCCACGATCCTGCGGATGTCCTCGCGTTCGGCCTCGGAGGTCAGCCGCAGCCCGGACCGCACGCATTGCGCCACCGCCGCGTCACAGCCGGCACGGGAGAAGATGAAAGTGATCGCAGGCAGCAGGCCGGACCCGTCGAGTTTCTCGATCACGTCCACTCGGGCCGGCGGACGCCAGCGCGGTCCGCCGTGGAAGCCCTGCCCCGACCCGCCGCGGCGCCGGTCCCGCGGGCCGTCCGACCCGGAGCCGAACCGGTCGGCCATTGCCTGCGCGTCGCTGACCGCCCTTGCCAGTGCGGGGTCGATCCGCAGCCGCGGCAGAATCACCTGCCCTGCGCCGTCACTGCCGTTGCCGTTCGCACCGCTACCGTTCGCACCGCTGCCGTTCGCACCGTTGCCGTTCGCACCGCTGCCGTTCGAGTGCACCGGGGGTGGGTCGGTCGGCCCGGAGAACAGGTCGAACATTCGCCGACCCACCAGCATGTGCTGCCACAGCGGTACCGGGCGGATCTCGTCGACCACCACGGTGGTCTCGCCGCGCACCTCCTGCAGCCAGGCGCCGAATTCCTCCGCGTTGGAGACGGTCGCCGACAGCCCGACGAGCTGCACCTCTGCGGGCAGGTGCAGGATGACCTCCTCCCACACCGCACCGCGGAACTTGTCTGCCAGGTAGTGAATCTCGTCCATCACCACCGCGGTGAGCCCGGTCAGGTCCGGCGAGGCGGCGTACAGCATGTTACGCAGCACTTCGGTGGTCATCACCACCACCGGGGCGTGCGAGTTCACCGAGGTATCGCCGGTGAGCAGGCCCACCCGCGCGGGACCATACTGCGCCACCAGGTCGGTGTACTTCTGGTTCGACAGGGCCTTGATGGGCGTGGTGTAGAAGCATTTCCCGTCAGTGGTCAGCGCGCGGTGCACGGCGAACTCACCGACAACGGTTTTTCCGGCGCCGGTGGGTGCGCACACCAGGACGCCGCGACCGTCCTCCAGTGCGCGGCAGGCATCGACCTGGAACGGGTCGAGGATGAACGGCCTGCTCGCGGCGAACTCGGCCAGTTCCGGGTGCTGCCTGGCGCGCATCGCCGCGGCGTACCGCCCGGCCGGGGACACGTCCGATTCGGAGTTCCAGCCGTGTCTGCTCACCCCTCCAGCGTGACATACGCGGAGCTGAGCGTGACGTCAGAGGGCTGGCGCGGCCGGCCGTGACTCGGCCGGCCACCGGTCGGTGGTCGGCTGAGCGGCGGCTTTCCGATCTCCCAGTGGTGGCAGAACGGTCCTGGGGTACGGTCGCGGGGCGTCACGCGGAACCGGATTCGGCGCTCCACTCGGCGCCGGTGTTCCGTTGATATGCGCGGACCGCTTCGGAAATGGTCGGGTAGAAATGCTCGGGATTGATGGTGCCGGTCAGTTCGTACCGTTCCACCCGGTCACGGACGGGCGATTTCATCTCCGCGAAGACCAGGCTGACACCGTTGACGTTGAGAGTGCCGTCGAGGTCCTCGAGCATGTCCGCGGCGGTGGTGTCGATGTCGGTGATGGGTTCGGCAGCGACCAGGATCCACTGCGGTCGGGGATCGGATTCGGACAACGCCAGCACCTTGTCTCGGAAGGTGTTGGCGTTGGCGAAGAACAGCGGACCGTCGAACCGGAAGATCACCAGACCCGGCAGCCGGTCGGCGTTCGGGTAGACCCCGGTGTCGTGATAACCGGCCAACCCCGGAACCCGGCCCAGCTCGGCTTGGTAGGGCCGCCAAGCCCGACGGAAGACGTCGAGGATTGACAGCGCGACCGCCAGACCGATGCCGGGGAGCACCCCGAGCAGCGCAACGCCGAGGAAGGCGGCGGCCGCCAGGGCGAAGTCGGACTTGCGTTGGCGCCACAGCCGTCGCATTCCGGCGATGTCGGCCAGCGACAGCGAGGCGGCGATGACCACGGCGGCGAGCGTGGGTTGCGGGAGATTCCGCAGCAATCCCGGCGCGAACAGCAGCATCAGGGCGATCGCGGCCGCGCCGACCAACCCCGTCACCTGGGTTTTCGCGCCGTTCTGCGCGGCGACCGCGGTGCGGGATCCGCTGGTGCTGACCGGGAAGCCCTGGAAGAACCCGGCGGCGATGTTGGCCGCGCCGATGCCGATCATTTCCTTGTCACCGTCGATCGTCTCGCCGCTGCGAGCGGCGAACGCCGAGGCGGTGGAAATCGTGTCGGTCAGCGACACCAGCGCGATCCCAAGGGCTCCCGCCAACAGCAGCGTCAGGTCCCCGAGCGGGACGACCGGCACGGTGAATGGCGGGAAACCCTCTGGGAGCGGACCGACCACCTTCACTCCGCGGTCCACCAGGTCGAAGAGATTCACCGCGAGGATCGCCAGCACGACCGCGACAAGCACCCCGGGAATCCGCGGCAGCAACCGTTGAAAGGCGAGGATCAGCACAAGCGATCCGACACCGATCGCCAATGCAGCGGACACCGTCTCGCCATCGGCGACACCCCGGACAAACCCCACGAATTCGCCGATCAACCCGTCGGCGTCCACCGAGAACCCGAACAGCTTGGGGAGTTGGCCGATGACGATGGTCAACGCCAAGCCGTTCATGTAACCGATCTGGGTTGGCTTGGAGAGCAGATCGGCGAC
>JBBQGJ010000337.1:0-7476 GCA_038322925.1 Mycobacteriales bacterium
AGGTCGATCTTGTTCACCGCCAGCAGCAGGTGCGGGACACCGAGCAGCGCGGCAACCGCCGCGTGTCGCCGGGTCTGGTTGACCACCCCGGTCCGGGCGTCGGTCAGGATGACGACCAGGTCGGCCGTCGAGGCGCCCGTCACCGTGTTCCGGGTGTACTGCACATGCCCGGGGGTGTCGGCCAGGATGAACGTCCGCGCCGGAGTGGCGAAGTAGCGGTAGGCGACGTCGATGGTGATGCCCTGTTCCCGCTCCGCGCGCAATCCGTCGACCAGCAGCGACAGGTCCGGGGTGTCCAGCCCGCGGGCCTGCGACGTCCGCTCCACCGCATCAAGGGTGTCCGACAGCACCGACTTCGAATCGTGCAGCAACCTGCCCACCAGCGTGGACTTGCCGTCGTCGACCGAGCCCGCGGTCGCGAACCGCAGCAACCGGCGGCTGGTCGTCAGTTCGGCGGCCAACTCATGGACGTCGATGGGGGTGCCGTCGGTCGGTGTGACATCGGCGTGTGTGGTGTCGATCGGTGTGGTGTCGATCGGTACAGCCGTACTCATCAGAAATATCCCTCGCGCGTGCGGTCTTCCATGGCGGCCTCACCGAGCTGATCGTCGGCGCGGGTGGCACCGCGCTCGGTGATCCGGGTGGCGATGATCTCCTCGATCACCGCACGCACATCGGTCGCGGTGGACTCCACCGCGCCGGTGCAGGACATGTCGCCGACCGTCCGGTACCGCACGGTGCGCCGCTCGATCACCTCGCGACCCGTTGGCCCGCCCCACTCCCCCGGCGCCAGCCACATGCCGCCGCGCCGGAAGACATCTCGCTGATGGGAGTAGTAGATCTGCGGCAGCTCGATGCCCTCCGCCTCGATGTAGTTCCAGACGTCCAATTCGGTCCAGTTGGACAGCGGGAACACCCGGACGTGCTCGCCCGGCGCGTGCCGGCCGTTGTACAGACCCCACAGCTCCGGGCGCTGACGCCGCGGATCCCAGCCGCCGAACGAATCCCGCAGCGAGAAGATCCGCTCCTTGGCCCTGGACCGCTCCTCGTCGCGCCGCGCGCCGCCGATCACCGCATCGAACTTCTCCGCCGCGATGGTGTCCACCAGCGGGACGGTCTGCAGCGGGTTGCGGGTGCCGTCCGGCCTTTCGGTCAGCCGACCGTCGTCGATCCAGTCCTGCACGTGCGCGACCTGCAGCCGCAGCCCGCCCTGCGCGACCGCCCGGTCTCGGTACTCCAGCACCTCAGGAAAGTTGTGCCCGGTGTCCACGTGCAGCAGCGAGAACGGCAGCGGGGCCGGATGAAATGCCTTGCGCGCCAGGTGCAGCACCAGCACCGAATCCTTGCCCGCGGAGAAGAGGATCACCGGCCGGTCGAACTGACCCGCCACCTCCCGCAGGATGTGGATGGCCTCCGACTCCAGCGTCTTCAAGTGCGGGCTGGTGACACGCTCACGGCTCACGGTGTCGGTGAGTGTCACAGCCGTCCCCTTTCCAGCAGCAGGCCGAGCAGTGCCGCGACCGATGTCTCCTGATCGAGCGTGGAGGTGTCGATCCGCAGGTCGGGATCCACCGGGATTTCGTAGGGATCGTCGACACCGGTCATCGCGGAGATCTCGCCGCGGAATGCCTTGGCGTACAGCCCCTTGACGTCGCGTTCGGCGCACACTTCCACCGGCGTTGACAGGTGCACCTGCAGGATCGGCGTGCCGTGCGAATCGTGGTGGGCCCGCACCTTTTCCCTGGCGTCCTGGTACGGAGCGATCACCGGGACGATGACGATGACGCCGTGCCTGGCGAGCAGTTCGGCGACATAGCCGATGCGGGTGACTTGCGTTTCCCGGTCCCGCCGGGAGAACCCGAGCCCCGCGGACAGGTGGGTCCGGACCTCGTCGCCGTCCAGCACCTCAACGTCGGCGCCGCGCTCGCGCAGCACGCCGGCCAGGGCCAGCGCCAAGGTGGTCTTGCCCGCGCTGGGCAGCCCGGTCAGCCAGAGCGTGGTGCCTGTACCGGCGGTGGCGGGCGCGCTCCTACCAGCAGGCGCGGTCCCAGCGGCGGACGCGACCGCGGTCTGTGCATTCGTCATAGATTGATCCCACATTCGGTCTTTGCCAGGCCCGCCCAGCGGCCGGCCCGGGAATCTTCTCCGGGTAGCACCCGTCGCGTGCACGGCTCGCAGCCGATCGACGGATAACCCGGTCCCAACAATGGATTCACCAGCACATTGTTTTCGGTGATGTAACGGTCGACATCATCGTCGGACCAGGCGGCCAGCGGAGCGAACTTGACCTTTCCGCGTTTACTGTCGAATTGCACGACGGGGGTGTTGGCCCTGGTCTCCGATTCCGCGCGGCGGACTCCGGTGGCCCAGGCTTCGTACCCGGTCAGCGCTCGGTTGAGCGGCGCGACCTTGCGCAGCGCACAACAAGTATCGGGATCTCTGGCAAAGAGATCCTTGCCGTACTGGGCGTCCTGTTCGGCGACCGTTTGCAACGGCAGCAGCCGGCGCAGATTCACCGGGTACACGACCTCGACGGCGTCAGCGGTGCCGATGGTTTCGACGAAATGATAGCCGGTGTCCAGGAAAAGTACATCAATTCCCGGCAGCACTCTCGATGCGAGGTGAACCAGCACGGTGTCCTGCATCGACGCGGTCACGGCAAGCCCGCCGCCGAACTCGTCGGCGGCGAAGCGCAGTATTTCTTCGGCGGTCGCATCGGCCAGTTCCAGGGACGCCCTCCGCGCGACGGCCGACAATTCCGCTCCGCTGCGCACCGCGGTGATCATGACGGAACCACCGATTCCGTCGAGCCGGCCGTCACGGTGGGACCGGCCCCTGATGAGGCCGCGCCGCGGCCGGCGATCCCGATGAACCGCACCGCGAACACCCGCAGGCAGTACCGGCAGTTCCACGCGCCGTGCGAGTCCTCGTGCGGCCACAGGTTGGTCTCGCCGCAGTAGGGGCAGTACTGCGCCGGCGCCCTGGTTTCTGTCATACCAGTGCTGACTCGTCCGCGCGGGCAACCCACTGGGCGAAACGCTCGCCGGGCTCGCGCTGGGCGTCGAAGGACTTGATCACGCGCTCGACGTAGTCGGCAAGGTCGTCGCCGGTCACCTTGTGGCCGCGGACTTTCCGGCCGAAGCCGGCGTCCAGCCCGAGGCCGCCCCCCAGGTGCACCTGGAAGCCCTCGACCTGGGCTCCCTCGGCATTCGTGACGATCATGCCCTTGAGCCCGATGTCCGCGATCTGGGTGCGCGCGCAGGCGTTCGGGCAACCGTTCACGTTGATCGTCAACGGCACGTCGAGGTCGCCGACCCGGCGCTCCAACTCGTCGACCAGGGCAATACCGCGGGCCTTGGTCTCGACGATCGCCAGCTTGCAGAATTCCAGCCCGGTGCAGGCCATCATGTTCCGGCGGAACGTCGACGGGATGACCGACAGACCCAACTCGGCCAGTCCTGCCACCAGCGAAGCGACCCGGTCCGCCTCGATGTCCAGGATCACCAGACCCTGGTCGGTGGTCATCCGCACCCGGTCCGAACCGTGTGCGGCGACCAGGTCGGCGATCCGGGTCAGCAGCGTGCCGGAAACCCTGCCGACGGTGGGGTTGACGCCCACATAGAACCGGCCGTCCTGCTGCGGGTGAACCCCGACGTGATCACGGGGGCCGCTGGGCACCTCTGGGGCCGGACCGTCGATGAGCGTCCGCTTGAGGTACTGGGATTCGAGAATCGTGCGGAATTTTTCAGGACCCCAGTCCGCGACCAGGAACTTCAGCCGGGCGCGGTTGCGCAGCCGGCGGTAGCCGTAGTCGCGGAAGATCGAGATGACGCCCGCCCACACGTCGGCCACCTCGTCCAGCGGAACCCACGCGCCGAGCCGGTGGCCCAGCATCGGATTGGTGGACAGCCCGCCGCCGACCCACAGGTCGAACCCGGGGCCGAATTCGGGATGAACCACGCCGACGAATGCGATGTCGTGGATCTCGTGCGCCACATCGTGCCGGGGTGAGCCGGAAATGGCGGTCTTGAATTTCCGCGGCAGGTTGGAGAATTCCGGACTGCCGATGAAGCGCCGGACGATTTCCTGGATTGCCGGGGTCCCGTCGATGATTTCGTCGGACGCGATGCCCGCCAGCGGCGAACCGAGCACCACCCTCGGCACGTCGCCGCAGGCCTCCGCGGTACTCAGGCCGACGCCCTCCAGCGCCTGCCAGATGTCCGGTACGTCCTCGATCCGCACCCAGTGCAGCTGGATGTTCTGCCGGTCCGTCAGATCCGCGGTGTCCCTGGCGTACTTCGTGGAGACCTCGCCGACGGTCCGCAGCCCGGCCGTGGTCAACTGACCGCCGTCGATCCGGACGCGCATCATGAAGTACTTGTCCTCGAGGTCCTCCGGCTCCAGCACCGCGGTGCGGCCGCCGTCGATGCCGGGGGCCCGCTGGGTGTACAAACCCCACCAGCGGAAACGGCCGCGGAGGTCACTCGGGTCGATGCCGTCGAATCCCGTGTACCGGTAACTGGTTTCGATCCGCTGCCGGCAGTGCAGGCCGTCGTCGTCCTTCTTCATCCGCTCGTTGGGATTGAGCGGTTCGCGATGGCCCAAGGCCCATTGGCCCTGGCCGCGCGCGGCGTCCGGGCGTGTCCGGCGCGGGCGGGCCGCGCCGTTCGCTTCGCCGTCGGCTGAATCCTGTGCGTGGTCGGTTGATCGCACAGAGTGGGCGGTGGCGGGCTGAACAGCAGGCACGGGCAATCCCTGGGGGAAGGCTGGGTGCGTGTCACGCGCACGGGTGGGCCCCGGTCGAGGAGCCCATGCGCCGGCACGACACCCCAGCGCTGGTGAGCGGCGGGTGTCAGGCGGCGTGACAACAGGCAGCGCTGGCGACGCGCACGAGGTCAACCTCGCGGCAGCACACCAGGAGCACTCCCTGACCGGACATGGGGTTGAGCATACCGCGCCGCCACCCGGTCTCCCACGCCCGCAAAAGGGAGGAATCGTGCGCTGATCGGATATCCGTCATCCCTTTGGCGGTGTCCTTTCGGGATTCGTACCCGCATGGTCGTGTCCCGCACCGACCGGTGCCTTTCGTATGCTCTCGCCGTGACGCTCATCGACCGGATCACCAGCGCCCTGACCGACGGGCCGTCCACCGTGGTGATCGAACCGCCCGGGACCGGCGACGGTTACTGGGCCGGCGGACCGAGCGTTGTCTACGACGACGGCGTGTTCTTCCTGGCGTACCGCCTGCGCCGGCCCGTCGATCTCGGCCGCGGGTACGCCAACGTTGTCGCCCGGTCCACGGACGGAGTCGCTTTCGAAACCGTCGCCGCGGTGTCGGCGGCCGATTTCCGCTGCGCGTCACTGGAGCGGCCCGCGCTGATCCGGCGTCCCGACGGCGGCTGGCGGCTGTACGTCAGCTGCTCGACGCCCGGGTCGAAGCACTGGTGGGTGGAGGCGCTGGACACGGCGGCGGGCCAAGGCCCGGAGGGACTTCCCGGCGGAACCCGGACCGTGGTGCTGCCCGGCGACCCGGACACCGCGTGGAAGGACGTGGTGGTCACCCGGGAAGGCGACGCCTGGCGGATGTGGGCGTGCCAGCACCTGCTGGACCGGGGCGAGGAGGAGGCCGATCGGATGCAGGCCTGGTTCGCCAGCAGCGCCGACGGGTTGGACTGGACCGTCGAGCGACCGGCGCTGCTGCCGACCGCGAACTCCTGGGACCAGCGGGGGGTGCGGGTGACCAGCGCGTGGGAGTGGCACGGCAAGTGGCTGGCAACCTACGACGGGCGGGCCTCCGCCGCGGAGAACTGGTACGAGCGCACCGGTGTCGCGGTCGGCGCGAGTCCCGACGACTTCGTCGCGGTCGGCGGCCCGATCGAGCGGGACGGCCGGACGCTGCGCTACGTCACGGTCGCCCAACTGCCCGATGGCCTGCGGTTGTACTACGAGACGCGGCGCGCCGACGGGGCGAACGATCTGCGGACCACGTTCGTGCCCTACGAGTGAGTCCAGCAGCGATCAGGCCTGCCGCTCGCTGAAGGCACCCCGCCCGGATTCGTTCAACCAGTCAGCATAGTCGACCCCGGTCAGCCTGCCCAGCAGCACCACGTCCGATTCGTAGTACGGCAGCAGCGTCCTACGCTGCTCGACCGGCAACGGCGGACGGCGCCGACCGCCCCGATGCAGTGCCGCCAGCAACGGCCTCTGCGCCTGCCGCCACACCTGCGGCGGGACGTACGCCCCTGCCACCGCGCCAGCACGGATGGCCTTCTGCAAGGTCCGGTTGATCGGGCTATCGGGCACCCAGTTCGACACGTTGGAGCGCGGCACGGTGGACACCAGGCCGGTGCGCACCCCGAGGAACGCGGCGATGTCGTCCAGCGTCTGCGAGGCCGCGTCGATCAGCTGCCGGTAGCGCAGCACGAAGACCTGCTCGCGGGGGAGGACGGTGAACAGGTGCTCGAGCTGCTGCCCGTACAGACCGGTCTCGAGGTAGCGCCAGAACGGGGCGTAACCGGCCTCGGCCCGCTCGGGTTCCAGGCGGCAGGCCGTGAGGAAGTCGCTCTCCGGTTCGAGCCCGTCGCACCACAGGTGCGTCCAGTTGGAGTAGGCCCGGTCGATCGGGTCGCGAATAACGGCGATCATCTTGACGTCCGGAATCAGCGCGCGGATCCGCCCATGGGATGCCGAGTCCCACAGGGAGAACGGCGTGCTCTCGCCGCGCAAAGTGCCGGCCGGCGCCTTGGCGAACAGCGCCTCGTAGCGGTTGCGGTCCCACACCCATTCCTGGGCACTGTGCGCGTCGCCAGGGCCGCGCTGGTGCGCCGGATCCGGGGGCTGCTCGTCGCAGAGAAAGAACTTGGGTTCCTTCGGGTCGGACAGGAACAGATCGGGATGCTGAGCCAGGGCGACGTGCAACGCCGTCGACCCGGCCTTGGGTGCGCCGATGATGAGGAAATCGGGAAGGGCCATCAGGTTTTCCTTGAGGAGTGGGCGCGCGCGCCGGTGGGTGGCCGGGGTCAGCGGGTAGGCGGAGGGTGACCGTTCGCAGGCGGCCGGGGCTGGCCGGACCGTGGGTCAGAACGGCTGTGCCATGCGGTGGGCTTGGGTGGCTTGCGGAGGGGGCAGGGTCAGCGCGACGGTGCGCTCCCCGGCGCGATCAACGACGGGTCAGTGATCCGGTGACGGTTTCGATGACGCTTCGGGCGGACACGCGGCGCTGGCGACGCGCAGCAGGTCGACCTCGCGTCGGCACACCAGTACAAGTTCCCGCCCGGGCATGGCGCAGAGGGTATCGCGCCGGGTGGTCTCGTCCGCAAACCCGCGGCGAGACTCACGGTGGACTTTCGCAGTCTTGACGTCTGGTCAGGCCGCGTAGGCGAGCGTGTCGAGTAGGGCCTCGGTGATTTTCGTGTCGTCCGGGCTGGGGGATGACATGTCTGTAATTCGTTGTGCCCATAGGACTTTGCGGAGCGC
>JBBQGJ010000338.1:0-7469 GCA_038322925.1 Mycobacteriales bacterium
AGCTACAACAACCTCACCTGGGGCGTCGACCTGGGTCCGGAGGGGCTCTTCAAGACCAACGTGGCCTTCATCTTCAAGGCCCGGCTGCAGGGGCTGCGGGACATCGGCCCGGCCATCTCCCCGTTCAACGCCTTCCTCATCTCGCAGGGCATCGAGACGCTATCGCTGCGTCTGGAGCGGCACAACTCGAACGCGCTGCGGGTCGCCGAGTGGCTCTCCGGCCGCGAGGAGGTCGAGTCCGTGTCTTACCCGGGGCTGGACTCCAGCGCCTGGCACGACCGCCAACTCAAGTACTCACCCAACGGCGGTGGCCCGATCGTCTCGTTCGAGATCAAGGGCGGCGTCCCGGCCGGTCAGGCGTTCACCGACGCCCTCGAGCTGTTCACCAACCTGGCCAACATCGGTGACGTGCGGTCGCTGGTCATCCACCCGGCGTCGACCACGCATGCCCAGCTGGCGGAAGCCGAGCAGCTGACCACCGGCGTCACCCCGGGGCTGATCAGGTTGGCCGTCGGCATCGAGCACATCGACGACATCCTGGCCGATCTCGAGGCCGGTTTCCGCGCCGCGAAGTCGGACTGACGGCACCACCGTGACGCGGCGTCCTTCATGACAGCGGTCAGCGATCGCACCGGAGCCGGCACCACCACCGCCGGCTCCGGCATCGCGCTGCCCTACCAGGACGACCGGGGCGCGCATCCGCTGCCGGACGCACGGATCTACGCCGACATCGGCCCGCTGGTCACCGAATCCGGTGCCCGGCTAGCCGGCGTGACCATGGCGTACGAGACCTGGGGAACGCTGAACCCGTTGCGGGACAACGCAATTCTCGTCCTGCACGCGCTCACTGGGGATTCGCATGTGGTCGGGCCGGCCGGCCCGCGCCAGCCGACACCGGGGTGGTGGGACGGCCTTATCGGACCGGGTGCGCCGCTGGACAGCGAGAAGTTCTTCGTCATTGCGGCGAACGTGCTGGGCGGGTGCCGCGGCAGTACCGGGCCGTCGTCGATCGCACCCGACGACCGGCCGTACGGCTCGCGCTTCCCGCGGATCAGCGTGCGGGATCAGGTGGCGGCGGAGGTGCTGCTGGCCGACCAGCTGGGCATCGAACGGTTCGCCGCGATGCTCGGCGGGTCGATGGGCGGTATGCGCGTGCTGGAGTGGGCGGTCGGCCATCCCGACAGGGTCGCCCGGGCCATCGCGCTGGCCACCTGCGCCTACTTCACCGGCGACCAGATCGCTTGGAGTGTCCCGCAAATCGCCGCGATCCGGGCGGACCCGCACTTCGCCGGCGGTGACTACTACGACGGCCCCGCGCCGCTGACCGGAATGGGCATCGCCCGGCAGATCGCGCACACCACCTACCGATCGGCCCTCGAACTGGACACTCGGTTCGGCCGGGCCGCACAGGGCGACGAGGACACTTTGCGCGGCGGACGATTCGCCGTGCAGTCCTATCTGCAGCACCACGGGGACAAGCTGGGCCGGCGTTTCGATCCGAATTCCTACCTGGTGCTCACCGAGGGGATGAACTCGCACGACATCGGCCGTGGCCGTGGCGGCATCGACGCTGCGCTGCAGCGCATCTCGGCCGAGCTGACGGTGGCGGTGGTGGATTCCGATCGGCTGTTCCTGCCGTCCCAGGGTGAGCTGATCGCGACCGCCCCCACCGCTCGGGACCTGGTCATCATGCACTCGGACTACGGACACGACGGCTTCCTGATCGAGGCCGAGGCCATTGCCGGGGTCGTGCGTGACGCCGTCGCCACCTGACGACCTGGCCTGACGAACTGACCTGACGAACTGACCTGACGAACTGACCTGACCTGACGTGCTGACGTGTGTTGTCACGTCAGGGCTTTCAGTCCGGCGGCCGGATCACCCGGAGATCCGTGCGGGCAAAATCGTTGCCCACGCAGAGGATCGGCAGCCCGGTCTGCTCGGCCAGTGCATAGGTGCAACAGTCGCCGAAATTCAGCGCGGCGGGATGGCTTCCCTTGCCGAATCGGCGCCAGGCGTGCGCTCCCCGATCGGCCATTTCCGGGGTGAACGAGATGACCTCGATCCCGAGTTGGGTGAGGATTCGTCGACCCAGTCCCGAACTCACGGCCAGTCGGCTTTCCAGCACCATGGTCACCTCGAGTGCATTCGGCGCGGACATCATCGGGCCGGAGCGATCACGCACTTGGTCGGTGAGCCATTCGTGCCCTGGTTCCCTCAGGGAAATGGCGACCACGGCCGAAGAATCAACGACGAGTCCCGTCACGAGGGCAGACCATGCTCGTCATATCCGATGATCTCGTCGGGACTTCTGAAATCCACTATCGGTAGTGCAGCGATTTCGTCTTGGAGTCGATGAATCCGTTCGACATAGTCGTCCTGCTTCGTCCGGACCCGGTCCAAACGCTCCCGCAGGGCCTTCGTCACGGCGTCCGTCAGGGTCTCGCCAGTCGCGGCCGCCAACTCCCGGGCCAGTCGGTCTGCTTCCGCCGTCTTGATGCTGAGCGCCATGCCGTCAGTCTAGACGCCGCGCGCGGTTTCTAGAATGCCGTCGGCGGGCCTTGACTCCGGCGGATCCGTAGGCTGGCTGGGCACGTCAGCCGCCGCCTGCGGCGGCGGCCCCTTTCCGGGTTGACCGAACGATGCGATGTTGGGGAGGATTCATGCCATTGCGATTGGGCTACAAGGCATCTGCCGAACAATTCGGACCCGTGGAGCTGGCCGCGTTCGCGGTCAGGGCCGAACAGGCCGGGTTCGACTCGGTCTTCATCTCCGACCACCTGCAGCCCTGGCGGCACGACGGCGGCCATGCCCCGGCCGCGCTTCCGTGGCTCGGTGCCGTCGGCGCCCGGACGGAGCGGGTGCTGCTGGGCACCTCGGTGCTGACCCCCACGTTCCGGTATCACCCCGCGGTGATCGCCCAGGCTTTCGCCACCCTCGGGGTGCTGTACCCGGGGCGGGTCATCCTCGGCGTCGGGTCGGGAGAGTCGCTCAACGAGGTGCCGCTGGGGCTGGAATGGCCCGACGGCAAGGAGCGCTTCGCGAGGCTGAAGGAGGCCGTCACGCTGATCCGCGAGTTGTGGACCGGCGAGCGGGTCTCCTTCGACGGCACCTACTACCGCACGGACAGGGCAACGATCTACGACCGGCCCGACGTCCCGGTGCCGATCTACATCGGCGCCTCCGGGCCCGCCGCGACCAGGTTGGCCGGCCGCGTCGCGGACGGGTTCATCACCACATCGGGCAAGGCACCCTCGCTGTACTCCGACACGCTGCTGCCCGCCCTGGCCGAGGGTGCCGGGAAGGCCGGCCGAACCCTGGACGACCTCGACCTGCTCATCGAGATGAAGGTCTCCTTCGACCCCGACCGCCAACGGGCGCTGGCGGACACCAAGCACTGGGCGGCGCTGGCGCTCACCCCGGAGCAGAAGAGCGGAGTCGAGGATCCGATCGAGATGCAGCGGCTCGCCGACGCGCTGCCGGTCGAGCAGGCCGCGTCCCGCTGGATCGTCTCCTCGGACCCGGACGAGCACGTGGAGAAGATCCGCACTTACCTCGATCTGGGCTTCCGGCACCTGGTGTTCCATGCGCCCGGCCCCGATCAGGACCGGTTCCTGACCCTGTACGGCGAGCAGGTACTGCCCAGGCTGCGCGCTCTCGGCTGAATTGGCTGCGCCACTTCGGACCCGCGGTATTTCGGACGTGGGCCCGGGGAAGGAGCGCCAGACCGCGGCTCCCGGGTGGCGCGACGCGCCGGGCGACACGGCGAGGGCGCGTCCGACAGGACCGGCCGAGCGCTGGCCTCTAGGCTGGGTGCGGCGCCGGACCGGACCGGTCGGCGCCTGCATCACATGCTCTCCCAACGGCAGGAACGACCCGCAAGCGAAGGGATGTGCCCATGGCGGCCATCGAACTCATCGGCGCACGCGAGATCCTCGACTCTCGAGGCAACCCCACCGTCGAAGTGGAGGTGGCGTTGGATGACGGTTCGCTGGCGCGGGCCGCTGTTCCGTCGGGTGCCTCGACCGGCGAACACGAGGCCGTCGAGCTGCGTGACGGCGACGCGGCCCGCTATGGCGGAAAGGGCGTCATCAAGGCCGTCGAGGCCGTCCTCGAGGAGATCGGCCCGGCACTGATCGGCTACGACGCGATCGAGCAGCGGGTCATCGACCAGAAGCTGATCGACCTTGACGGCACCCCGGACAAGGGCCGGATCGGCGCCAACGCCATCCTCGGCGTCTCACTCGCCGTGGCCAAGGCCGCCGCGGAATCCGCCGAACTCGAACTGTTCCGGTACCTGGGTGGCCCGAACGCACACATCCTGCCCGTCCCGATGATGAACATCGTCAACGGCGGCGCGCACGCCGACAGCGGCGTCGACGTCCAGGAGTTCATGATCGCGCCGATCGGCGCACCGACGTTCCGCGAGGCGTTGCGCTGGGGAGCCGAGGTGTACCACTCCCTGAAGTCCGTGCTGAAGAAGGCCGGGTTCTCCACCGCCCTCGGCGATGAAGGCGGCTTCGCGCCCGCCGCCGCGTCGAGCAAGGCCGCGCTCGACCTGATCGCGGAAGCGATCACCAAGGCGGGCTTCGGCTTCGGCAGCGACGTCGTGCTGGCCATGGACGTGGCTGCTACCGAGTTCCATTCCGACGGCACCTACTCGTACGAGGGCACCGGCCGCACCTCGGACGAGATGATCGCCATCTACACCGATCTCATCGCCAACTACCCGATCGTCTCCATCGAGGACCCGCTGTCCGAGGACGACTGGGACGGCTGGATCTCGATGACCACCCAGCTCGGCGCCGAGATCCAGATCGTCGGTGACGACCTGTTCGTCACCAACCCGGAGCGGATCGAGGACGGTATCGCCCGCGGAGCCGCGAACGCGCTGCTGGTCAAGGTGAACCAGATCGGCACGCTGTCCGAGACGCTGGATGCGGTGACGCTGGCGCACAACGCCGGCTACCGCTGCATGATGAGCCACCGTTCCGGCGAAACCGAGGACACCACCATCGCGGACCTGGCGGTGGCCACCGGGTGCGGCCAGATCAAGACCGGCGCGCCCGCCCGATCGGAGCGGGTGGCCAAGTACAACCAGCTGCTGCGCATCGAGGAGAACCTCGGGGACGCCGCACGGTATCTCGGGGAACTCGCGTTCCCGCGGTACCAGCAGGGCTCCTGAGCCCGAATATGACCTCCACCCCGCAGCGCCGGCCCGGACACACGTCGCGCGCGTCGCGTGCCTCCCGGGCGGCGGCTGCCGGTGGGCGAACCGACGCCGACCGCACCCGGCGTTCCCGCTCGGGATCGTCGCGGCCGGCGGGTTCCCGGCCGGCGACGGCGCCAGCGGCCTCCGCCACGGGTGTCTCACGTCGGGCGGGTCGAGGGTCGACCGGTGTGGCGCCGAGCACGGGACGCACCTTGCTGCCGCAGTCCAGGCTGGCCCGGCAGGTCGCGATCTTGGGCCTGGTGCTGTGCGCAGTGGCGCTGTCCGTGGCGTTCCCGGTGCGCAACTACCTGGAGCAGCGGACCGAACTGGCCGATGCCGTGGCTTCCCAGCAGTCACTGGAGCAACAGCGCGACGAGCTGCAGGCCAGGAAGAACGCGCTGCAGGATGCCGCCTACGTCGCAGCGGAGGCCCGCCGCCGGTTGCAGTACGTGACACCGGGCGAGACCGTCTTCGTCGTGCACGCACCCGACCTCGGCGCGGATGCGCCGTCGGGGGCGGCGGCCCCGGCGTCGGATCAGCCCTGGTACGGCAGCCTGTGGGACACCCTGGCCGAACCCGGCACTCCGTAAGAGTGCGCTGGCAGCCCGTCACCGATGTCGACCGCGAGGCGCTGACCCGCGAACTCGGCCGTCCGCCGCGCGGGCTGCTGGCGGTCGCCTACCGGTGCGACCACGACGTCCCCGCCGTGGTGCAGACTTCGCCGCGGCTACCAGACGGGACGATCTTCCCGACGATGTTCTACCTGTGCTGCCGGAGCGTCACCGCGGCGGTGAGCCGGATGGAGGCATCCGGCCTCATGCGGGCGATGACAGTGCGGTTGGCAACCGATGAAGGACTGGCCCAGGCGTACCGGCACGCCCATCTGGCGTATCTGCGGCATCGCAACGACCTCTGTGATTTAGGAAACGACATCACTGCCGGCGGCATGCCCGATCGGGTGAAGTGCCTGCACGTCCTGGTCGCGCATTCGCTGGCGGTGGGCAGGGGTGTCAATCCGTTGGGCGACGAAGCGGTGGACGGCTTGGCCGAATACTGTCGCGGCCAGCCACCCTGTGTCCGACTGGACTGATCGTGGGGGCGAGAGGTCTTGTGCTGCAGCAGTTGTCTCGATGACACACGGGTGCCGACCGGGGGGCGGTAGCGGATTCTGGGCTCAGCGGCTCTATCAGCTGGCCTTATCAGCACCAACGGCCTCGGCGGAGTCCGGGGCAGGTCACCAGGGGGAGAAATGACTACCGCGGAATCGACCGCGCAGCTGATTGCGCAGGCCCGATCGTTCCTCGAGTTGATGCGATCCGAACAGCTCATCGACGAAGCGACCGGCGCCGCACGGCTTCGGCAGATCACCCATTCCGTGGCCAGGACCGGGCACTATGCCATGGATTCCGCGGAACTGACCTACGCCTGCCAGGTGGCCTGGCGGAACAGCAGCCGCTGCATCGGCAGGCTGCCCTGGCGGACACTCACGGTGCTGGATCGCCGCGATCGGGAATCCGCTGAGGAGATCTTCCAGGCCTGTGTCGATCACGTCCGACTGGCCACCAACAGTGGCCGGATCAGGCCGGTGATGTCCGTGTTCGCGGCCGATTTCGATGGCCGGCCACGGTCCAGGATCTGGAACCCTCAGTTGATCCGGTACGCGGGGTGGCGCCGCAGCGACGGAACCGTGCTGGGTGACCCGCTGCACGTCGGGTTCACCTCGGTCCTGGAGCATCTTGGCTGGCAGCCCGCCGAGCGGACCGCGTTCACCGTGCTACCGGTGGCAATCCAGGTGGGGTCCGGCCGGCCGCAGCTCTTCGAGCTCCCTGCCGACGCGATCCTCGAGGTGCCCATCCGGCACCCGGACTTTCCCTGGTTCGCCGACCTGGGTCTGCGCTGGCACGCGCTGCCGATGGTGTGCGGGATGGCGCTGGAGGCCGGTGGGCTGCACTATTCGGCGGCGCCGTTCAACGGGTGGTACATGGGCACCGAGATCGGCGCCCGGAACCTCGCGGACACCGACAGGTACGACCAGTTGCCGGCCATCGCCCACGGTCTTGGCCTGTCCACCCGCAGTTCGACCAACCTGTGGCGGGACAGGGCACTGCTGGAACTGAACGTCGCGGTGCTGCATTCGTTCCGCGCGGACGGTGTCCGGATCGTCGACCACCACAGCGCCGCCGACCAGTTCATGACGCACCTGCACCGGGAAGAGCAGCAGGGCCGGGAGACCCCCGGTGACTGGTCCTGGTTGGTG
>JBBQGJ010000339.1:0-7459 GCA_038322925.1 Mycobacteriales bacterium
ATCGCCGGCAAGGCCGCTGCCGCGTTGGTGGTGGTCGCCGGTCAGTTCGTGGTGCTCGGTGGCGTCGCGCTGGCGCTGGGCTGGCATCCGGAGGGCAGCCCGCTCTGGCTGGTGGTGGTGACGGTGCTCGGCACCGCCGCGCTGCTGGGACTGGCCCTGCTCCTCGGCGGGACGCTGCGCGCCGAGGGCGTGCTCGCGCTGGCCAACATTCTCTGGCTGATCATGGTCGCGCTGGGTGGGGTCATCGTGCCGCTCAGCTCCGCTCCCCCGTGGCTGCAGACGGTCGGTGAGCTGACGCCGGTCGGCGCGCTGTCCCAGGCCCTGCGGGCGGTCCTGGAGGCCGGGCAGGCGCCGACCTGGCAGTCGCTGGTCGTGCTGGCGGGTTGGCTCGTGCTGGGCTGGGCCGGGACCGTACGGTGGTTCCGATGGCAGTGACAACGGATCCGACCGACCGCTCTGCCGACCATGGGCCGGTCCGGGCGCGGCCACGGTGGGCTCGGTGGGTTCGGTGGGTGCCCTCCCTGCATCTGCAGAAGGCCTTCGCATGGGCGGCCGTCGTGACCAACGGCGCGATCGCGGTGACGGGTGCCACGGTCCGGGTGACCGGCTCCGGTCTTGGCTGCCCGACCTGGCCCGAGTGCCAGCCGGGCTCGTTGGTTCCGGTCGCCCGCGACGACCTCTCTGCGGTTCACCAGGCCATCGAGTTCGGCAACCGGACACTGACCGGGGTGGTGCTGATCGCCTCGCTCGGCACCTTCCTACTGATCTGGCTGGCCAGGCCCCGCCGCTCCCGGTTGACCTGGTTGGCCGCCGTGCTGCCCGCCGGCGTGCTGTTCCAAGCGGTCTGGGGTGGGCTGACGGTGCTCACCGGCCTGGCCTGGTGGACGGTCGCGCCGCACATGCTCGTCTCCCTGGTGCTGCTGTTCGTCGCCATCATCGTGCTGGTTCGGCTGGACGAGGGTGACGGCCCGCCGCAACCGGTGGTTCCCCGGCCGTTGCGGATCCTGACCTGGGCCACGGTCGGGGTGCTGGTGGCGCTCTGCGTGGCCGGCACGCTGGTCACGGCCGCCGGGCCGCACGGCGGGGACGACGCGACGCCGCGGCTGGACGTACCGGTGCGTGCGCTGGCCCAGGTCCATGCCGACCTGATGTTCCTCTATCTGGGCCTGCTGGTCGCCATGTCGGTCGGGTTCCTGGCCGTCCGCGCTCCCCGGCGACTGCTGGTCAGGACGCTGGCGCTCATCGCGGTCACGGCGGCGCAGGGCCTGATCGGCCTCGTGCAGTACGCCACCGGGGTCCCCGAGGCGCTGGTCGTGGCGCACGTGCTCGGTGCGGTGCTGCTCACCTCGGCCGCCGCGAGCGTGGCCCTGGCCACCCGCAGCCGACCGATCCAGCCGCCGGCTCAGGGCCCGATGGCGGGGCGGGCCGAGAATTCCGAGGCCCGCAGCGTCACCGAGGTGACCGTCGAACCACTGGACACGTAGACCTGCAGTCCGACCGCGCCGCGTGCCTGCAGCGCGCTGGTGGAGTCAGCGATGCTGACCTGCCAGGCCGCCGGCTCGGTTCCCGCGGCGGGCCACACCTTCATCCGGAACGTGGTGGGTGACGTCCCCGTCACCTGCACCCGCGCCGTCACCTTGGCACCGCCCGCGACGGAGACACCGCTGGGCGCGACCTCCGGACGCAACACGATCACCGTCGGCGATCCGTTCAGTGCCAGCAACGACACCGCCACCGATCCGTCCGCCCTGACCCGCAGCCTGGCCTGGTACTCCGCGTTCGTGCCCACCCGGCGGCCGATGACGCCGACGTAGGAGCCGTTGCCGGTGGCCAGCTTGTCGGCGGTCAGGGTGACCCGGAGGTCGGTGTCACTGGAGGACACCGCCGGCAGCACCGCGGCGTCCGTCTCCCCGGCCTTCGCCGTCATCGATGCGACCCCGGCGGTCACCGAGTACTTGGAGCCGACCCCGGTCAACGACCAGGCGCCGCCGCGATCCGCCGTCCCCCAGCCCGCGGCGACGGTTCGCGCGAAGGCGTCCGCGGCGAACGGGTCGTTCGCCGGCGCCGCCGTCACCACCACGTCCTTGCCCGTCGAGGCGGCGGCGCCGTCGTCGTCGGTGACGCTGAGCGTGATCCGGTACGGCCCCGCTGCCGGGTAGCTGTGCGACGAGGTGGCGCCGGTGGTCACCGAGCCATCGCCCCAGGCCCACGAGTAGCTCGCGATCGCGCCGTCTGGGTCGGCCGAGGCGCCCCCGTCCACCGAGCAGGTGAGCACTGCACACGACCCGCTGAACGCCGCCTGCGGTGGCTGATTGGTCGGCAGCACCGAGAAGTCGCCGAACCTCGTCGTCACCGGGGTGACCGTCGAGGAACTGGACAGGTACGCGTTCATCCCGACCGAGCCCGGTGCCTGCAGGCCGGCGAGGGAATCGGTGGCGGTGAGCTGCCAGGCGGCCGGCTCGGTGCCGGTTGCTGACCAGGCCTTGGCCCTGATGGTGGTGGGAGTGACCCCTACAACCTGCAACCGGACCTTGACGGCCGCGCTGTTCGCCGTGGCGGCACCGGGCACGGTGATCTCCGCTTTCAACGTGCTGACCGTTGCCGAGCCGGGCAACGAGAGCAGGGACAGCCCGACGGAGCCGTCCGGGCGCACCTTCACCCTGGCCTGATACTCCAGGTTGGTGCCCGTGTGCCGGCCGATGATGCCGACGTAGACGCCGCCGCCGGTGGGCAGTTTGTCGACCGAAGTCGTCACCCGCAGGTCGCTGTCGGTGCTGGACACCGCCGGCAGCATGGCCGAATTCGTCTGACCGGCCGTGACAACGGTTCTGCCGAGGCCGGCGCTCACCGAGTACTTGGACGCCGTGCCGATCGTCCACGGGCCGCCCGCGTCCGCACTGCCCCAACCGCTGGTGAGGGTCCGGCCGAACGCGTCGGCGGCCAGCGGTTGGTCGCCTGGCGCGGTGGCGGTCAGCATGTGCGACACCGCCGCGGTCTTGCCGAGGTTGTCTGTCACCAGCAGCGTGACGGTCTTCGCGCCGCCGGTGGCAAACGGGTGGGCGGCGGTCGACCCGGTGCTGGCGGCGCCGTCACCCCAGTCCCAGGCATAGGAGGCGATCGATCCGTCCGGATCGGTGGAGCCGGTCCCGTCGACCGAACACACCAGTTGCGAGCACGACCCGGTGAAGGCCGGCGCCGGCGCCTGGTTGGCCGGCGCGGTGTCCCAGATGTCCACGATGGGGCTGGCCGTGGTGCTGTTCGCCAGCGGCGGCAGCCCGTACATGTCCTGCAGCGTGCGGAGCACCGAGTAGTGGTCGATGTGTTCGGGGTACTGGCCGGTCCGGACACCGGCCCCGGCAAAGATGGTCGGGATCCGATTGCCGGCATTGTTGTCGTCCTCGTCCCAGGTCAGGACGAGCAGGCTGTTGTGCTGCTTGGCCCACTGCAGGTAGCCGTCGATGTTGGTGCGCAGCCAGGTGTCGGCCTGCCCGATGGTGCCGTCATGCATGTCGTTGTTCAGGTTCGGCACCACGATCGACACCGTCGGCAGGGTCGCGAAGTCCGTCGGCAGGCTGGTCAACGGTTGATTCGAGGCCGCCGGCACGTTGGTGAAGTTGACCCAGGGATTGTGTTTGCGGGCGTACGGGCCGCTGGTGCAGCCGGTGTAGCCGGGGCTGGGCAGCGATTCCGAGTAGCCGATGAAACTCAGGTTCGCGCCGATCAACTCCGAGCCCAGGTTTTCCGCAGTCAGGGTGATCGGGCAGGTGTTGTCCAGCACGCCGTTCAGCGCGCCGGAGAACAGGGCGATGTAGTTCGGCTGGCTGGGGTGGGTGATCGCAAAGGACTGGGTCATCGAGGCGCCGGAGGTGGCAAGTGAGTTGATGTAGGGCGCCGCGGGGTTGCCGATGATGTTCTGCGCGGAGTGGTTCTCCATGATGACCAACAGCACGTGGTCGTAACGCGGCACCGCCGAAGCGGCGGCGGTGGCGGTCCCGGCACTGACGCCGAGCAAGGCCGTCATCATCGCGGCGATGATCCCCAGAGTTGCGACTCGCCGGACAGCACGCATGACACCCTCGTCCCTGGATCCCCCTGGAGTCCCTGAATGCGGAGCGTAATGGTTCTGGCGTCCCGGGACTAGCCCAAACGGGGAAGAGTGCCTGCTCACAGCCGATGTGCCACTGACGCGAAGTGATCGCGGTGGCCGATCGCGGGGATGCCGTCAGAGCGGAATGACGTCGGTCACGTCCGATTGCAGCGCCGCGAGTCGACGATCGAACGTCACCAAGCGCCCGCCGTGGTGCCGGGCCAACTCCGCCAGGTAGGCGTCGGTGACGTCGCCATGACCGCTCACCTTGGACAAGATCGCGCTGGTGTACGGAACGGCATCGGGCCAGAACACGTGACCGGGAGCAGCGGTCAGCGCCCCCAATAGGCCGATGCCCTCGTCGGGCGTCGCGCCCAATCGGATAGTGGCGCGGATCAGCGTGCCCTGCGTGATCGGCGTCGTCGCATATGGTCTCGGTGAGCCGGCGAACCAGCGCACGGCGGCGTCGTGGTGGACGTGCCCTGCCACTGTCATCGCGATCAGGACATTGCCGTCCAGCAGCACGGTCATTCGTCGTCCATCGCCTGCCGCACGTCGTCCATCGTGATGATTCGGCCGAGGTCGACGACTGTGAGGCCGGTGCGCGGATCGACCGCCAGTCGATTGCCGGAGGTAGCCGGCTGCGGATTGACCGCCCGGGAGACGTACTCAGCAATGACCTTGCTCACCGACGTGCGCCGATCGGCGGCAATGGATCGAACCCGCTCCAGCACGTCTTCGGGCAGATCAACCGTGGTTCTCACAACATCACCGTAACAGCACTGCATCAGTGCATCAGTGCATCAATGCATCAATTGCCGCGTGGCATTCAACGCCCGGTGCCGGCCATCCGTTCACGATCGGCCGGGCTCGGCGTGAGCTGGGCCGAGAGCTCCCGATCCCAGCCATCGGCCACCGGAATGCCGGCCTCCTCGCAGACGACGGCACCGGCCTCGACGCCGGACACAATGGCGTCACCGAACGCGCCGTCGCCGGCCACCACGACGATCCTGGCTCCGCTGCGGCCCATGTAGGTGATCACTGCGGTGGCGGGCCCGGTGTGCTCGGTGACGAACGCACGCAATCGACCTACCTGCTCCTGGTCGTGCGGGGACAACGCTGCCGGCCCTTCGGCTACCGACGGGCTCACCACGGCCAGCCGACCACCGGCAGGCCGACGACGGAATCCGCGGCCCAGGCCACTGACACCGCGGTCAGGTACAGGTTGGACAGGTGGAACAGTGTCATCGGCTTGGCCGCCGCCCCGCGCAATACCCTCGTGTGCAGCAGGTGCGCCATGGCCAGGAACCAGAGTCCGACCGGCACCGCGACGGCCGCGTAGATCCAGGACGAGGCCGGGACGAGCAGCATCGAGCAGGCGACCATCGCCCAGCTGTAGATGACGATCTGCCGGACGACCACCCGCTCGGTGGCCACCACCGGCAGCATCGGAACGCCGGCCGCGGCGTAGTCCTCGCGGTACCGCATCGCCAGTGCCCAGGTGTGCGGCGGTGTCCAGAAGAAGATCACTCCGAAGAAAACCCATGCGGGCCAACCGATGTCGCCGGTGACGGCGGACCAGCCGATGATCACCGGCATGCAACCGGCAAGACCACCCCAGACGATGTTCTGCGAGGTCCGCCGCTTGAGCCACAGCGAGTAGACGAAGACATAGAAGAGGATGGCCAACACGGCCAGCACCGCGGCCTGCCAGGTGGTGGCCAGGGCGAGCACCGCGGTGGCGGCGATGCCGAGCAGCACCCCGAAGATCAACGCGCCGCGGGTGGAGACCGTGTGCCGGGCCAGCGGCCGGGTGCGGGTGCGTCGCATGACCGCATCGATGTCGGCATCGACCACGCAGTTCAGCGCGTTCGCGCTCCCCGCCGCGAGGGTGCCGCCGACCAGCGTGGCGATCATCAGGCCGATGGGCGGTACCTGCCGCTGGGCGGCGAACATCGCCGGGATGGTGGTGATCAGCAGGAGTTCGATGATGCGCGGCTTTGTCAGCGCCACGTACGCGCCGAGCTTGGCCGGCATGACGGGGCGCCGTGCGGCATTGGACTCCGGGGAGAGCGGTGCTGGGTCCTCGTGGTCGATCCCCGGTTGGGCGGCACCGGATCGGGACACGACCTTCACGTGGACTCCCCTTCTCGGCGCTGCCTGACGTCAACCGGTGATCCTGCTAGCGGGACGTTGACGGACCGCACCGTGCCGCAGACAGTCATCCTAAGCTGGCCGCGGGTGGCGTGCCCGCCCCGGCTCGCCGACCCGAACACGGACGCGGTCCGGGTCGGCGGTCACGCGCGTACCGGGCCGCATCACCAGAGGCAGGGTGGGTACTAGGGTTGACGTGCGCTGCCAGCCAGCGCAACTGCCAGTCCAGACACGTCCCGCGATCGTATCCGCGTGTGCTGCGGCGATCGCCTGCTCAGGAGGGTCGCCCGCTCGTGACCAGTTCCGCTGCCACCGCCGATATCCCCGCACTCACCGAGCCCTTCGTCCCCGACGACTGGTCCGACGTCGACTCCAGGGCGGTCGACACCGCCCGGGTGCTGGCGGCGGATTCGGTGCAGAAGGTCGGTAACGGTCACCCCGGTACGGCGATGAGCCTGGCGCCGCTGGCCTACACGCTGTTCCAGCGGGTGATGCGGCACGACCCGGCGGACCCGCACTGGGTGGGCCGGGACCGGTTCGTGCTGTCCTGCGGGCATTCCTCGCTCACCTTGTACATCCAGCTGTACCTGGCCGGGTTCGGCCTGGAGCTGGACGATTTGAAGGCGCTGCGAACCTGGGGTTCACTGACGCCGGGTCATCCGGAGTACCACCACACCAAGGGTGTCGAGATCACCACCGGCCCGCTGGGTCAGGGATTGTCCTCCGCCGTCGGGATGGCCATGGCGTGCCGCCGGGAGCGGGGCCTGTTCGACCCGGACGCGGCCCCAGGTGAGTCGCCGTTCGACCATTTCATCTACGTGGTGGCCTCGGACGGGGACATCGAGGAGGGCGTGACCAGCGAGGCGTCCTCGATCGCCGGCCGCCAGCAGCTGGGGAATCTGATCGTCTTCTACGACCACAACGAGATCTCCATCGAGGACGACACCAACATCGCGCTGTCCGAGGACGTCGCGGCCCGGTACGAGGCCTATGGCTGGCATGTGCAGAAGGTGCACGGCGGGGAGAACGTGGTCGGCATCCTGGAGGCGATCGAGGCAGCGAAGGCCGTCACCGACAAACCCTCGTTCATCGAGCTCCGCACCCTCATCGGGTACCCGGCGCCCAAGCTGATGATCACCGGCAAGGCGCACGGCGCGGCGCCGGGCGCGGAGGAGGTCGCGGCCGTCATCTAGATCCTGGGTTTCGACCCGGACGCCA
>JBBQGJ010000340.1:0-7437 GCA_038322925.1 Mycobacteriales bacterium
ACTCGAACTCGCTGCGGTACGCCGGGTAGCGGTAGTCCTTGACCCAGCCGGTGGGGTCGGTGTCCGAGCTGATGGTGATGCCGTGCAGTGATGCTGCGAGCCAACGTCCCCGGTCGACCTCGGTGCCTTCGTTGTCCTTGATGATGACGCGGGTGGGGAGCTGGCTCATGATGTCCTCCTCGGGTGGTTAGCGCTTGTTCTGATAACCCGAGTCTAGCACGCTGCGTGCTAGCCTGTCTAGTCTTGTTTGGCCGACAATTGTTGGGCCATAAGGTTTTCGGCCCTGCTGCGTAGCCAGCGCGCCATGGTCATTCGCTGGAATTGCGATCCGGGGACTTCCCCTCGCTCGTTCCTGCGCGCCTGGGCGAGTAGCGCGGCCGGCCGGACTGTTGCCGGCCCTTCCGCTAGGTGTTTCGGCATGATCTGGTCTCCCCGCTTGGTGGTGGGTTGGGCCGACTGTCTGCCGCTGCCTGGTGCCCGGGGTTCTCTAGCTCCCCCGGGCACCGGGCCAGGCGGTCGGTCAGATCCCCAGCAGGGTCAGGGCCTTGGTTTTGGGCGCTTCGACGGTGTGCAGTCCGGTGGCGATCCGGGTTGCCCGGCCGGTGGGGTTTTCCTTCTTCATGGGGGCGAACCAGTCCATGTATTCGGCGACCGCGTTGAATGCGGCCCATTTGGTGCCCCGGCCGTCCTCCTGGGTGTCGGCGTCGCTCCACAGCCCGAACAGCGTGTCTTTGCGGACCGTGGTCGTCGGGGTGGCTTCGCCGGTCTTGTCCTTCTTCGGTTCCCAGATCGCGTCGATCAGGGTCTCGAACTCGGTGGTGCTGAATTTCTGGTCGATGAGCTGCTCGGCGATCACCGAGAATTCCTCGGCGGCCTTGAAGCTGACACCCAGCACCCGGCGGGCCTGTTCCATGGCTTCCTTGACCCCGCTGGTGTGGGAGATCTCGACGGAGCTCACGCAATCGCGCATCGCCGCGGTGAGAGTGTTCCGGCAGACCACGCGGGTCGGGGAGATCAGGACCCGGTTCTTGCTGCGGCCGTCGTGGCTCATCACGCCGATCAGGTACATCGTCACCACGTCGACGCCGCCGACCCGGATGTTCTCCGGCAGCTCCATCGTGACGAATGCCTGTTTGCCGTTGTTCAGGCTGCCCGCGGTTTCAAAGGTAGAACCGGACTGGTTGCTGATGGTGTTGAGCAGCTCGGCCCAGTCGATGTTCTGCACGACCGTGTAGTCGTTGCCCACCACACCCAGCGGGTTCCACAGCCCGGTTTCAGGGTGGCGGCGCATGGTGGTGAACTTGCCCTCGATCTCGACCTGGACCGTTTCGGCGTAGTCGGTGCCGTCCGGGTTGATGCCGACCGTGTCGGTGACGTGGGCGTAGACGGGGTGTTTGGTGACCTCCCAGTCGAGCCGGGCCAGCTTCATGGCGTCCATCGCGTCAACAGCGCCCGGGGTGACGACTCCCAGCATGTGCCAAGGGGTTTGACGTGCGGAGAACATCGAACCGGTGCCGTCGGAGAAAACTTCGAGTCCGTGCATGTGGGGGGCCTCCTGGCCTGGCGTCGGGGGGCTCTTGGCTGGTTCCCTCGGTGGTATCCCCAGTCTAGCACGCCGCGTGCTATACCGGATAGGTTTTCGGAGGCCTATTGGAGATATTTCCGATGTTCACTCGGTTGGCCTTTGTGGTTGTCTAGCAACACATTTCGGGCTGGTGATCTTCCGTCGCGGTCGGCAGTGCGGAGCAATACCCGCGCGCCGGTTGGGTTGTCCAGGCTCGCGTAGCGACCCGAAGGGCTCGGCCTGGACGGCCCGGCCGGTGTGTGGTCTCCCTGGGGCTGTCGGCCGTGATGGAAGAGCGCCTTATTTCACCCCGGGCTTCCAGAGCGGGAGGCTGGGGGTCCGGGGGTGTCCCCCGGGGGTACTGGACCGCCGCCCGGCGGCGTGACTGGTTCCGATCGGTGACCGGTCCGGCTTTGATTGCCTGGTCCTGCGTGCCGGCGCTTGGGCCGCGTTGCCGGCTGGGCGGGATACTGGCTGTGGCTGTAGTCGAACTTTCATTCGCCGGCCGGCGCCAGTGGCGCCAAGGTCTCGGGAGAGCTGTTGCAGAGCTCCGGTTGGCGGGGTAACCGATAACGATGACTTTTCGGCCCCGGGTGACGCGTTTTGGCGGCGTGGACCGCAACGCGCTGTTTCTCGTCTACCCGGAGTAGCGCGACGGCATGACGGCATGACGGCATGACGAACTCAAACGCCTGGCCCGCAACGCCGCCGAACTCATGACCCTCTCCGGCGCGATACCACCCGAACCGCTGGGTGTCCCGGCGAGAGCTGGTTGAGCACTGCCCGCCGTTCACCTGGCCGCGGCCGTGGGCGGCCGCGTGGGGGGGTGGCTTATCGCGGTCCGGGTCGGTGTCCGGTGGGGTCCCGTTGGTCTTGCCAGCGGGCCACAGCCCTCGACGGAGGGTCGGCTGTAGCGGGCCACGGTGCGGATGCTGGTGTGTCCGCTCTTGGTCATCAGCATCGGGGTGGGCGGGCATGCCGTCTTCGGCGGCGTGGGTTGAGCGCGGAGTGTCGTAGGTCGTGCAGCGTCCAGCCCCCGGTGGCCTGGGTGAACAGTTCGGCGGCCCGCCGGTAGGACAGCCGGGCGTGGCCGGTGTCGGGGTCCAGGTCGGCGGCGCGAGGGTTACCCGGGCGGTGCGGTCGGTGAGGAACACTGGGCCAGGGTGTGCCCGGCGAGGTGACGGGCCAGCGGCCGGGCGGTGCGGGTCTGCCAGGTGATCTCGTCGACCGCTCCGCCCTTGCGGCGTACCGCCCCGCGACCGGTTGGGCCGGTCCAGGTCGGTGACGTCCAGCAGCAGCAGTTACCTCGTGGGCGCGGGCGGCGGATTCGTACAGCAGCGCCCACAGCGTGCGTTCCCGCAGCGCGATCTTCGGTCGCGCCAGGAGGGTCGGCGATCGCGCGGTCCACGGGAGCGGGATCGGCGTGCGGTTCGACGGCAGCTTCGCCCGGGGCAGCCCGACGGTCGGGTCGCCGGTGATCCAGTGCTCGACTCGCCAGTAGGCGCAGGCGGAGCGCAGGCAGGCGAGGTTGCGGTTCCACGTCGCCGCGCTGACCGGGGCCCACCGGTGGGTGAACCAGTCACGCAACTGGGCGGCCACGGTCGGGTCGTCCAGCAGGAGCACCGTGGCGGTGCTGGGCAGCGCAGAGCGCAGCAGCTGGGTCAGCACCTCGCCGTAGCGCCGGGTAGCGGCCTGCTGGGGTCGGGAGCCCCAAGGGCGTTTTCGTCGGGTGACGTTGTCCGCTGGCGCCACCCGCGTCACAGTGCGGGATATCCGTGTCTGGCTCAGGGAAGGGTGACGGGTTCTCCGGCGGAGATTCTGGTTGCGAGGTCGTGGAGCGTAGCGGCGGATAGGTGAACGCCGAGGGGTTTGAAGGCATCCTTGAGCACGCGTTGTACTTGGGCGGTGGGTCGTCCTTGGTGGGCACGGGCGAGGGCACGTAGGACGGCTCGGGCGTAGCCGCGGCGTTGATCTTTGATTTGACCGGCGATGCTGACGGACCCGCGGGGTCGGGACCGTTGTCTCCTGCCGCACCCGGTGGCGGCGCTGACGGTTGTTGTCGTCATTCGGTTCCTCCTTGCCTTCGAATATGTGTTCGACAACCATAGGCTGCAGTGGCGTTTCTCGCGCCCGCATCGAGGTGCGTGTCATTGATTCCGGTTACGCCTGTCTGGCGCCCCGCGTGCCTGCAGAGGTTTTGGTCCGGCTCGCCCATTTTGTCGCGGTCAGCTGGCGGCTCGTTGGTCGGCGTCGCCGGTGGTGCGGAGGTGGTAGAGGGCGGCACGGAAGTCAGCGCGGCCGTTGGGTCGGGTGGGGTGGGCGCCGCGGTGGTGGCGGGAGGAAAGGAGACCTGGGAGGGGAAGCGCCTGTTGATCGTGGCCGGGGGTGCGGCGTTGCTGGGCGCGGGATGCTCGGCGCCAGGCGAGTTCGTCGAGCCACCATTGGCCAGGCTTGTCGTTCGATGTGGTGGCGCCGCTGCCGGGCGGCCAGGATGCCGGCGCATCCGAGGGTGTTGCGAGCAGTGCTGTCCCGGCGGTCGGTGGGCGGGCGGCTCCACCCGGCGGTGCGGTGCTGGGCGAGGCCGCTGGCGGCGAGCTGTTCGAGGTAGTGCCTGGTCCGGTCGGGAGGGTAGCCCAGGGCAGTAGCGAGGTCCGTCGAGCTGGTGGCGGTGGTGGCCAGCGTTTGGTAGACGCGGGCGGTGTGGTGGCCGAGGCCGGCGGGGGTGAAGACGTCGTGAGCGATGGTGGAGGTGCGTTCGCGCAGGTGGGAGCGCCAGGCGGCGCGGAGCTGGGAGGGCGCCGGGGGGCGCGTTGCCGCTTGTGACCGACCGTTGGTGATGGTCGGTGTGGATAACGGTGCGGGGGGGGTGTTCAGGGCCCAGTGGGCGGCGTGGATGCTCTGCGCGGCCTGGGTGCGGGTGATCCAGCCGTCGCCGGCCAGGCGGTGCAGGGCGACGCGGGCGGTGTCCCGGCCGATGCCGGTGAGGTGGGAGAGCCGGCGGATGTCGAGTTCGATGTCGCAGGTGACGGCGGCCAGCACCAGTTCGCACAGGACGTCCAGGACGCGCCGGTCGGCCGGTCCGCCGGGTTGTGCCCAGCGGCCGGGGGAGGCGTCCGCGCGGCGTTGCGTGTGGGCGACGGCCGCGGCGGTGGTGGCGCAGCGGGGCTCGAAGGTCGGGTCGTCGGCCGCCGCGGCGGTGGCGCCGTGGGCGGCGGCGACATGGGTCAGGCAGCGGCGCCAGTGGTGGGCCAGGATCCGTCGTTGCTCGGCCGGTGGGCGGGGGATGCGGCCGGTGTTGGTGTGTTCGGTGCGGGCGTGTTCCAGGCCGGGGGCGGTGGGCAGCAGGGCGGTGATGTCGGCCAGCCGCCAGTGGGCCCGGGCCGCGCCGCACAGCACGGCGGCCAGGACGGCGGACGCGTCGGTCCCGGGGGGTATTGGGGTGGTGAGAGCGGCCTGCGAGCGGGCGGGCAGTGGCCGGCGTTCGCCGGGCAGGTACGGGTGGCCGTGTTCGTCGGTGCCGATGCTCGGCGCGGCGGTGTCGGCGGCCGCGCCGATCGCCTGGTCGTGGGTGATCAGGCCCGCGAGGGTGAGCACCTGGGAGGTGCCGGCGGTGGGGTGCAGCAAGGTTCGGATGTCGCCGGCGATGACCTGCGAGGTGCCGCCGGAGCGGTGCGGCGCGCCCGGTGGGCGCAGCGCTCCGGTCCGGGTATTGAGCAGTGGTGCGGTGTCCAGGCTGGGCAGCATCCGGGCCAGGCCGTGGGCGATGCCGGCGACGACGACGGCTGTGACCGGTTCGGCGAGGGCGACCCACACGTGCCGGCCGCCGCCCGGCCCGGACGCGCAGGTGACATGCGGGAGCCGGGCCCGGTCGAGCAGCGCGTGCAGGCGTGCCAGGTCGGCGGTCACCGGGCCGTGCCGGGTGTCCAGATCGAACCCGAGAAGTGTGTAGCGGCCGCGGTTGTCGGTCAGGTGGACGGCGTAGGGGCGGTCCGGCGCCGGACCGCTCACCGGCGCTGTGTCCGGGTAACTGTTCAGGGCCCGGCCGGCGTCATCGGCCGCGGCAACCCGAATCCGCCGGCGGGGAGAGATGCGCCCAGCTAATGACCAGGGGGTCATGGGCTGGGCTCCGTCCCAGGCGCTGCAGTTCGGGTACTCGGCGGGCAGGTCCGCGATGGAGCGAGCGGCCGCCAGGAGCTGTTACAGCTCGTGGCGGGCTCATTCGTGGTCTCGTTTGGTCTGCCGTCGCCGCGGACCGGGAGATGGGTGATAGCGGGCATCGCGAAGCTCCATCAATGGGGAGGTTCCGAGGGCCGCCGAGCCGCGCTCAACAGGCACGCCGCTTTGCCACGCGACACGCGTGGTCACCCCGGTGACTCATGTCAAGATGCGCGCGCAGCAGGGGTCGTTGACTCATCGGTGGATGCGCGCTTGGCGACGGCCGTTGTGGGTGGCTTGGAGCCGGGTCCTTTCTTGCTGGTGGTGACGCTGAGGAGCTGGCTGGTGAGGGCCTGGATCTCGCGTTGGATGGCCGCGGGATTCAGGTCCTTGTAGGTGTCGGCGAGGATTGTTTTGTCGTGCTGATCGACGACGTCGTGGGCTGTTGCCCGCCGGTGCGGGGTCTTCGGCTTGTCGTATTTCTTGGTCACTTTCGCGCCGTTGCGGACCTTGGAGATCAGCTTTTGCTGCGGGCCGAAGTAGTTCGTCATGAGGGACTGCAGCGCCCAGATCTTGTTCAGCAGCAACAACTCTGCACTGGTGTCGTAGCGGTGGTAGCCGACCACGGTGCGCACGATGGCCCAGTTCTTCTGCTCGACGTGGGCGCCGTCGTTGCTGTTGCCCGACCGTGACCGGGTGAACGTCGTTTCGTGATCCTCGCACCAGCGCAGCAGGTGCCAGTTGATGAACTCCGAGCCGTTATCAGAATCGATGCCGATGATCGGGAACGGGAACGCCGCCCGGATGTCCATCAGCGCCTCGAACACCCATTTCTCGGCCTTGTTCCGCACCGACCGGTTCTCGGTCCAGCCGGTCGCGATATCGGTCACCGTGAGCGTGTAGCAGTGCTCACCCATGGCGTTGCCGCCCTCGTGGCCGACCAGGTCGATCTCGACGAACCCCGGCACCGCGTCGTTCCACTCCGCCCACGTCCGGATCGGGATCGAGTCCTTCAACAACGACCCCGGTTTCGTGTGCGACCGGCCCCTGACCAGCAGCTTCGCCCGGTCCGCCGCGAGCCGGCGGTCCATCGTGGCCGGTGACATCGCGAGCAACGCCATCTCCGTGTCATCCGTGATCACCAGCTCGTCGAAACGTCGCAGCGTGGGCACCAACTCGGCCATGATCGGGGCCAACCGCTTTCCCGTCGGAGCGCCCAGCACCGCCCAGCAGAACGCCAGCGCGGCAATGATTTCCGCGCCGTAGATCGGGCGCCGCGGTGCCCGCGGTCGCACCAGCCTAGGCGTCAGCGCCTGCGCGAGAGCCTTCCTGGCATGGTTACGGTGCCACCCCGTGGTCGCGCACAACTCGTCAAGGATCAAGCCCTTCCCGGCCTTGTCAGTGCGCTTGTACCGGGTCGCGTTCGTCTTCGTGACCGCCTGCCGCTGCACCATCGTCAGTCCCATCATCCGGGCCTAACGGCCCGGCCGCAGCCGGCCCCGCAGGCGCGCCCAACGCGCGCATTCGTTCGTGAGTCAACGAACCCCTCTACGCGCGCATTTCTGATGAGTCAACGCGGTCACTTGCGGGAGGAGAGGGATCAGGTACCCTCGGCACCAGAGACATTTGTTTGCGCCACCGGGCCGCCCTCGATCTCGCCAAAGAACTTGGGGCGGCCTTCGGCATATCTGGGGTCGTTACCCGGGACTATGCCGAAG
>JBBQGJ010000341.1:0-7413 GCA_038322925.1 Mycobacteriales bacterium
GGGGATCGCGAGGGTCGGGCACTTGTGCGAACACCTCCATCAGTTGTCGACGCGACAGCACAGCAATGGGAGAAGATGACATGGCGGCGGGGGACTTCCGTGACGGGATTGTGTAGGAACTCGATCGTCACGGGGCGTCCCTTGTCGTCCCATCAGCAACACTTGTCACATCCGTCACACACGTAACCGCTGGTCACCGGCCCTCAATACCGACCTTGCCGAGCCCCTGGTCGCGACCCGGGCAACGGTCGCCCCGACACCATGCACCTCGCGCAGGTTCTCCACGGTGCCCAGGCCGGGCAGCACCAGCACGGCGATCTTCGCGCGGTCCACGGTCTGCACCGCGGTGGCCACCGGTTCGGCGTCGGTGTGCCGACCGAACCCGTAGTTGAAGGTGGACCCGGACAGGCCATCCCCGTGGGTGACCTCGATGACCTGCACGCCGGCCGCGTCCAAGGCGCCGGTGATGGCCACGACGTGGTCCAGGGTGAACTGGTGGGCCACCGCGTGACTGCCGTCGCGCAGGGTGGAGTCGGTCAACCGGACGGCCGGCTTGGCCGCGGCGATTGCGGCGGCGGCGGTGTCGCCGTTGACAGTGCCGGGGACGGGGACGGAATCCTGGATCGCGCCCATCGGCTGACTGCTCCCCTTGCCTTGGTGACGAGTTCGCCGACGCGTACCGCAGCGGCGGTTCCGATGTCGAGATTGCCCGCCCATGGCGGGAGGTAGTCGCCGTTTCCCTTGACCTCGAGGAACACCGCGACCCTGGCGTTGCCTCGCCAGGCCGGGATCGGATCGTCGAACTGCGGGTCGCTGCGCAGCGAGTAGCCGGGCACGTAGTGCTGCACGTCGGCGACCATCCGGTGGATCGAGTCACTGATCGCATCCCGGTCGGCGTCCGGCGGGATCGCGCAGAACACAGTGTCGCGCATGATCATCGGCGGGGACACCGGGTTCAGGATGATGATCGCCTTGCCGCGTTCCGCGCCGCCGATCGAACTCACCGCGTGCGCGGTGGTCTCGGTGAACTCGTCGATGTTCGCGCGGGTGCCCAGTCCGGCCGAGCGGGACGCGATGGAGGCGACAATTTCGGCGTAGGGCACCGGGACCACTCTGGACACCGCGTGCACGATCGGGATGGTGGCCTGGCCGCCGCAGGTGATCATGTTGACGTTCGGCGCGTGCACGTGGGCGTGCAGGTTCACCGCGGGGCACAGGAACGGCCCGACCGCCGCCGGCGTGAGGTCGATGGCCGCGATGCCGGCCTCCGCGTACCGGGTGGCATTGGCCTGGTGGGCCTTGGCCGAGGTCGCCTCGAACACCAGGTCGGGCACATCGGACTGCTCCAGCAACCAGTCGACGCCACCGGCGCTCGCCTGCCCGCCCAGCTCCTCCGCACGGGCCAAGCCATCCGACGTCGGGTCGACCCCGATCATGTAGCGAACCTTGATGTCGTCGCTGCGCAGGAGCTTGACCAGCAGGTCGGTCCCGATGTTGCCGGGGCCGACGATCGCCGCAGTGGGTTTGCCTGTGGTTGGCGGCTGCTGCCGCGCGGGTTGGGTGGTGGTCGTCATGGGTGACTCCCTGCTCGGATGGTGCCGGGCGACCTGGGCGTGCTGCGACGGACGGTGAGCGAGTTCTGCTACCAGCGGTGCGGTGGACACGACAGAGGTTCCGGGGATGCGGCCCGCGCTATCGGACGAAACCGCTGCCCCGGTAACCCGAGCAGCGCCGGAGGCGGATCAGGGTTTCGGAGCTGGCTGGTCGCGCTGGGTCGGTGGACCTCCGCCGTCGTCGCGCCGGTGGGGTGGACCTCCGCCGTCGTCGCGCCGGTGGGGTGGGCGTCGGCGTTTCTGCAGGGTGAACGGTCCTTGCAGTGTGGCCACCACCACGGCCATCATCAACCCATGCGTACCGGTGAGCGGAACACTTTCGACTCCGTGGTGGGGCGCGCCCCAGCGCCGCCAACAGGACCCACTTGACGGTCGTCACATCGTGCCGATACGGCACGGTGGTGACTGTGATGGCGCAGACCGCCCGCTCCGCGAGTCGGCACCGTCACCGCGTAGCTGCCACCGCCGGCGTTGCTGGGGGCGTTCGACGCCCGGCACCTCTCGATGGGCGTGTCGGAACTGTCCAGGAGATCGGGCCTGGCGAAATCCACCACCGCTCGACTGGCGGCAGAGCTGACCGAGCACGGCTTCCTCGAACGCACGAACGGCAGCGACCTCAAACTCGGGACCAAACTCTACGAGTTGGGTGAACTGGCTTCCCGGCAACGCAAGCTCCGTGAGATCGCACTTCCGTACATGGCCGACCTCCGGCAGGTCAGCCGGCAGACAGTGCATCTGGCCGTGCTGGTCGACACCGAGGTGATGTACGTCGAGATCGTCCGCAGCCGCGACGCTCCGCGGATGCCGTCCGAGGTCGGTGGCCGCCTGCCGGCCCATTCCGCGGCAGCAGTCCGGACGAGGCGTTGTCGGCCACGGTGTCGACCAGCTTGATCTTCCAGTCCGCCACTCGGCTGTCGACCACCTTCACCGCCGGCATCACGCCGGCGATGGCCGTCAGCGCACCCGCGGTGGTGACACCCGGGCCGGCCAGATCGCGCTCCATCACGAACGCCGGTTCGGCCTCAACCCGCGGCTGCAGCAATCGGTCCAGATCGATGAGATCCCCGTCCTCGATGAACATCTCGTCGGTGAGCACGCCGAAATCGGGTTCGTCGACACCGAGGATCTTCTGCATGGGTCGCGAGATCAGGCCGACCTTGCGGCCGATCACCTTCTGCCCGATCGACACCCGGCGCTCGATGTTGATCGTTTGGATGGCGTAGGCGTCCTCGGGGACAAGATCGGGATACCGTTCGGTCAGCGGCGGGACGGCCCGCGCAGTCCGGTCCGCACCCCACAGCTCGTTGGCCAGGGTCTGGTGAAGTTGGGCATCTTGCACCTCGCCAGACTTTATGGGTGCGTCCGGTCGGGCAACCGGGTACGTGGAGGCTTCCGGGCAGTGGGAACGATTCGGCGCCCGGTCAGCAGCGCCGCGGCCCGTCCGCAGCCAGTGCTCACGCGTCCGGATCACCCACCTTGGCCAGTCGAGCGGAGAGTTGCCGGCGCGAGGTGATGCCCAGCTTCCCGAAGGCGTTGTGCAGGTGGTACTCGACCGTCTTGATGCTGACCACCAGCTCTGCGGCGATCTCTCGGTTGCTCATCCCGCCCCCGGCGAGCCTGGCCACCACCAACTCCTGCGCCGTCAGGCCACTACGGTCATTCCGCACCCGCATGGCCGCGGCACGGCCCGATGCGGCCAACTCCGTGGCGCACCGGTCGGCGTACGGCTGGGCGCCGAGCGTGAGGAATCTTCGCTCGGCGGCGGCCAGCAGATCCGCCGCGCGCCGACGCTGCCCGGCCCGCCGCAGAAAACGGCCGGCGGCCAACTCGATCCGGGCCTGCTCGAACGGCAGGTGCAGGCCGCCGATCGCCTGCAACGCGCGGGTGAACGCCTCGTCGGCAGCGTCCGCCCGCCCCTTGACGGCCTCGAGGTGACCGCGCGCCCTGGCCAGTCGCGCCATCATCGACCGGCGCCCACGCTGCTCGGCCAATTTCGTGCGGACCGAGGAATTCGTCGGCCTCCTCGATGCGCCGCAGGCCGACCAGCGCATCGGCGTAGAGGTCCTGCCACGGCCAGAACCCCGGTTCGTCGGCGGCGTCGCGATGCGGGAGGCGCCGTACGGGGTCCAGCGCGTCCAGCACCTCGACCGGCCGCCCGCGGGCTTCACCGACCCTGGCCCGCGACATGCCGAGGGCCAGCACCGATCGCTCGTAGCCGACGTGCCGCGGCGGGTGGTGCTGCGTCATGGACCGGATGTAATCCTCTGCCGCAGCCCAGTCGCCGCGGGCGGACGGCACCAGCACGGCGATCCCGATCACCGCGGACTGCAGGAACCCGAAGTCGGACTCCAGGTTGATCGCCACCGCCCGCTCGGCGTGCAGCATCGCCTCGTCCCAGGCGCCGGCCAGCCATTCGGCCCGGGCAAGATAGGCAAAACTGAACGCCGCGGTATTGAGGATCCCGAGCCGGGAGGCCGTCACCGCCGCGGATTCCAGATCCTCTCTGGCAGCATCGATCTCGTCATCGACCAGGTGCAGGACGCCGCGCGCGACCGCGGGTTCACCCACAGCTGCGCCATCTCGCCGGGCATCTCCTGGGCCGGGGCCGCGGCCAGCGCCGCCTCCTCGCTGTGCCCGGCATAACCCAGGCCGTGCACCAGATAGGTCTGCGCGATCGGGTAGGTGGACGACTCCGGTGGGATGACCGCCAGCGCACGTTCGCACCAGCGCACCGTGGATTGGGCGTCCAGCCGGCCGTACCAGTGGATCGCGGTCATCAGCGCCGCGATCCCAGCCGCCTCCGGGTCCTCGGGCAGTGCGGATTCCGGCCGGGCTGCGGTCAACAACTGCTCTGCGGTGGTCGGGTCGTCGGCCGCCATGGCGAGCGAGCCGAGCACCACATCGCGCAATGCGCTCGGGGCGTAGCCGGCGGCATCGGCGGCATACTGGCCGGCATTGGCCGCGTCGCCCCGCAGCATCGCCCAGATCACCGCGCGAAGAACCCGGCGCTGCGCGCTGCCCGGATCCGGACTGAGCCGGCTGGCCGCGACCGCGTGCGCGGCGGCGCTCTGCCAGTCCTGCCGACGGGCCCGCGCGTCGGCGAATCGGGTCAGATCGGCGGCAAGTTCCTCGTCCGGTTCGGCCGCTGCCGCGAGCCGATGACGCAGCACGGCTGCCTCATCCGTCATCAGCGCCGCGGCCTGGGTGTGCAGGGCGCGGCGCCTCGACGGGCCGAGGGCGTCGTACACCGCGGCCCGCACCAGCGGGTGCGGGAACGACAGCGTCCATGGCGAGCTTGCGTCGAAGGCCTGCAGGAGATCCGCGACCGTCGCCTCCTCGATCGCCGGGAAGGCATTCGTCACCGCTGCCAGCGCGGCCGCCACCGGCAGTGGGCAATGCGGACCCAGCACGGCGACCGCATCGATCAACCGGCGGGTCGGCTCGGCACACGATTGGTAGCGGTCCTGCACCAGCCGACGGAACGATCGCGGTGAGGGCAGCAGTTCCTCGTCCGAACCCCACTCCGACGGCGGGAACTCCTCCAGCAACGCCCTGGCGTGCAACGGGTTTCCCCGCGTCCCGTAGCGCAGGCGACGGGCTGCCCCCGCGCTTACACCGTCGACGCCCAAGGCGGACGCGAGCTCGAGCAGATCTTCTTCGTCCAATCCCCGCAGCCGCAGCACGGTACCGGTCTGCTTGCGGATCAACCGGCCAAGACTGTCCGGCAGGTCGGGTGCCCGGTCGTCCCGAACCGCGATGATCGCCAGCACCCGGTCGGCGGCCAGTCGCCGCAGCGCGAAGATCAGCGCCTGCAGGGACGGTCGATCGGCCCAGTGCGCGTCGTCCACGGCAAGGACCACCCCGGGACCATCCAGCCGGTCGAGGAATTCCAGGAACCGCGCGCCGACCGTCACCGGGTCGTCTACTTGGTCCGCCGCCCGCCCCGGCTCCAGGTTCAGCGGCACGGGCGCCGATCCGGACCCTCCCGGCGGCCGGCCAGGGATGTCGGCCGAGCGCGCCAGTTGATCGAGGACCCCATAAGCCAGCAACTGCTCCGTTTCCTCGCCGCTGGCCGACAGCACGACGGGCGGCGGCTCGATGCCGGAGTCGGTCAGGAAATGTTCGAGCAACGCCGTCTTGCCGATGCCGGCCGGACCCTGGATCTGCACGGTCTGCGGTCGCCCGGCGAGCGTCTCGCTCAGCCGAGCCTGCAGTACCGCGAGTTCGGGTTGCCGTCCGACGAACGGAGCCATGGCATCCTTGGGGATTCTCGAGTCCGCGTACTTCTCAGGTCTTGGCTTGCTCGCCCATTCTGGTGGGCGGGCGGGCCATGCGCTGTGCGCCCGACGAAGAACTCCGGCCGACCCTGGCGCCCCGCCGCATACTCGTTCGATCTCTGCTCACGCGGCGAGCAGGCGGGGATCACGCCGGCACGGCACCCGGAGGCGGCGGCGCCTCCATGAGCACCCCGTGCAGGGTGCGTCCGATCTCGGTGGCCAGCAACATGTCGGACCAGTACGCGGCCACCTCCAGGTACATCCGCGGATCGTTCAGGTCGAGCACGCTCAAGCCCGAGATATCCGATTGCTCGATGGCCACCGCGTTCTGCACACCGACCCCGACGCCGCCTCGCACCATGTCCACCAAGGTGGCCGGTGCGTCGACACCGACGCGGCGCTGCAGATCGAATCCCTGTGCGCTGATCGTGGCCAGCGCCACGCCACCGGTGTTCCAGTTCCCGCTGGTACCAGGGGGTACCGGACCAGCTGATGCATGGTCAGCGGCGTGCAGGAGGCCGCCAGCTCGTGGTCCGCAGGGACGAGCACCCTGATCGGCTCCGTCCACAGCACTCGTTCGCGGCAGCCGGCAGGATGCGGGTGGGCCAGCGTCGGCAGCACCGCCAGGGCGAACTCCTGCGCGGTGTCCGCCGACTCGCTCTCCCGAAATCCTCTCTCCGACAGCGTGAATCGCGCATCCGTCTGCCGCCGCAGGGTTTCCGCCAAGACACCGGGAAAGAGCGCCGACCCGATGCAGGGAATCGCCAGGATCGGCAGGGTGTCGCCAACGAAGGTGCTCAGAGCGTCGATCGCGGAACGCGCCGAGCCGACCTCGACCAGGATCTGTCGGGCATGGCCGGCGAACAATCGCCCGGCCGCTGTCGCCGTGGCGGGCCGGTGCGAACGGTCGATCAACCTGACGCCCAACTCCCGCTCGAGCGCAGCGATGTGCGCACTCACCCTCGATTGGGACCGGTGGACGTGCGCCGACGCCGCGGTGAACCCACCGCGGTCCATGACGGCAAGAAACGTCTCCAGCCAGTCCAACTCCACTGGTACAGGCTTCCGGCTTGTCCCGTTCGGCGCCCCGGTGAACGACCCTGGGTTCTGATGGCCCGAACCCGAGGAAAATCGACCGTCGGGCAGAATGACACCCTTCTACCGGACGTTCGGCGTCCGCAACAGCCGACCCTGCGACGATCGGCGGCGGGCCCGAAAACCTTTGTCCAGAGGCATTTTCGCCGCAGGTGACGGGTGGTCCGCGGATTCGGCAGATGGTGCCAGGCCATTTCCGGGCGCGGAAACACCCGCTGGGGTGCGGTGCGGCCCGGCCGTGGTGCCTCACGTCAAGATGCCCGCGAAAGCTGATCGGTGCCTCACGGAGGAATGCCCGCGAAAGCGGGGGTCAGCTGGCCTTGATCCGGATGCCTTTGCGGACGTCGGGTAGAGCGGTCGGGACGGTGGCGAGGTAGAGCTGCTCGGTCTTGTCCTTGGCGAGAGTGAGCAGCACTGCCTGGATGTCG
>JBBQGJ010000342.1:0-7404 GCA_038322925.1 Mycobacteriales bacterium
GCCGGTCAGAGCCCGAAGTCGATCCTGGCGATCGAGAACCTCCGCAGGGTGTGCGACGAGTACCTCCCCGGCCGGTACCGTATCGAGGTCATCGACCTGCTGGAGACCCCGGAGCTCGCCCGCGCCGCCGAGATCATCGCCGTGCCGACGCTGGTCCGCAGGCTCCCCCTGCCGATTCGCACCATCATCGGTGACCTGTCCGACACCGACCGAGTACTCGTCGGGCTGCAACTACGCCCGGACGGGCGGCGATCGCCGTGACCGACAGCGAAGCTGACCCGCAGTGGCTGCTGACCCTCTACGTCTCCGGCGCCTCACCACGCTCAGCCGAGGCGATCGACACCATCCGCCTGATCTGCGACGAGGAACTCGCCGGCCGGGTCGAGCTGCGCATCGTCGACGTAAGCGAGCAGCCCGCACCGGCCATCAGCGACGACATCCTCGCCGTACCGACCCTCGTCAAGCGATGGCCGCCACCGTTGCGACGGTTGGTCGGGAACCTCGCCGACGCAGATCGGGTCAGGGCCGGCCTTGACCTCGCGCCGGTCGGTCCTGACCAGGCATCCGCCGGCCCGAGCAGCGCACCTTGTACACGGTGCGCAGCACCCGACTGTTCGCCGTTTCACCGCGGTAGGCCGGGCATCCCCCCACCGCAGCTCCCGCGGCTGCGTCACGACAATGGCTGGGAGACAACATCCGGGAGGGGCCGGCAGCGCGCAGCCCGAGCCCGCGGACACCCCCGTTGACAACCCAACCCATAGGGAATCAGGTGAGCGTCATCAACGGCGCCGGACCGGTAGATAAAGGAGAAACTCTGGAGCGGTCTGAGCGTGTCCTCGACGTCGCTTTTCTGAGTCAAACGCCTTGTCGTGGAAGCGTTCTCTTGATCCGTGTCCTCCTCGTCGGGCTCGGCCAGCAGGGTGCGGTGGCCGACGGTCGCCGATGTGTCGGTGCTGACTTCGTCGGCGCTGGACTGTCGTAGCTGCCTTCTACGGTGCCGGTGACGCACCTTGGTAGGAGGTCATGATGCGGGTGCAGCGGGTGCTGATGCCGGACGGCGCGGAGTCCTGGACTGTCCTTGACGCGAGCGGTGGGCCGGTGCCCGCGGTCGAGGGGTTCCTGGCGCATCTGTAGGCATTGGATCGGTCCCCGATCACGATCGCACGTACGCGACGAGCCTGAAGTTGTGGTCGCAGTTCCTGGATCGACTGGGCGTGGCCGTCGACGAGGTGACGGTGGAACACGTTTCCCGGTTCGTGGCGTGGCTGCGAGCCCCGGCCGAGAACGTCACGGTACTGGCCGGCGGTTCGGGTCGGTGCGGCCCGGCGACGGTGAACAAGCACCTGGCCGCGTTGTTCTCCTTCTATGACTGGCAGGCACGTAACGGGGTGGCGGTGGCGCAGTCGCTGGTGGCGTGGCGGCGGGTCAACCGCGGCGGTTACCGGCCGTTCCTGCACCACGTCACCGCCGGCCAGCCGGTGGCCACCCGACCGCTGCGGGTGCGGCAGTCCCGCCGGCTGCCGCGGACCCTGACCGGGGAGCAGCTGCTGACCCTGGTGGAGGCGTGCGATCACCTGCGGGACCGTGTCCTGTTGCTCCTGATGGCGGAGACCGGGATGCGGGTCGGGCAGGCGTTGAGGTTGCGGCACGCGGATTTCGTGTCCCACCGCCGGGAGCTGCGGATCGTGCCGCGGCGGGACAACGCGAACGGTGCCCGCGCGAAAACCTTTGAAGAGCATACGATCCCGATCTCGGCGGGGTTGGTGCGGCTGTACACCGGGTACATGTTCGACGAGTACGGGCAGTGCGACTCGGACTACGTGTTCGTGAACCTGTTCGCGCAGCCGTACGGGCGGCCGTTGCGGTACCAGGCCGTGCATCAGCTGGTCCGCCGGTTGCGGGCCCGCACCGGGATTGCGTTCACCCTGCACATGCTCCGGCATTCCGGGCCACCGAGCTGCTCCGCGCCGGGGTCAGTGTCGATGTGGTTTCCCGGCTGCTCACCCACCGCTCGTCGACGACCACCTCGCAGACCTACGCCCACCTGGACGTCGAGGACCTGCGGGCCGAGCTGACCCGGCACGGCGCCTGGGACAGGAAGGATCCGACATGAACGACCCTCGAGCCGCCGCTGCCCCCGCGACGCTGCAAGCGGTGCCGGCGGCCGGTGACGAGCTGGATGGCCGGTACGCCGCCGACGCCTGGCAGGCCGCGGACCTCGGGGTGCCCGCCGCCCGCGGCGCCGGCGCGGTCAGCTTCACCAGGATCGACCCGCCGTGGCTGCGGGAGGCGGTGAAATCGTGGGCCCGGCAACGCCTGGCAACCGGCTGCGCGTTCAACACTATCCGCACCGGAACTCTTGCCATCAAACGGTTCTCCGGGTTTCTGAGCCAGTGTCAGCCACCGGTGCCGCACCCGTCCGAGATCGACCGGGCGCTGCTCGAGCGGTACCTCGCGTGGCTGCCGCCGCTGCCGCTGGCCGACTCGACGAAGGCGCTGTCCCGGGTGTTCCTGCGGTCGTTCCTGGACGACAACCGGCGCTACCGCTGGGTGCCCGGCATCCCGGCCGAGGCGACCATCTACCCCGACGAGATCTCCGCGCGCCGCCGCTCCCTGCCCCGGTTCATCCCCGAGTTCGTGATGAACCAGTTGGAATCCGACGACAACCTCGCCCAGCTACACCCGCCCTACCGCGGCCTGGTCGTGCTGATCACCGAGACGGGACTGCGAATCGGGGACGCCTGCACGTTGCCGTTCGACCCGGTGCTCACCGACAGCGCTGGCTGGCCGTGCCTGCGGTTCGCCAGCTCGAAGATGCGCGCCGAACAACTGGTGCCGCTGTCCGCGCGGGCCGTGAAGGCGGTCCGCGACCAGCAACGCCACGTCCGCGACAGCCACCCCGACGGGTCGGCGTGGCTATTCCCGTCACGATCCGACCCGCATCAGCCGGTGCCGTATGAAACGTTCTACCGGGTGTTCGCCGACTGGCAACACCGCATCGGCCTGCACGACAAGACCGGCTGCCCCACAACCGTTACCGTGCACCGTCTCCGGCACACCTTCGGCACCAGGATGATCAACTCGGGAGTGCCGCAACACGTGATCCAACGCTTGCTGGGGCATGCCAGCCCGGGGATGACCTCCGTGTACGCGTACCTGCACGACAGCACCATCCGCGCCGAGTTCGAACTGGTATTGCCAGACCCGGGTCGACGTTCAGGGTCGGCTGCTCGGGTTCGACCCGCAGGCGATCACCGCGGACGCCGAGTGGGTCAAACACCGGTTGGCCCGCGCCGCGGACGTCCTGCCGAACGGGTACTGCGGGCGGCCGCCGCAGCAGGACTGTCCGCATCCCAATGCCTGTTTGACTTGCCCAGATTTCCAGACCACCGCCGAGTTCCTGCCCGTGCACTACCAGCAGGCGGAGCTCACCCGGGAGCTGCTGGACGCCGCGCAGGCCGCCGGCCGGCAACGGCAGGCGCAGAACCACCGCACCGTGCTGGTCAACCTCGACAAGATCATCGCCTCGCTGCAGGCGCTGCACCCCAAGGGAGCCGACGGGAATGCCTGACCGGGTTGATCGTCTCCGCGACGCGGCGCAGGCCCGGCACGAGGCGACCCTGCGCCGCGCCACGAACGCCCTGCAACGTCTGGCGCGGCGCGGTGAACCGGTCACCTTCCGCCGGCTCGCCGAGACCGCGGGAGTGTCCCGGTCCTGGCTGTACCGCCAACCGCAGCTCCGCGCCGAGATCACCCGGCTCCGCGACACCACTACCGGCCGCCCGGGAACCCTGCCCGCCGCCGAGCGGGCCACCGCCGACTCGCTCCGCCAGCAAGTACGGGCCTACCGCGACGAGGTCACCCGGCTGCGGACCGAGAACCAGGAACTCCGCGACCAACTCGCCCGACACCTCGGCGCCGCCCGAGCCGCAGCAGCCACCACAGGGACCTAACGGTCGTCACCTGTCCCAGGACCGGGTGCTCGCTCCGGAGATCGCGGCGTGGCGTCACGGCCGGCCCGTAACGTAACGCAGCGGGCGTAACGCAACTGCGAACCACCGCTGCCCGTCTACCCACAGGGCGGCCGTGCCATCGCCGCGGATCAGTACCCGTTCAAGCACAGCCCGGGTCGATCCGCTTCTGCTGGAGCTGCTCACGCCAACTGCAAGGTGCACGACGTGACGTCGTGCACCGAGAACAGCTCTCCCTGGCCGTTTCCCGGGCACCCGCGCCCTGCCCGGCGCCGGCCCGGCGGTCGGGACCGCACCTCCGCGCCGCCCGTGACAGGAATGCCCTCGGGTGCCGTGCCCCGCAGCACGATCCATCCCACGGAAAGCGGCACCGTCACCCGGACGTCGGCAACCGCGGGCCCGGCAAGATCGATCTCCAAGCGGGCCTTCTCGACGGCGTCCCGCGCCGACAACAGATCGATCTCACCCATCTCCAGATGGCTCCCGGCCCGCACACACTCACCGCCCAGCCCAGCCCGAACCGCAACCAGGACGGCCGCCAGATCAGCTATCGCCGCGTGCGCGGCATCCAACACCGCCCCGGGCTGGGTCATCTCCGCCTCCCCGTTCCGGGCCGCGCCGCGAGCCGGAGCCCGTAGATCCGATCACGGTGCACGGTCGACCCGGCAGTCGCGGGTCCGGACACGCCGAACCGGCAGAACCTACTTGGCAACCAGTCCTACACCAACCAACCGACACCCTCAGGGTGCACAGCAGACCCGGTCATTACAGACACCGGATGTGCGCACATCCAACTATCTGGGCCGCCGTGCCTCACCGCCAACCCGCGGGCCGGTTCAGAACCTACCGTCGTCGGCGACATGTCTTCCACACCAAACCCATTCCGCTACAGGCGATCCCACCGGACCGCTCCAGGGAAAGGGCATTATCCTGCGGATGGCTGTGGTTCGGCGACAACCGCCGCGCCATGGACCCCATCGGCCCGAACCATGCATCAACGGATCGTCAACGTTCGTTCGATGCGCACCTAGTTTCGAACTAGAGGTTCCAAGCCTCGGGGCTGGAAACCTTGTAGTCCTCGATGCCGATCTCGGCAAAGTGCTTCGCAGCCGACCTAATCTTGGCTGCCTCGTCCGGCCGTAGCTCATCGAGGTTGGAGGTGCCCTTGGTCTCGCGGATCATGTAGATCCGGTCCTTGCCGTCCTCATGCTTAAGGATCGCCCAGTCAGGGTTGTACTCACCGACAGGGGTAGGGACCTTGAACTTGGCCGGCAATTTCATGAAGAGCTTGATGTCCTCGCGGCCGTCCAGCTTCTCCGCGAACTGGCGCTCGATCGACACCAGCACACCCGCCTTTGACCCAACCAGCCGCCGAAATCATCCCGACCCGAGCCAGCCGGAAACCCGCGACGCGCCGCAAGGTGAGCCAAATAATTCGACCAAAGTGAGCCACTTACCGCGACCAACGACACCCCAAGGCCAGCCGGCTCCGCGGGGCCGAGGCGGCGCTCGGTGCGTTGCAGCTGCACCTCGCCGAACCGCTGCTGGACTGCCTCGCGCGGGACGTGAATGACCAGCCGTGCGTTGACATCTCATCGCCCCTGGACCTGGAGGCAGCGGTCGGGATGCCGGGAGGCAACATCTTCCACGGCGACCTGAGCTGGCCGTGGCTGGCCGACGACGAACCAGCAGACACCCCCGCGCAACGGTACGGCGTGGAGATCCCCGGCAGCCAAAGGGTTCTGCTGGCGGGCGCCGGCACCCGCCGAGGTGGTGGGGTATCCGGGCTTGGTGGTGCCGCCGCCGTCGACGCACTGCTGGAAACGACCTCCACGACTACCTGAGAAGGCCCGTGCCGCTCGGCCACGGCGCCCGGCATCAGCACCCGATTTGCGGTGCGGACTCCATGCCGCAACCGCCACGAGTTCTGTTTGCAGGAAGGGACTTTGGGCTCTGGCCAAGCCAACCACCCCCGTCGGCGATGCACTGATATCACGACGCTGCGCCGGACGGGGCCGGCCGGCGGCTCCGACGGGTGGCGCCGTGCCCACGGCACCGAAGCCGTCGCACCCCGAATCGAACGGGTGACACCCGGAACGTCCACCGCCTGCGGGACGTCATCGAAGGTGGAGGCGAAAATGATGAACACAACCCGTCGCATTTCGTTGGTGGCCTTCCTCGCAATCATCCCCATGGCCGTGATGACCGGGTGCAGCAATTCCACGCCGGGTGAGGCCAACCCGGCGGCGACACCCTCCTCATCCGCCGCCGCGTCGTTGTCGCCCGCTGCGCCGAACCCCGGTACGACAATCCCGCCCGCGGCTGAATCCTCCACGACCCCTCCGGCGTCTGCCGAACCCGGTTCGGAAGCGCCGAGTTCTCAGGAGCCGGCGCCCACCGGACCTGCCGTTCTGCCCACCGATCTCAGCGGTCAGGTCTACGGCTACATTCGCGCCGTCGACATCGATCAGTCGCAGCTCACCCTCGACAAGATCGATTGGTTCACCGGTACCGCGGCACGACAGGCTTGCATCGAGGATGGCGTGCCGCTGGACATGGGCGACAACTGGTGCACGGGCTACTACTTCCGGAACGTGAACCCCGCCCTGCGAGTCGTCACAGTCAGCTCCGATGCGGTCATCACCACACTGGAGGGAAGCACCCCGGTCGCCGGTGATCTCACAGCTTTGGCGAACCGGATCGCCACCCTGACCGGCGGCTCCAGGCCGTACCGTCTCGTCGTGACCGGCGGCGCGATCACCGAGGTGACCGAGATGTACCAGCCCTGAGGCTGAGCCGATGCGCGACGACTACGCCAGAAGGACTACATCCATTGAGAGCCGCTTGTGGGAAGGCGGTTCGGCAGGGTGGGCGGAGGTAGCGGCCACTCGGCTGCCGCCTCCCCGACCCGACACTGCTGGAGCCGAGCGGACAACATCACCGCCGGTGAGGGAAGGGCCGCTGCTTCGTCGATGCGTATTGCTGCTCACCGTCCGGCGCGCCGACACCAACGAGGCCATCGGAAACGCATTGGTGGCCAAGGCCAATGGCGCCGGGCACCGCACCATCGCCACTGGCCTGGATCGTCGGAAACAACCGTGCGCCGCTGGCTCCGCGACGCTCGCGGCGCACATGCGGCGTGGCGGTACCAGCGAGGCGTGCAGAAGGTCGTGACCGTCGATCGGGACGTTCACCCGCGGCCACTTGATCGCAGCGAGCCGACGGACCGGAGATCCGGTCCCGGCCTGTGACGAGGATTCGTGCAGGATCCTGAGTGTGGTCGGTCACTGATCCTAAATGCACCGCGTAGCCGCAAGTTGATCTTGGTATCCGGTAGTTGATCTTGAGGGGGTGGCGGCCGACCGCAGGGTAGCCGGTATCGCCCGATCTGTCATCGGGGTGTCCGGGTGGCGCTGGGTCGGGCCTGGGATGG
>JBBQGJ010000343.1:0-7385 GCA_038322925.1 Mycobacteriales bacterium
CGCGATGCACACCGGAATCGTCCCGGACGGCATCGACCGCCTCACCACGAGCGATATCACCCGAACCTCACCGACCTCGATCCTGTTGTCCTACAACAAGGGTCGGACCGGGCGGGAAACACTGAACCTGCCCCGCGGTGCGGTGCGGCTACTGGATCGATGGCTGCATTATTCGGCCGGGCTGCGTGAGCGGGCGCCCGATCTGGCCCACCAACAATGGATCATCTCGGCCGCCGACGGCCGGGTCCTCGCCAGTCCCCGCACCCAGTCCCGGCGCCCGCGATGGGTGCAAACGGCTGGGCTGCTCGGCGACGACGGCCGGCCCCTTGCCCTGCACGGCGGACGGATCCGCGCGACCTACCACCACCGCCGGGACCGGTCCGCCTGGACCGGCCGCACCACGATCGACCCCAACCACAGCGCACAGGTCGAGGGCGATCACTACCTGCACTCCCACACACCGGCGCAACTGGACGCCCTGGAGGCGATCATCGAGCAGGCCCAGACCGATCTGCGACGCAAGGCCGAACCGCCCGTCGTGCTGACCGGCGCCCAGACCGCCGAGTTCGCCGCCGGTTTCCCCCGCCTGGTCGAACAGGCCGGGCTCGACGCCGCCGCGGTCGACGCGTTGCTCGCCGGCGAGCAGGACGTCTTCGTGGCCGCCTGCGCAGCACCGTTGAACGGTCCGCACGCACCGGCCGGCACCCTGTGCCCGGCCCGGCCGTGGGTGTGCCTGCTGTGTCCATTGGCCGCGTTTGTGCCACGGCATCTGCCGAACCTGTTGCGACTCAAAGCGTTTTTCGCACAACAGGCCACTCAGATGAGCCTCGGCCAGTTCCTGCGGGTCTTCGGCCCCTACGCCGCCCGGTTGGACGAGGACATCCTGCCCCGCTTCGGTCCGGCCGCCATCAACGCAGCCGACGACACCCTCACCGAGGCCGGCACCGAGTTGCCGCTGCACCTGGAAGAGCTGCCGCTGTGAGCCGGGCGGGAACACCGCTGCACACCCCCGACCGCGGGTCGCCGTTCACCGGCCTGCCGGTTGCCCAGACAGCCGGTCTGCGGCTGAAGCCGGGCAGCCCGACGACGATGTTCGACGACGATGTGTGGGATCTGTCCGGCCTCGTGGACGCCCCGGTGGTGATGAGCGCGCACCGCAAGGTCCTGGACTTCACCACCATCACACACCTGGGCTGGCGTCGGGTGGCCGGTGCATACCTGATGGCCAGGCTCGCACCCCGGCACCCCGCGGTCGCCAGCTTGCCGCACGCGTTCCGAATCCCGATCAACCCGCACAGCCTCTGGGCGGAGCTGCACCATCTGGGCGACTGGTTCAACTACCTCACCGACATCGGCATCTCAACCCTGGCCGACGTCGCCCAAGGCCACTGTGATCAGTACCTGGCCTACGCCTCTCGCCGGAGCGCAGAGCCCGGCCGGCGGTTAGCCCCGGCGACCATCACCGGACGGGTACGCGCCGTGCAGGTCCTGGCCCTCTACGGCGACATCCTGACCGACAGCTACCGGCCGGGCTTCACCCCCTGGGCCGGCCGGAGCGCCGACGACGTTGCCGGCTACAAGCGCACCACCGCTAACACCGTGCCCGCGGTGCCGGACACCCTGCTGCGGCCGCTGCTGGCGAACAGTCTGTACTTGTTGCAGACGATCGGCCCGCCCCTGGCGGCGCAGGCTTCGGCGGCCAGAGACGCAGACCTACGGGAGGCCACCTCCCGACGAGGCCTGCGGCAAGGCGAAATCGGCCTGCTGCGCCACGCCATCGAGGTCCGATGCGCAGCCGGGATCCCCGCACCGCGCCTGGCCGCTCCTGCTCTGGCCAGGCGTCTGGTCGGGGGCTGGGACCCGGACGATCCGCTGCTGCACCTCGGGTGGCACCCGGTCGTCGTCGCCACAGCCGGGGCGATGGGACACCGCCGAGACCTGGAAACGTTACGTCCCGAGCTTCAACGCTGGGTTGAGGATTGCGGCATCGTGGAACCCTGGTGCCGCGACGCGACTCTCGTTGCACGGCACGACAACGACCAGTTGGTGCCTTGGGTGCCGCCGATGAGCCGGCAGCAACTGGCCACCACGGTCCATGCCCTCGTCTCCGCCGCGTTCTACCTCACCTCCGCGCTGTCCGGGATGCGAGCCTCAGAGCTAGCTGAGCTGCGAGCCGGGTGCCGGCAGCAGGACGACCGACCCGGCGGAGGGCACCGGTTCCGCCTTCGCACCCGTCGGATCAAGGGAGAACCATTCGGCGGCAGCGACGACGCCTGGGTCGTGCTTCCCGACGTTCACCACGCCATCGGCTTGGCGGAGAGCCTCACCGGTGCCGCCGCCGGGGACCACCTGTTCGCGAAGGCATCCAACAACAGCAACTCCCTCTACCGGGCGCTCCGAAACTGGGTCAACGGCGAGTACGGCCAGCGCCTTGGTCTCGACCCGATCCCCGACGGGCCGGTGAACCCGCGTGCGCTGCGGCGAACTCTTGCGCTCACGATCGCCCAGCGCCCACACGGACTGATGGCAGCCAAGGTGCACCTCAAGCACGTCAGCATCGTCTCGACCGAGGGCTACGCCGCCCGGCCGGGCGGCCAACAGGCATCTTTCGTCGCGGAACTCGCCGCCGAGGAAGACGCCGAACACCTTCGGTTGACCGTCGCCGCCTACCACGACTACCAACGCGGTGTTCTTCCCACCGGCAGGGGTGCCCGCGACCTCGTCGCGTCCTTCCGCGCCGTCGACGAGATCCTGGCCCGACACGAACCCGGCCCAGCGACCGTCGTCGACGACCGGCGGGTGGAAGGCCTGCTCCGGGCCACCTCAAGGACCCTGCACGTCGGGGTGGCCAACTACTGCTGGTTCACCGATCCCGGCAAAGCCCTCTGCCTGCAACTCGCCGGCACACCGGAAGCCGACCAGCCCCTGATCGGCATGTGCGACTCCGCGCGCTGCCCGCAGGCCACCCACCACCCCCGACACCGGGCGGCGTGGGCCGCGCACGCCCAGCACACCGAAGCCGTGTTCCTGGGCAACCCCAGACTGTCCAAACCGGAACGGGCACGCGGCCAGGCCGTGGTCGACCGGGCCACCCGCATCGTCGCCGAGATCGACGCTGCCACCGGCTGTCCGGAGGGCCCCGTCCATGGCTGCTGAGGAACGTCACACCGAAACCGAAGGCAGGATCCGGGCCGCGATGGCCCAACTCTTCGGCGGTGACATCCCCGAGGGCCTGAAGTGCGACGTCAAGAGCCTCTGCACGCTATCCGGGGTGCCACGCGCGACTCTCTACCGCAGCTACCCACACCTCAAGGCCGAATTCGAACGCGCACGCTCCGACGCCCAGACGGCCGGGCTCCAGCCGGACCCACGACTAGCTCAGATCGAGCGACTCAAAACCGAGATCATCGACCTGCACAGAAGATTGAACCGCGGAGACGCCGAGGTCGCTGAGCTCAGGGAATTTCGAGCCGCAGCGTTATCCCGCCTCTCAGCCCAGCACGACGAGGTCATCAGCCTCCGGCGAGAACTCGCGACAGCCGCCACCGCAAACGTCCGCGGGCTCACCAGCCGACAACAAAGCTGAGACACGAAAGTCCCTATCGAGCAACGACTCGCGCACAGGAACGCCCAATCAACTGAGACAACAACAGCGCTGGACACGTCTCACGCGGGGATATCGCGCGTATCCCAGGTCCACACTCGGAACGTACCGGAAGTCAGATCCGTACGGATGAATCGACACTCAATAATGAACAGAACATCTGGGACGGCCCCGGGAGCGTGAACCTCGTGGTCCGGACGACAAGTCGTCGACCGTCCCACTTCCAAGGTTGCGGGCCTTTGTCAGATTCCTACAACTGGGGGTCAGTCTGGCCGAAATCCGGTTCGCGGCGACCCCCAAGGGCTGGCATTCTTGGTGTTTTCGTCCGGTTTCGAATCCGTTGGTCTGTAGTGGGCGGGTGTGTGACAGCGGGTGATGGTGGTAGCCGACCTTGCTGACCAAGGAGGAAGGAGAACCAGCCCCGACACCGTCAAAGCGGCGGTGAGTCTGCCGGCGGCCTGGGAGTCGGCTGGAGGCGTGGTTGCGGGGATCGGTTCACCCTGGATAACGCTGAAGTGGGCGATGGGCTGGCCGAAGTGGTGGTCCGGCGGGCGGTCGCCGACGCGTTCAAGCAGCAACCCACTTGCCCGTCGCGACTCGTACAACAGGAGGACGCCAATGGACCCGGTTAGTCTCATCGTGGCGGCGCTTTTGGCGGGGGCGGCCGCCGCAACCGACGGCCTGGCTGTGGAGGTCGTGAAGGACTCCTACGCTGCGTTGAAGGGATTGCTACAGAGGCGGTTCCGTAGAGCCGCGGAGACGGCTGGGACGGAGCGTGACGCCGGCCCCGGCGTACGGATGGCCGTTGATCCCGAGGCTGTGCTTGAGGCGCATGAGTCGGACCCGGAGACATGGGATAGGCCGGTTCGTGAAGCCTTGCGGTCCACCGGTGCCGATCAGGACGAAGAGATCTTGGCCGCAGCTCGGGCACTGCTCGACGCCGCGGAAGCAGGTGCGGCCCAAACCGGCAAGTACCAGGTGGATGCTCGCGGCGCCCAAGGCATGCAGGTAGGCGACCACGGGACAATGACCAACACCTTCAACGCCCCACCGACCCAGACAGCACATCCTCCGTCGTAGCGGTCACCGTTTTCGTGGACGATTCGAGACCCGATGAATTCAAGTACGGAACCTCAGCCAGTCAGGCCGTCCCGGCCGGTTGATGAGCCATCCGCGAGTGTGGACGCCCGCCACGCGATGGGGGTTCAGGTCGGCGAGGGCAACACCCAGATCATCTATTCCTACGCTCACGCGGCCTGGACGGATGCGCCGGTGACACCGCCGCTGGTCACGGTGTCGGGGTTTGTCGAATCGCCGTACCGAGGCTTGAATTCCTACGACGAACGGGACGCGGCCTTCTTCTTCGGCCGGGAGAGCACGTGCGATGACGTGCTCAACAGAATGGCCGAGCTAGCCGAGTCGACGTTGCTGATGGTGTCCGGCGTCTCCGGGGCGGGCAAGTCCTCCCTGCTGCAGGCCGGGATCCTGCCGCGCATCCGTGGTGAGGGTCTGCCCGGCCGACCGGACACGGCGGCGTGGCCCTGGGTGCTGCTCACTCCGACGGCGAGCCCGATCGCGGAGCTTGCGATCGGCTTCGCCGCGATCACAGGTCTGGATCCCGGGGTCCTGCGCCGATCCCTGACGACCGATCCAACGGACCTGCGACTGGTTGCCCGGCAGGCCGCGGCCACCGATCGGACCCGTCCCTCCTCAGCGCCGGAAGTGGGCAGTCGGCGGGTCATTCTGGTCGTGGACCAGTTCGAGCAGTTGTTCACCCAGTGCCGCGACGAGTCCGAGCGACGTGCGTTCATCGCAGCTCTTCACGCGGCCGGAACCGATTCCGGAGCAAGTGAAGCGGCGGCCGTGGTGGTTATCGGGGTCCGAGCCGACTACGAGGCCCGCTGCGCCGATTACCCAGAGCTCGCCGACGGTGTCGACCACCGTTACCTGGTGCGCGCCATGACGCAGCGTCAACTGCGGATGGCGATCACCGAACCAGCACGCATGGCGGGCGGTGAGATCCACGAGCAAGTCGTCCAGGTCTTGCTCGGTGAGCTGACCGCCGCCGACCAAGAAACAATGTCGACTGGCGGGCGTGTGCGGTCGACAGCAGGAGCCCTGCCGCTGCTCTCGCACGCACTGGACCAGGCGTGGCGGATGCGCAACCACCAGACGGTGACGCTGGCAGATTATGAACGCACAGGAGGCATCGAAAGCGCGATCGGGCTCAGCGCCCAGGAGGTCTACCAGTCACTGACCGCTGACCAGCAGGTGGTCGCCCAACGAGTATTTACCCGACTGACCGTGACCGACCCCGGCGGGTTCGACACCGCCGATCGGGTTTCCGGACCAGAGTTGGTGCAGCAGTCAGGTGACCCTGCCACTGTCCAGGCCGTGCTGGAGTCCTTCGCCAAGGAGCGCCTGCTGGTGTTGGACGCGGACACGGTGGAAATCAGCCATGAAACCCTGCTGAGCGCCTGGCCGCTCCTTCGTGATGACTGGCTGGCACAGTCCAAGGCGGACCGGATGGTTCGCAGCCGATTGGAGAACGTGGCTAGCGAGTGGGAACGCCACGACCGCGACTCCTCTTACCTCTACAGCGGATCTCTCCTGGAGATCGCCAATGCCGCAAGCGCACGAATCACCTCCGACCCCAAACAACCGGACCTTGGCACCGTCGACTCGGCCTTCCTGGCCGCGAGCTCAACTGCACAGCGCCGCCGCCGGCTTCGGAACCGGGGGCTGCTGGCCGCGCTGACGCTGCTGATCATCGCCGTCGCGGCGTCGGCGGTGGTCGCCGTCCAGCAGAGCCGGACCGCCAACGCCCAACGCGACCTTGCCATTTCCCGGCAATTGATAACCGAGAGCGAGGATTCAGGCGAAGACCCCACCATCGCCAGGTTCAAGAGCCTCGCTGCCTGGCGGATCAATCCCTCCGACGATGCCCGGCAAGCCATGCTTGCAGCCGCCGCACGCCCCGAACTGGCTAAATTGACCGCGCACACCGGGCCCGTCTATTCAGTGGCGTTCAGCCCGGACGGCAAAACCCTGGCCAGCGGCGGTGTCGACGAGACGGTGCGGCTGTGGGACGTCGCCACCCACCAACCGATCGGCGACCCACTCACCGGGCACACCGTGAGCGTCTTGTCGGTGGCATTCAGCCCGGACGGCAAAACCCTCGCCAGCGGCAGGATGGACAAGACGGTGCGGCTGTGGGACGTCGCCACCCACCAACCAATCGGCGACCCACTCACCGGGCACACCGATGGCGTCGACTCGGTGGCATTCAGCCCGGACGGCAAAACCCTCGCCAGCGGCAGCTTCGACCAGACGGTCCGGCTGTGGGACGTCGCCACCCACCAACAGATCGGCAACCCACTCACCGGGCACACCGAGCCCGTCTGGTCGGTGGCGTTCAGCCCGGACGGCAGGACCCTCGCCAGCGGCAGCGGCGACCGGACGGTCCGGCTGTGGGATGTCGCCACCCACCAACCGATCGGCGACCCACTCACCGGTCACACCGGGGAAGTCTCGTCGGTGGCGTTCAGCCCGGACGGCAGGACCCTCGCCAGCGCCAGCGCCAGCGAGGACCAGACGGTCCGGCTGTGGGACGTCGCCACCCACCAACCAATCGGCGACCCACTCATGGGTCACACCGGGCTTGTCTCGCCGGTGGCCTTCAGCCCGGACGGCAAAACCCTCGCCAGCGGCAGCGGCGATCAGATGATGTTGTGGGACGTCGCCACCCACCAACCAATCGGCGACCCACTCACCGAGCCCG
>JBBQGJ010000344.1:0-7315 GCA_038322925.1 Mycobacteriales bacterium
CCCTCCACCCTGGACAGCTCGATGTCGCTGGTCGCGCTGGGGCCGCTGATCCAGGTCTGCGGGCGGTCCGCGACCAGCAGCGCAACGCCTTCCGGGACGGTGCCCACGACCTGATCAGCTCGCACCACGCAGATGTGGTGGTCCGGAACGAGTGTGATGGCCCGCCGGCCCTGATCATCCGCGCCGTCCAGCACGATCGTCCCGGTGTCGGCGATGGCCACCCGGGCGGCGGTCACCACCGCTGCGACGGTGTCCAGCCGGTCCAGTGGCACCGGATCGGTGCGGCTGTCGCTGAGCACCTCGAACCCGGCGGCTCGGATGCCGTCCACCCAGCCGGCGTCCAGGCCGACCGGGACGACCACCGCCGGAGCCGCTTCGTCGGCGAGAGTCGTTGGTGCGCCGAGCGACTCGGTGATCGCGGTGATCAGCCCACCGGCGTCCGCCGCGCGGTGCACGATGGCCTTGTAGTCCACCAGTCGTTCGACGAGCAGCTCGATGGTGTCCGGTGCTCCGGGCTTCCACGGCCCGGAAGTCCGGTACTCGCGAGGGATTTCGACCGGGTCGGTACCGGACTGGCTGAGCGCGCCGCGGATCCGGGCGAGCACATGCTCGCGGGCGCCGGAGGATCGGGATGCCGTCATAGTTGACCCCCACGTTCCCTGGCCCACCAGGTCCGGAACGTCTCCGCCGGCGGCGACGGAAGATCCCGGGCGGCAGTCCATTTCGACGCCGGGAAGGGCAGAGACGAGATCCGGCCCTTCTTGCCGGCCACCAGACGCCCGACACCGGTGAGCTTCTCGGCCGCGGCGAACCGGCCGGCGTCCGACATTATCCAGGAGGCAGCCTTCATCGCCGCGCTCCAGCCGTCCGGAATCCTCCGCCCCCGATCCTCGTCGACCATCCGGGCGCGCAGCATCACCAGCAGCGAGGGAATGTCGATCTTGACCGGACACACCTCGTAACATGCCCCGCAGAGCGTCGAGGCGTAGGGCAGCGACGCATTCGGGTCACCGTGACCTGTGGTCCCGGTGAGCTGCGGGGTGAGCACCGCGCCGATCGGGCCGGGGTAGACCGAGCCGTAGGCATGACCGCCGGTGCGCTCGTACACCGGGCAGACGTTCAGGCAGGCGCTACACCGGATGCAGTGCAGCGCAGCGCGCCCCACCGTGTCGGCCAGGGCGCGGGTGCGGCCGTTGTCCAGCAGGATGAGATGAAATTCCTGCGGACCGTCGCCGGGCGTCACCCCGGTCCACATCGAGGTGTAGGGGTTCATCCGCTCGCCGGTGGACGACCTGGGCAGCAGCTGCATGAACACCTCGAGGTCCTGCCAGGTAGGCAGCAGTTTCTCGATACCCATGACGGTGATGAGGGTCTCGGGGAGCGTCAGGCACATCCGTCCGTTGCCCTCGGACTCCACGACGGCCAGTGTGCCGGTGTCAGCGATCGCGAAGTTGGCGCCGGAGATCGCCACCTTGCTCTGCAGGAACTTTCGCCGCAGGTGCGCCCGGGCAGCCATCGCCAGCGCGCGCGGCTCGTCGGTGAGACCCGGTGGCGCATCACCCATCTCCCGAAGGAAGATCTCCCGGATCTCGGCGCGGTTCCGGTGGATCGCCGGCACCAGGATGTGCGAGGGTCGGTCGTGGCCGAGTTGCACGATCAATTCCGCGAGATCGGTTTCGAAGGCGGCGATCCCGACGTCCTCGAGGGCCTCGTTGAGACCGATCTCCTGGGTGGCCATCGACTTGACCTTGATCACCTCGGTCTGTCCGGTGGCCCGGGTCAGCTCGATGACGATCTTGTTGGCCTCGTCCGCGTCCCGCGCCCAATGCACGACACCGCCGCGGGCCGTCACCTTCTCCTCGAGCTGCTCGAGAAGTTCAGGGAGCCGGACCATCACGTCTGCCTTGATGGCAGAACCCGCGTCGCGCAACGCCTCCCAGTCCGGGACCTCGTTGACCACCTCGGCTCGCTTGGCGCGGATCACCGATGTGGCGTGCGCGAGGTTGGCGCGCAACTGGGTGTTGCCCAATTCATGCCGAGCCGCCTGCGGGAAGCTCTCGCTGCCGCGCAACGGGTTCGGATGCCGGAGCTCTGGTTCGGGCTTACGGCGCAACGGCACGCCCAGGAAGGTCGTCATCGCACGGCCTCGCTCGCCTCGGCGGCCGCAACGGCGTCCGCGGCGACGCCGCCGGTGGACTTCTCGGCGGCCAGGATCTCGGCCAGGTGGATGGTGCGCACCCCGGCCCGGGTGCGGGACAGGCCGCCACCGATGTGCATCAGGCACGAGTAGTCGCCGGCGGTCAGCACTTCGGCGCCGGTCGCCTTCACCGCCGCCATCTTGTCCGAGAGCATGGCGGTCGAGGTATCGGCGTTCTTCAGCGCGAAGGTCCCGCCGAACCCGCAGCAGCTCTCGGCGTTCGGCAACTCGGTGAGCCGGATGCCCTCCACTGCCCGCAGCAGCCGCACCGGCTTGTCTCCAACGTGCAGCATCCGCAGGCTGTGGCAGGTCGGGTGGTAGGTGACGTGATGCGGGAAGTACGCACCGACGTCGGTGACACCCAGCACGTCCACCAACAGCTCCGACAGCTCGTAGGTGCGGGCCGCGACCGCGTCGGCGTCGTCGGCCAGTGCGTTCTCGCCGTAGCGCCGGGCGACCATGCCCTGCTGGTGACGGATCGAGCCCGTGCACGACCCCGACGGCACGACGATCGCGTCCCAGGCGCCGGTCAGCACCGGCGAGAAGGTGCGCACGTGCTCCTTGACGACCGGGAGGGCCTCGGCCAGGTATCCGGTGTTGACGTGCATCTGGCCGCAACAGACCTGGTCGGGCGGGAAGAAGACCTGATGTCCCAGCCGTTCCAGCACACGGACCGTGGCCTGCGGTGCCTGCGGGTACATCGCGTCGGCGATGCAGGTGGCGAACAGGGCTATGCGCACAAGAGCCTCCGGGATCGGCGGTGGGAGGATCCTACCCCCTGTGGTCTGACCACACCATGTGGAGGGAGGACGTCGACCGTACCGACCGTCAGGGGATCGGGGCATCAAGATCAGGCGCCCAGGTGGTGGTCAGTTGCGCGGTTGCCGCGGGTGGTCATCGTTCGAGGCCGTTTCGCGTCGTAGGACAGCCTTGAAGGGCCAGGGACGTTGATCACCGGCGGGGGCGTAGCGCGGCTTGGGGCCGGGCTCGCGCGGCGGAACTGCCGGTTCCTGCGTGGTGATCAACGTTTCCGGCCCTTTCCGGTCGCAGGACAGCACCGAAGGGCCACGAACGTTGATCCGCGCAGACGTCGGGCACCCGGTCTGCTGCGGCCGCGCACGGACGGACCGGCCGGTTCCGGGCGTCCGGACGAGGGCTCGAACGCTGGTAACATCGGGTGGTTGTCTCTGGCCCGCCGACCTGTGCCGGCGGGTCTGTTTGAGTGCCAACCGCACGAGTGCGACCCGCATGAGTGCCACCCGTTGTGAGTGCGGATTTCACCGCACAGCGACACCCTCCTGCCGCGGAAAGACCGCGGCCGACGAGTCCATAGGAGGTGCACGTGACGGTTTCGACCGCTCCACGTCACTATGAGCTGCTGCTCATCCTCGATCCCAGCCTCGACGAACGCACGGTCGCCCCGTCGATCGACACGTTCCTCAACGTCATCCGCCATGGCGGCGGCACCGTCGAGAGCGTCGACATCTGGGGCAAGCGTCGCTTGTCCTTTGAGATCAGGAAGAACGCCGAAGGCATCTACGCCGTCATCAACGTCCGCTGCGAGTCGGCGGTGGTCACCGAGCTCGACCGTCAGCTGAACCTGAACGAGTCGGTGCTGCGGACCAAGATCACCCGCCCGGACGCGAAGTAAGGGGCCGGACAAATGGCTGGTGACACCAACATCACCGTGGTCGGCAACCTGACCGCCGACCCCGAGCTCCGCTTCACCGCGTCCGGCGCCGCCGTCGCGAACTTCACTGTCGCCTCGACGCCGCGCATCCTCGACCGCGCGTCGGGTGAGTGGAAGGACGGCGAGGCGTTGTTCCTGCGCTGCAGCATCTGGCGGCAGGCGGCCGAGAACGTTGCCGAATCGTTGACCCGTGGCGCCCGCGTCGTGGTCACCGGCCGGCTCAAGCAGCGGTCGTTCGAGACCAAGGAAGGCGAGAAGCGCACCGTCATCGAGCTGGAGGTCGAGGAGATCGGCCCGTCGCTGCGGTACGCCACCGCCAAGGTCAACCGCGCCCAGCGCACCGACGGCGGGGGGTCGCCTGGCGGCTACGGCGGCTCGGGCTCCCGGCCCACCCCGCCCGCCGACGATCCGTGGAGCTCGGCCCCGCCGGCCGGCGGAGCGAGCGGTTATTCGGACGAACCGCCTTTCTGATCCAGGTCGACGGTGACTGACGCGCGTCCGCGTCGATCGCCTACGCAGATCCCACAGACACCCTCAGGCACGTCCGCCCGTTCCATCAGTCCCTGACCGGGCCGGCACGGACTCGGCGGACAGCCGCAGATTTCTGGAGACATCCCATGCCCAAGCCCCCGGTTCGCAAACCGAAGAAGAAGGTCTGCGCCTTCTGCAAGGAAAACGCGCAGCCCATCGATTACAAGGACATCACCCTGCTCCGCCGCTTCATCTCGGACCGCGGCAAGATCCGCGCTCGCCGGGTGACCGGTAACTGCACCCAGCACCAGCGGGACATCGCAACGGCCGTGAAGAACGCCCGTGAGGTCGCCCTGCTGCCGTACACCTCGACCGCGCGCTGACCAGGATCAGGAGAAAGGACGGACGAGATGAAGCTCATTCTGACCACCGACGTTCCCGGCCTGGGTGCGCCTGGCGATGTCGTCGAGGTGCGTGACGGCTACGGCCGCAACTTCCTGCTGCCCCAGGGCAAGGCCATCGCCGCCACCAAGGGTGCGGAGAAGCAGGTCGCGACGATCAAGCGGGCTCAGCTGGCCCGGGAGATCCGCGGCACCGAGCACGCCAACGAAGTGAAGCAAGCGTTGGAGCGGCTGAACGTGGCGATCAAGGCGAGGACGACCGCCGACGGCGCCAAGCTCTTCGGCTCCATCACCGCGATCGACGTCGCGGCGGCGATCAAGGCCGCCGGCGGTCCCGTGCTGGACCGACGGACAATCGAAACCGGCGGCCACATCAAGACCGTCGGGTCGCACCCGGTCTCGGTCAAGTTGCACCCGGGCGTCACCGCCGAGCTCACCGTGCAGGTCGTCGGAGGCTGACACCCCGGCCTGACAGCGCCTCACAGCCCACCGCGCCCGCCCCCCGTAGTCGGGGAGCGGGCGCGGTGGTTTCCGGGCGGTCCTCGGCGGGTCTGCACGGTGCGCGGGCCTCGGAAATGGCGTACGCAGCCCGGGTCGCCCGGAGTTGGTCATGGCGGTGACTGTGGGTGATCCGCGCTGCCGGCCCAGTCCTTCCTGCGCCGGACTCCGGACGCACCCCTGCCCTGTCGGGCATCGACCGCCGAGAGGGGGCGATCTTCGGGCGGCCGATCACGAGCCGGTCACATCGCCATCACGGTCACAAAACGGACCGAGACCGGCGACACGCGGGAGCACGCCACGCCGCGCTGCTCCAACGAATAGTTGTGCACAGCCTCTAGCGTGGGCCTGATGATGCTGACCTGCGGCGATGGCGATTGAACGGGAAGTTTTCCCCATATTGTCCACATGCTGTTCCGCGGCGTTCCTGCGGCGATGCAGTGACGATCCCCAATCCATCCCAGGGTTGTGCACAGTCGCGTTTGGCGGCGCGGGCGGCGCGGTCATAGCGTGCGAGGCGCTCACCGGATCCGATCGCGAGCCTTCGGTTTGGCGATGCCGATCCTGTTACTGGTGGTGACTGGAGTCGGCGCCAGCGGCACTGTCGGACCCGGCGAGTAGACAGAACATATGTCCAGTGGATGGTTGTCGGGCGGACTGTCGGACCGGTTGCCGGACCGGTTGCCGGACCGGTTGCCGGACAGAGCCGGGGTGTTACCTGCGGCACGAGGGGGAGGCGGCGCGGGGATGGCAGTGGTCGACGAACGTTGGCAGGGGGCGCCGGTGCGGCCTCTCGCGCCGACCACGTTCGACCGGCAACCGCCGCAGGACCTGGCCGCCGAGCAGTCGGTTCTGGGTGGGATGTTGATGTCCAAGGACGCCATCGCCGATGTGATCGAGGCGCTGCGGTCGGGGGATTTCTACAAGCCCGCGCACACGCTGGTGTTCGACGCGGTGCTGAACCTGTACTCGCGTGGGGAGCCGGCGGATGCCATCACGGTGGCCAGTGAGTTGGACAAGTCCGGTTCGCTGAGCCGTGTCGGCGGGGCGGTGTACCTGCACACCCTGATGGCGACGGTGCCGACTGCGGCGAACGCCGGGTACTACGCGCAGATCGTGGCGGAGAAGGCGATCCTGCGGCGGCTGGTGGAGGCCGGCACCCGGATCGTGCAGTTGGGGTACGGCGGCAACGAGGGTGACGTCGGCGGCGGTGAGGTCGACGAGATCGTGGACCGGGCGCAGGCCGAGATCTACGAGGTCACCGAGCGGCGGACCAGCGAGGACTACGTGATCCTGGAGGAGCTGCTGCAGCCGACGATGGACGAGATCGACGCGATCGCGATGGCCGGTGGGCAGGCGGCGGGGGTGCCGACGGGGTTCGCCGACCTGGACAACCTGACCAACGGGTTGCATCCGGGGCAGATGATCATCGTGGCGGCCCGGCCGGGGATCGGGAAGTCGACGCTGGCGTTGGACATCGCCCGGCACGCGGCGGTGAAGCACCGCAAGACCGCGGTGATCTTCTCCCTGGAGATGTCCAAGACCGAGATCACCATGCGGCTGCTGTCCGCGGAGGCGGGGATCCGGTTGTCGCAGATGCGGTCCGGGTCGATGAGCGAACAGGACTGGCAGAAGATCGTCCGGCGGATGACGGAGATCTCCGATGCCCCGTTGTTCATCGACGACTCGCCGAACATGACGATGATGGAGATCCGGGCGAAGGCGCGGCGGCTCAAGCAGCGCAACGACCTGAAGCTGATCGTGGTGGACTACCTGCAATTGATGACCTCGGGCAAGCGGGTGGAGTCCCGGCAGCAGGAGGTCAGCGAGTTCTCCCGGCAGATGAAGCTGCTGGCCAAGGAACTGGAGGTGCCGGTGATCGCGATCTCCCAATTGAACCGTGGCCCGGAGCAGCGCACCGACAAACGGCCGATGCTCTCGGACCTGCGCGAATCCGGGTCGCTGGAACAGGACGCGGACATGGTGATCCTGGTGCACCGGCCCGACGCCTGGGAGGCCGACGACCCGCGGGCCGGGGAGGCCGACCTGATCATCGCC
>JBBQGJ010000345.1:0-7306 GCA_038322925.1 Mycobacteriales bacterium
TCCGCCTCATCGAACGACTCATGAGCCAAGTCCTACGGGTCATGAACATCAACCAACTCGACGCCATCACCCCAGACGTCGTCGAAGCAGCCCGCGAAACCCTCGTCGTCGGCACCTGACCACGCCAAATAATCCGACCAACTTACGCCGAATAATTCGGCCATTTACACCCTTTGGTGTCGACGACGCGTGGAAAACTGACCCCCTGACATCACCTGAAAACTGCCCCTCCCGATCCTGGCTCCGACCTGAGCGAGCCAGGAGGACTGAAGGGATGTTGAGTGTGGAGGACTGGGCGGAGATCCGGCGGCTGCATGTGGCCGAGCGGATGCCGATCAGGCAGATCGCCCGGCAGTTGGGGATCTCGAAGAACACGGTGAAGGTCAAGCTGGCGGCCGACGCGCCGTCGAGCCGCCGAAGTACGGCGGGCGGCGACCGGATCGGCTGGTCTCGGGGGATGACGGTCCTCAATGCCCGGGTCTGGGAGCTGCGGCCGGTGTACTTGCCGCCGGACCCGTCGTCGCGGACGTTGTACGTGGCCGGGGAGATCGCGCAGAACGATTTCTGGGTTCCCGGATATCGAGTTGCCGGTCGGGTACGGGCGGACCCGCACCGCGACCGGGCTGCCGGTGTTGACGATGGTCAGCGCGTACTCGCGGATGCTGTTCGCCCGGTTGCTGCCGGACCGCACCGCGCAGGATCTGTACGCAGGTATCGGGTCGGCGACTACTGGACGATCCCGGCGCGAATATTCGGCGACTCAGCCGGACGAACACCCAGACACCGGTCCCGCCGGACGGCGTCCAGCACCACTACGCCCCACTCGCCTGGATCAACTCCGACGGCGGCAGCCCACCAGTCACCGACCTGCGCAAACAGTTCACACCCCTCGCGACTTGCCGCCCACAGCAGCCATGACCCACAGTGTGCGCGCACATGCCGCTGAGACTCCCTCAGCGATGCCAAAACAGCTCCGCCCGGCGGTCCAAGGCGCCGTGGTCACCTCCGTTTTCGGATTAGGCAACGATGTAGCCCGACACGTCGACGATAATGTCAACGAAGTCAGGCGACCCGTTGTATATTGCGATCCACCCCCGCGGCGACAACTGGACAGTCACCTCACCGGACGTGTTGTACCAGTTGAAGCTAATCTGGGACACGTTCGGCTGCGCCACGCTATCCGGGTACACCGTGACGTAACCACCGCCGTAGGAGAAATACCACGGCGGAACCACGGTAATGCTGAGGATCGCACCGGCCGCTCCGGACGGGACGCCGCATGTACCGGTCACCCCTAAATACTCGGTCGCGTGCTCGAAGAAGGGCGTCAGCGTGGTCCGCTGACGGGAGTCCGCGACGCGGCACGGTGCCAGCATGACGACACCACCGGAATTGACAGCCGCTGCGCTCGACGTGGCGGCGCTGGCCTGGTTCGCGGCGAGGCCCACTACCACCCCGATGGCGAGCAGGGCTAGGGAGCAGATCACGGCCCCTATTCGGGAGCGAATGCGTTGCAGGGACATAGTTTCCTCCTCAACGGAAACCGGCCCTGGGCCCCAGTGGTCGGGCCTACCTCCCGCCTTAGTCGCCGCACGGATTGTCCGCTACCGGAAACAGCTCGGTGGTCGCGGGAATCACATTCCGTAGTACATCAGTGACAATTGCATACAAGTCTGGCTCTAGCGGATCTGGGTCTGACCGCCTCATCGAACGACTCCTTGGTCGTCGTCGACCTCGTGCTGCCCTCGGTGATCACTCGCGGCATCTCGGGCATATCACGTCGGCGTGGTGCTGCCCATGGTTGGCAACCCCCAGCTCGCGGCACTGCGGCAGCAGCGCGGCACCCCCACCGCGACGCCAGCATTTCCTTTACAGCCAACGACTTTCGTTACACAACCGCGGGCGGTGCTCCCGCCGGTCGGGCCAGGCCCAGGGTGGGGCCAAGCAAACTTGACGGGGTGGGGCCCACCAACCTTGATGGGGGTGCAGCCAAGCTAAGCCCAATACCCGCCATGAGCGGATCTTGAGCAAGTAGGAGGGCTGTTTACGGGCGGGTGGCGAGGTGTTGGATGGAGACGTCGTCGGTGATCGTGGTGGCCAGTGCGTCGGAGACCGAGCAGCTGCTCCTCGCCGGAGACATCGGCTGCCCTGGATGCAACGCGGCGCTGCGTCCTCACGGCCACGGCCGTACCCGCACCGTCCGGGGTGTCGGGGCGCAGCGGGTCACCCACACGCCCCGCAGAGCCAGGTGCGGTGACTGCGGACGCACCCAGATCCTGCTGCCCACCGCGCTCACCGTCCGGCGCGCCGACACCACCGAAGCCATCGGAAACGCCTTGGTAGCCAAGGCCAACGGCGCCGGGCACCGCACCATCGCCGCCACCCTGGATCGCCCGGCATCAACCGTGCGCCGCTGTGTCCGCGGCGCCCGCGGCGCCCATGCCGAGTGGCTGTACCAGCAAGGCGTGCACAAGGTCGTGACCGTCGATCGGGACCTGCTCACCCGACTGGCCCCGCAGCGCACCCCGCTCGGATGGGCGCTGAACACCTGATCAGTGCCGCCGTGCACTACCGGCACGTACTCGGGCTCACCTACCCGCTGTGGTCGTTGATCGGGTCGTTCACCCGTGGGCACCTGATCGCACCCAGTCGGCGGACCTGAAATCCGGTCCCGCGCTGTCCTTGCGCGCCCTGAACCGGCCGTCACCGTGTCGTCCGCCACGCTCGATGGCACTGATTCGCCACGCTATTTGGCACTAGCGCGGCGTGTCAGCGGCCTGCGTCACCAACTGACGGTGCCAAATAGTGTGGTCAGAAGATATGCCAAACAATCAATCCGGCAATTCACAGTGAAGGCCCTCCCGTAAGGGCCGGATCCGGTGACCTGCCCGCCCTGCGCGTACGTCCGGTGGCGGCAGATCCTGCAGGCGTGGGACACCGCCGCCGACGGCGCCGGCCGCCGCGCGGTCCTGCCGGTCCTCCGCCGCCAAGCAGCAAGCGACACCCACGGGGGAGAGGAGGGGCAGGAGGAGGAGCCGGTGCTGCACTGCTGCCGCAGCGTCCGCCTGGCCGACCCCGCCGACCCGGCCCGGCCGCTGTTCCCGGCGGTGCACAAGACCGGCGCCATCGGGCAGCGGGCGATGACCGGGCACAGCATCAACGAGATGATCCAGCGCCGCGCCGCCGCCGCGGGGTTCACCGCCGCCCAGGTCGACAAGTTGGGTGGGCATTCGCGGCGCGCCGGGTTTGTCACCGAGGCGTTCCGGCAAGGGGCCGACGCCCACGCCATCATGCGGCAGACCGGGCACCGCTCCCCGGTGATGCTCGAGGTGTATGCCCGGGAACACGCCTCCCTGGTCGGCAACGCCGTCACCCGCCTGGGCCTCTGACCCGACATGTCCACCGCGACAGACATGACCAGCACCGACGCGCCGGCGCGGGTGTTGTCGGTGCGGACCGGCCGGACGTACGCCGCGGACTAGGCGGTGTTCACCGACTGGTGCGCCGCCACCGACACCACCGCGCTCCCGGCTGACCCGCGGGTTGTCGTCGAGTTCCTGACCGGGTGCCCGGCGGCGCTTGCCAGCCAGCGGTGCCGGGTCGCCGCCATCGACCACCATCACTCCGGCGCCGGTTACCCGAGGCCGGGGGAGTCGGTGGTGGTGCGGGCCGCGCTTGGCCGGCCCACCGGCGAACCCTTCCAGCCCACGGAGACGGATCGGGATGCGGTGGAGGCGGCGCTGCGGGGGCTGCCCTCGCACGGCTGGACCGCCGGGATGTTCGGCCGGCGGGACCGGTGCCTGGTGGTGCTGTCCCAGCTGGCGGGGGTGCCGTACCAGCACCTCGCCACCCTCACCGCCGGAGACGTCTCTGTCGCGGACGGTGTCGTCACGATCCGGTCGCCTGCGGGGGAGTGGACACTTCGTCCGGCCGACGACGGCCTGCTGTGCGGGCCGTGCGCGGTCGTCCGGTGGCTGAAGATCCTGGACCTGGCCGTGACGAAACCGAGCACCAAGACAATCGCCCGGGCGCTGAGGAAGGCGGCCGCGGTTGATCACCGGTCACCGCACGTCTGCCAGACCTCACCGGTCCTGGGCGACACCACGAAGACCGTGCCGATGCTGCCACCCATCGACCAATGGGGCGCCCTCCCACTCCCACTCCAACGGCTCTCCCCGCACTCGCTGTCCCGCCGCGCCCGTGGGGAACGGGTTCGACTTCTTCCTGGACATCGGGTGCTTCCACGGGCTGGACGCCCAGCACCGCCGAGCGATGGCTCGTTCCGTCAGTGCGCGGGCGACCCCGAACGCGACCCTGGTCATGATGGCGTTCGGCAAACCGGTCGGCCCGCCGTTCATGCCGACCGGCGCCAAGAGGAGCGACATCGAGGAGGCGTACGTCGACTGGGCCGTCATCGACGTCCTCAAGCCTCCCACCGACACCCCAGGTCTTCCGAAGATCGCGCGGAGGTCCGAACCGACCCTCTACCGGCTGGCCAGGCGCTGACCCCCCAACCCAGGAAGGAGCAGGCAGATGCGAGCTCTGGTCGCCGGCGGCGGACCCGTCGGAGTCTTCACCGCAACGGCAATGGCCCGTCGCGGCCACGAGGTCACGGTCGTTGACCGCGACCCCTGCCCCGCCACCGACGGCGCCTGGAAGCGGGCTGGCGTCATGCAGTTCGAACACGCGCACGGCTGGCGGCCGCAGGTCGTCCAGTCGCTCCGTGCGGAGATGCCGGGCGTCGTCGAAGACCTGCACGCCGCGGGCGCGAAGCGGATGCACCCCCCAGGGATGCCCGAGATGGAGGCCCTAGCGGCGCGCCGTACCGTCGTCGAGCGAGTCCTTCGCGAGTACGCCGCGCAGCAAGAGGGCCTCGTCTGGCGCACTGGTCACGTGGACCGGATCGCAGTGACCGACGGCGTCGCCACAGGACTGGTCGTCGACGGCCACACACTGGTCGCCGACGTCACCGTCGTGGCGACCGGGCGGGCCAGCCATATCGGCGACGAGCTGCGCGGGCCGGTTGAGGGCGGCTCCTGCGGCTTCTCCTACGTGAGCCGCGTCTACCGCGCCCGCGAAGGTCAGGCGGGCTACGACCGGTTCTTCCCCTCCTTCGAGACTGGACCGGGCTACGTCTCGCTGGTGATGGGCCATGACGCCGGCACCCACTCGGTGGTGATCGCCTACCCCAGCGACGCCGAGGAGTTCACCACCCTGCGCACCAACGACGGCCAGGATCGTGCCTGCCGGGTCATCCCCAACCTCATCCCCTGGACGGACCCGAACCGGTTCGAGCCCCTCGCCGGCGCACTCGCCGGCGGTCACCTGACGAACACCTACAGGTTGCAGGGGCCCGCACTCGGCCTCCCTCCGGCCCGCGGCCTGTACTTCGTCGGAGACGCGGTGATGACCACCAATCCGGCCGCTGGGCGCAACCTGGCTCTGCTGCTTCCGCACGCGCGGCACTTCCTGGCCGCGCTAGACGACCCGGAGCAGGATCTCGACGACGCCTCGCTCGCCCTCGACGCCTGGGCCGAGATGCACCTGCGTCCCTGGTACCGCGACCACGCCCATTGGGACCGGACGCTGCTGCGCCGCTTCGCCGGGCTGGACATCGACCTGAGCGACCGGATCCCCTCGGACGTGATCGCCGCCGCGATCGAGGTCGACGAGAGCATCAAGCCGTACGCCGCCATGTACGGCGGCATGGTCGCCGGTCCGGAGATTCTCGACCCCGTCGAGGGCCGGGTCCGCGAGCTCCTCGACCAAGGCTGGCGGCCGAAGACACCCGGCCCGACCGGAGCCGAGCTCACCGAGGCGATTCGCACATGAGCCGCCCGGGCACCTGGGGGCGGACGTTTGGCTGACCGTCTCTACCGAGACCGCCATGCTCCCGCGAGTCAGGCCACCGCACACGCAGACGCGCACTCGGTCGTACCACCCGGAAGCGATTGCCGCGGCGTTGTCCGGTTCAGCCACCCCGGCATTAGAAGTAGGGGTATCCACCTCACAAATGCGGGTTATCCACCTGCTGTATCAGGCCCAGGTGTACGAAGCTCAGCTCAGTACTAACAGCAAGACCGATCAAGCCGATCAAATAGCCGAAATGGCCGAGCAGATGCCCTGCAGCAGTACCGGCCGCAAGAACCTCCCAACGCCTGGGACGAAGACCAGCCCCACTCCAATCAGGAGCGGGGCTTCTTCATTGGCGTGATCGGGTCCAGCTTCAAATTGGCGTGATTGGGTCCAGCTTCAAGATCTTCTTGAGCCGCTTCAGGTCGTCCTCATCGTGGGTCACTCGTCGCAATATTTGGCGCACTTTGGTCTAACTATTTGGCGTAGTTTGATCGAATTATCTGGCGTAGTCGACCGGTTGCCTCCCTGTTGTCGCAGCTCACAGGCCTGCAAGGCAGCCGAGCGAACGCTGCCGAACCTCGATTACGCCAAAGAGCGCGACCAGACTGCGCCACATAATTCGACCATTTACACATTTACAGTGTAAGCACGCCGGAGGGTCGTCACCGGCCGCGCGTAGCGCCAGATAGTGCGACCAAAGTGAGCCAGATAATTCGAACACTCACACCCTACGGGCGGGACCCGATCACCTGCCCGCCCTGCGCCTACGTCCGGTGGCGGCAGATCCTGCACGCGTGGGACACCGCCGCCGACGGCGCCGGCCGCCGCGCGGTCCTCCCGGTCCTGCGCCGCCAAGCCGCCACTACGGCAGGCGGTGGGGGAGAGGAAGGTCAGGAAGAGGACCCCGTGTTGCACTGCTGCCGCAGCACCCGCCTGGCCGACCCCGCCGGCCCGGCCGTTGTTCCCGGCGGTGCACAAGACCGGCGCCATCGGCGCCAGGGCGATGTCCGGCGACGCGATCGCCGAGATGATCCAACGCCGCGCCGCCGCCGGGTTCACCCCCGCCCAGGTCGAGAAGCTGGGCGGGCATTCGCTGCGCGCCGGGTTCGTCACCGAGGCCTTCCGACAAGGGGCGGACGCGCATTCGATCATGCGGCAGACCGGGCACCGCTCCCCGGTGATGCTCGAGGTGTACGCTCGGGAACACGTCCCGCTGGTCGGGAACGCTGTCACCCGAATCGGCCTCAAGAGACCGTCATGACCACAGTCACTGACACCAGCATCAACCAGCCGGTCCGGGTGTTGTCGGCGCGGACCCTTCGGACCTCGTGCGCGGTCGTCCGCTGGCTGAAAATCCTGAACCTGGCCGTCACCCACCTGAGCACCCGCACCATCGCCGAAGCCCTGAAGAAAACAAGCCAGGTCGACCACCGCTCCCCGCACGTCTGCC
>JBBQGJ010000346.1:0-7305 GCA_038322925.1 Mycobacteriales bacterium
GGTCGGCCGTCCGGGTCGCCCGGGCGGTGACGGGAAGGACGAAGATCGCCAAGTTCGAGGGCAACTACCACGGTTCAGACGACGCATTCCTCGTCTCCACGCATACTGCCCGGCTCGCCGGGACGCGGCAGCGCCCGGCTCCGGTGCTGGACTACGCGGGCATGAGCCCGCGATTGTTGGACGAAACCATCGTGATGCCATACAACGACACCGAAAGCACCACTGCCATCCTCACCGAGCATGGGCCCGAGATCGCGGCAGTTATCATGGAACCCGTCGCCTTTTCAAGCGGTGGGGGAGTGCCGGCCACCAGGGAGTTCGCTGAGGCCGTGCGCCGCGTCACGTATGACCTGGGTATCCCGTTGATCTTCGATGAGGTTCTCTGCGCACTCCGGCTTGGGCTGGAAGGGGCGCCCGCGTACCTGGGCGTGGTGCCGGATCTGGTGACGATCGGCAAGGCCGTTGGGGGCGGGTTGCCGCTGGCGGCCTTCGGCGGGAAGGCGGAGCTGATGGAGGCGGCGCTCGGCGGTGGTGCGGGTGGCAAGAAGATCTTCCAATCGGGAACTTTCACCGAAAACCCGCTGTCCATCGCCGCGGGGCAGGCAGCGTTGACGGTGCTGGAGACCGAGGACGCCCTGGATCGGGCCAATGCGGCGGGAGAGGCACTTCGCAACGGGTTGCGCGAGGTGTTCGCTGCACACGGCCTGGCAGCGACCGTAACCGGCGTCGGATCGATCGTCCAGATGCACGTCGGTGTCGAACGAGTGACCAATCGGCGTGATGTGCTTGACGGTGATCTCGCCAGAACCGCCGAGATCATGTTGGGCTGCGTTGCCGAGGGCGTTCTGTGGCCCCCCATGCACCCGGCAGTCACCTCGAGCGCACACGAGCAGTCGCACGTAGACCGGGCCCTCGAAGCCGTTGAGCACGTCGTTGGAAGATTGCTGGCCGCCAGCAATTAGGAATAGTTGAAACATGCGTGACGCCCGATGCGACATCCCAGGGCGGTTCGCTCTGACCGTGCAGGCGTGCGCCGGTGCAGCGAGGTCCGCGCCGGTGACCAACGGCGAAGTATCGTTCAGCGAACCTTAGTGTTGACAAGCGAACCACAGACTGTTAGACATGTCACACCTTGGCCGCAGAGGGGCCGGTTGGAGACCGGCGGGCGGGCACTCCGCTTTCTGATGGCTCATTCATCGAAAGGGCATTCTCATGATTCGTCGGCGACCCGCCATTCTTGTCCTGCCGTTAGTCGTTGCGGTGTCTGCAACCGCATGTACCGCCCAGTCGAAGAGCGTTTCGTCCTCTAGCGCCAGCACGAGTTCAGCGTCGACCGCTGTCAAGGTGGGTTACAACCCAGATACGCCGGTGAGCGACTGGTGTGGCAGTAAGAAAGTGAAGATCGGCGTGGCAGACGGCTTCGGCGGAAACGCGTGGCGCACGATCTCGCTGAACGTCGTCAAGGAGGAGGCGGCGAAGTGTCCGGCGGCAGATACGAACATCCTCTATACCAACGCCGGCGGGGACCAGCAGAAGGCGATCAGCGATATCAACAGCCAGGTGGCACAGGGGGTAAACGTGCTAATTGTCTACGCGGACTTTGGGCCAGCCGAGCTGCCCGCGATCCGAGCGGCTAAGAAGGCTGGCGTGTTCGTCGTCCCGTACGATGCTTCGGTCGGCGGCACTCCAGGCGTGGACTTCACTGCGACAACGATCTCGGATGCTTACGGCGGCGGCGAGGCGATGGCCAATTGGGTAGGCGAGACCGTGAAGACGGGCAACTTGGTATTCCTCGGCGGAATCCCGGGAGCGCCGACCAGTGCAGAGTACATGTCTGGCATACAGGCCAAGCTCAAGAGCTACCCCGGGATCAAGCTGCTGGTCGACACCCCGGTCGTCACCAACTGGACTAAGGTCGACGCACAACAGGCCGTCACTGGTCTCATCGCGAAGTACCCCAACATCGACGCGGTGATCACCGACTACGGGGTGACTGCCGTCGCCGCTATCAACGCCTTCACCCTTGCTGGCAAGAAGGTCCCAGCAATCGCCTCGCTCGCTACTGACAACGAACTCGCCTGCACCTGGCAGAAGGCAAGCACCGGGCCCGGCAAGTTCCCGATCTTCAGCATCGACTCGACGAACGCGATGGCGGCACTGGCTCTGCGTCAAGGGATGGCAGCCGCCAACGGCAAGTCATACAACGCGAACCAGCTATTTGAATTGCCGGTCTTCATGAACTCCAACGCCGGCAAGAACCCGCAGTGTGTCCCGAGCCTCCCGCCGGACGCAGACCTCTCGTCGCCGCTGAGCCAAGCGACGCTGGCCAAAATCCTGCACTGATCGCGATCCTCTCGATCCTGCCAGGAGAGTGTCCATGAGCGAGACAGCGCAACTGATGCCGCCCGAGCGGGAGGTGGCAACTCGGGGTCTGGTTATTGACGACGTCAGCAAAGCGTTCCCCGGAGTACAGGCATTGAGCCACGTCAATTTCGAAGCCCTCGCCGGTGAGGTACACGCCCTGGTAGGAGAGAACGGGGCGGGCAAATCGACGCTCATGGCGATCGCGTCCGGGGCACTCGCCCCAGACGCGGGAACGGTATTGATCGGCGGCACTCCGCTGGCCGAGGCCGATCCGGAGCAAAGTAGGCGACTGGGCCTGGCCATCGTCCGCCAACAGCCGGCGCTCATGCCGGACCTGACCGTCGGCGAGAACTTCTTCCTCGGAGTCCCCAGGTCGCTGCGTCCTGGGAATGGCCGGATCGCGGCCTGGGCCCGACAGCGCCTCACGTCGTGGGACGACTCGATCTCGATCGATCCAAGAGGCCGCGTTGCCTCACTGGTCCCGGAAGAGAAGTTCATCGTTGAGATCAGCAAGGCTCTCGCGCAGAGCCCCAACGTGCTCGTGCTCGATGAGCCCACCGAGCATCTTTCGACTGAGGACGTGCAACGCCTGTTCACCCGGATCCGTCAACTGAAGGCCTCCGGATGCGCTGTCGTGTACATTTCCCACCGAATCCACGAGGTTCGCCAGATCGCGGATCGGATCACGGTCTTGCGCGATGGACAGACGCAGGGCACCCAACCCGCCGAGGAACTTGACGAGGCCCAGATCGTCAACATGATCGTCGGCCGCGCGCTGTCCAGTACCTTTCCCAACAAGTCTGTGCGGCCGGCGGAATCGCCGGTCGTCTTGCAGGTCGAGCACTTGTCGGGCTCCGGCTTCAGAGATGTCTGTCTTGCCGTTCGACAGGGCGAGGTTGTTGGGCTCGCAGGCATCGAAGGCAACGGGCAGCGGGAGTTCCTGCGCGCGCTGGCTGGTTTGAACCGTAGTCGTGGCACCGTGAAGGTTGGCGGGGGCGCGATCTCGATCCGCACGCCCACCGGGGCCCGCCGGGCCGGCGTCGCCTATGTGCCCGCCGACCGGCAAGGCGAAGGCATCGTCGACACCCTGAACGTCAGCGAGAACCTGACCATGCGAACGCTGGGATCACACACGTCCGCGGGGTTCTTGCGAAGCGGCAGTGAGGAATCCGCGGCGCAGGAGGCAATCTCATCGTTTCGTATCAAGACCCCCACGACACGAACGCCGATCGCTTCGCTGTCGGGCGGCAATCAGCAGAAGGTGGTGCTGGCCAGCGTCCTTGCCAGTACGCCACGCCTGCTACTGGCGGACGAGCCATCACAGGGGGTGGACGTGGGCGCCCGGATGGAGATCTACGAACTGCTCCGCTCGGCCGCTGCGAGCGGCACGGCAGTGCTACTTGTCTCCTCCGACACGGTGGAGCTTGCTGGGCTTTGCGACCGGGTGGTGATCTTCTCTCGGGGTAGTACCGTTGCTGAGCACGTCGGAGCCGAGGTGTCTGAGCGTAATATCACTGGATCCGTACTTTCCGCCACAGCAGAGCGGGTGCGTCCCGCGCGCCCTCCGGCGGCCATCAGGTGGCTGGCTGGGTCCTCGGCGCCGCTGGTCAGCGTTTCCCTCGCCATCCTGGCGCTCGGCATCTATGCGACCACGGCCAACACATTTTACCTCACCAACCTGGGGATCAGCGGAATTCTCGCCCTGGCCGCGGTATTGGGCCTTGCCGCATGCGGTCAGCAGTTGGCGATGGCCATTGGTGCCATCGATCTGTCGGTGGGCCCGCTGATGGGCAGCCTGGTCGTCGTTGAATCCTTCTACCTAGTCGACAATGCCACTCTCCTGACCCAGGCGATGGGCTGGTTCCTGCTCTTCGGCGTCGCTATCTCTGTTGGAGTCGTCAACTGGCTGCTCGTCGAATTCCTGCGGCTGCAGCCAATGATCGCGACGCTAGCGACGTACATGGCATTGCAGGGGTTCTCGCTGACGTTGAGGCCGACGCCGGCCGGTGTCATCTCGACTAGGCTCACAGACACCATCACCATGCAGTTCGGTGCGATTCCGATGATGTTCATCGCAGCGACCGTGATCGCGTTGATCTTCGAACTCCTGCTCTTCCGCTCCACATTCGGGATAGCGCTGCGCGGGGTCGGCTCCAACGCCGAGGCGGCCCGGGTTGCCGGGATCGAGCCGCGCCGAATCCGTTTGGCTGCCTACGTCGGGTGCTCGCTCTTTGCGGCGTTGGCGGCCATTCCGTTGCTTGCCCAAGTGGGCCTGGGGCAGCCGTCTGCCGGCACTGCTTACACCCTCGGTAGCATCGCGGCGGTCGTCATAGGTGGTGCCAGCATCTTCGGCGGCCGCGGGTCTTTCGTCGGGGCTCTACTGGGTGCACTGCTGATCTCCCAGGTGAGCGCGGTGACATCGTTCCTCCACCTGAACGAGGCGTGGAACTCCTACGTTCTCGGCGTAATGGTCATCATCGCCGTGGCCGCATACAGCAAGAGTCGGCAGTTGGCGTTGCCGAGATGACCCCACTGAAGATTAGCGAGCGGCTGGCAGTCACCGGCGCGGCTGGCGTGGTCGAAGACCACTCACGCGCGCGTCGGATGTTTCATGTCGGCGAGTTTACCTGGATCTGGTTCGGACTCGTCGCAGTCTTCGTTCTCAGCGCAGTAGTCGCGCCGGGCACTTTGTACCTCAACACTTTCACCGCATTGCTTCCGTTCGCCGCCGTCCTCGCCATCGCCGCGATCGGCGAGACATTGGTGATCCAGCAGCGCGGGCTGGACCTCTCTTTGCCGGGAACGATGTCCATCTGCGCGCTCGTCATGGCCCGGACGTCCGGGCATGGTTCGATCGTGGTCGCGGCATTCGTCACACTGCTGCTGGCCGTCGTCATCGGCGCAGTGAACGGATTCGTGATCACCCATCTGTCGATAACTCCGTTGGTCGCGACCCTGGCCGTCAACTCGCTGGTGGTGGGCGGCGTCTATAGCTATTCGCACGGGCTGCCGATCGTCACGTCTCCGGGCCTGACGGAATTCACCCGCTCCGAGCCGGGTGGGGTGCCGACGCTGGTGATTGTTGCGGTCGTGCTAGCGACACTGCTTGCGCTGTTGTCGCGCAGGACCACCGCCGGGCGACGGTTCACCGTCGTTGGCGCGAGCGCGTCGACCGCACGCGCCGCCGGGATAAGGGTGACTCGCTACCGGTTGGCGGCCTACGTCGTGGGTGCGATCTGTGCGGGCCTGGCTGGCGTACTGCTCGCTGGCTATATCGGCTCGGCCACCTCAGACCTAGGCAGCCCTTATCTACTCACGGCGATCGCTGCTGTGGTGGTCGGTGGGACCCCCTTCACCGGCGGGCGCGGCAGCATCGTCGCGACAGCAGCGGCCGCGCTGTTCCTCTCCCAGCTCAACCAGCTGACACTCGCGCTCGGCGCGCCGACTTCGATCCAACTGTTCGTGCAGGCGGGGGCGCTGGTGGCAGCGACGGCGTTTCGTTACCTGCGCCTGGGTGCGTTAGTGGGCCGCGGCTCGCCGCGAGTGGGTTCCGCGGCTATGTCGGGCATGGACAAGTGAAGCTCGGCGCAATCCTGCCCAATAGCGGCGAATTGGCGAATCGTGACGCCCTTGCCTCGGGCGCCCAGGCATGCCAGGCGTAGTACGACGACCTGTTGATGTGCAGGACCTGACACAGTCGCTTCACCTCGAAGGCGTGTCGCCGGTCGGCGACGAACCGGAAGCGCTCACCAGTTCCTCTCCCCAGCGAACTGCTTGGCCGCCTGACGCAAGATCGCCTTCTCTGTGGTGATCTTCTTGTGCCCGGCCTCGAGATCGGCGACCCGGGCCTCGAGCCGGGCGATCTTCGCCGCCGGCGACTCCGGCCGCCCGGATACCGGTGTGCTGCCGATCGGGGCGGTCCTCGACCCGTTCCGAACGCCCGCCCGACTTGGCTCACGACTTGCGCCCTGCCAGCGGTACAGGGCCGTGACCCGCAGCTTCTTGTCCCGGGACGCTGAAATGGCGCCCGTCTCCGAGGTGACGATGGGCGAGGTGTGCAGTGGTGGTGGCTGGGCCTGCCCCTCGTGGCCTTGCAGGGATACCGACTCCGCCGCACTCTTCCCCGCTTCGCTGATGCTGACGGCGTCATGGGACGCGTCGGCTCCGGCGGTCGCCGCATGAGGGTCGTCGCGCTTGGGGACAGTGTCACGGCTGGTTATGCCGTCGGGCACCACCGATCGTCGGTCGCGGGTCAGCTCGCCGTCCGGCTCGCCGACCGCTACGGCGCGACGGTGGACTGGCGGGCCTGCGCCATGACCGGTGCTACTGCGGGGGTGGCGATGGGTCTGGTCTCGGCCGAAGCCCTCGTCGAGGCTGACCTCGTGTTCGTCTCGATCGGAGTCAACGACCTCAAGAACCTGCACAGCACGACCCGCTTCCGCCGCGAACTCGGCACGCTCCTCGATGCGATCCTCGCCGCCGCCCCACGGGCCCAGCTCTGCCTCCTCGGCATCCCACCGCTCGAGCATTTCCCCGCGTTTCCCCGGCCTCTCTCCGACGCCCTCGGCTGGCGAGGACGGGTCTTCGATGCGATCGGAGTCGGGGCCGTCCAGGCGCGCGAGAGAGCCTTTCGGATCCAGACCGCCGAACCGCTCGGGCCGGAGATGTTCGCCGGCGACGGATTCCATCCGAGCCCGGCGCTGCACGCCGCGTTCGCCGACGCCGTCATGGCAAGCCTGTCACTCCCCGAAGAGCCCCACCACGGCGCCCTGCCCATTGATCTCGCGCCGCCAGCGTCTGGACCGCAGCGGCCTGAGGCCTGCTCCAACTCGTCGCTGACGGCGTCCACCGGCGGCGAAAGGAGCGTCGCACCGATTCCCAGCGAGTGAGGCCGCGGACAGGGCCAGCGGGGCAGCCCGGCCGAGCGCATGGGTCAGGCAA
>JBBQGJ010000347.1:0-7304 GCA_038322925.1 Mycobacteriales bacterium
GATTCATTGCAGCGCAGGCGATGGCGGCGCGAGGGTGGAGCACGCTGCGAGCCCCCGCCGTTGGGGGGCGGGAAAGCTATTCGCCACAGCATATCTCGGCGATGAACATGAGCGCGCATGATGGGGCCGACGGTGCCCGGGGTAGCAGACCCGCCAGAGAGTCGCCAGGTCCCTGCGGGGAGAGAGGCACGCATGCGACCGACGATGGATGACCAACCGGGCGCTGCGAATCACATCCGCGTGAGGCACCATCCATGAGAATATGAAGACCAGAACCCCCAGCGCAGGGACGCCGGGGGTTTTCGCTACATCGAGGAGAAAGCCATGCGCCCGCACATCAAGGTGCTGCACCTGTGCCGATACCCCGAGAAGTGCTGCACGGTCTGCGACCGGCATCGCGAGCGGTGCCGGCATCCCGCCGAGTAGCCAGTGCGAGGGCGAGGAGTCCCCGGCCCAGGGTGATGGCCGCGGCGACCTCGCCGACGAGGAGCGGTTGGCCGGCGCCGCCGAGTTCGCGGCCCTCCCTCGGCGGCGGCCGGACAGGGTGGAAACGATGACGAGAGCGGGGCGGGCTCCGCCGCGGATCTGGAAGCGGACAGCGCCATAAATGCGGCACATCAGGCCGATCGGAGAGTGCTGGCCGTCAGCTGGGCCCGCACCATGCTCCAACCCACCGCGCGGTCGGGATCGACTGCGAGACAACAGACCTGCCGGGGCAACTGCTTAAGTCGCGGTGGTCGACACCATTGAACGAATCCTGTTGAACTCCCCGAGCCGTCCAATCTCCCAGCGGCTGGATCACTGAACACATGATTGGCCGCCCCACGACGACCATGGCCGATGCCGTACGCAGGTAGCCACCGCGACAAACCTGGCCACATTCGCGGCGGTGGAACCGATGTCGTCCCCCCGGCAGCACCACGGGGCACGGTCGGTGCGGTCCTTGGGGATCTGACCCGGGCCCGTCGAGATGGCCCGTCTGACCGGGGTGGACAGCCCATCGACGGATCAGGTGCGGCGGCCAGGCGTGAACAAGAGTGACGCCACGTCCGCGATCATGGTCAGTAACCCGGCGACGCTGATCACCAGGCCGACCACCAGGGTCTCCGCCGTCGTACCAGACCCGTCAGCAGTACGACAATCCCGAGGAGGAAACCGGCGCTCCCGGCGATTCGCCGCCGCCGCCGGACGTGCTCGATGGACACACTTGCCGCGAACCGTGGATCGTCCCGCTGTAGAGCGCGTTCCATCTCGTCGAGTTTGCGTTGTTCGCCTTCTGACAGCGCCATGACTCCTACTCCGGCCGCAGATCTGGACTGGCAATGCGATGGTACGGCTGCCCGCGACGCGCCGAGGTGGACTGTTTGGCGTCATCAGCACCGTCGCCCAGCAATTGAGCTGCGCGCCGTAGCCTGACGCTTCAAGGGAGCGCGACCGGATAGACCGCGGCGGGTCTTCTGCACCCATGTCCCGGGGGGCTTCATGATGACCATCGCAGCTGCCGCTGCCGCCCGCCCCTGGCTGCGCCGCTCCGACCAGGCCGTCACCCGGGCCCGCACCATGCTTTCCCCAACGCGGTCGTTTTGGATTGCCAAACAACGGTGAGTTCGAGGAACCCCTGGAACCGAGTGATCACCGCGCGCAGCGCCGGTTGATCCACGACGGCACCCCGCATGTCGATTAGGTTGCGGCGGTCTTGCGGGGACGTCCGCGGCGCGCCGAGGCGGGCCTCTTAGAAGCGGGCGCGGGATCGGCGGCCGGCTCTGCGGCGGCCGGCGCGGGTGCCGGGTCGCGGGTCGCCGGTGCAGCGTTCGGCTCGGCGTTACGTGACGGGTCGTCGGTCCACTTGATCTCGATCTCGAGTTCGGTTTCGTCACCGTCGATCTCGATCTCCAGCTCCCAATTGACGTGGCCGGCGACGCCGAGCTTGAGGGTGTCGCTACCGGAACTGAGCTCGATCTCCGAGCCACTCGCGAGGGCGTTGCCGAGGGCGATCAGTCGGTCGGCGACCTCTTGGCGCGACAGCCGCGCTTTGCTCTTGAACTCGACGTTGGGCACGACACTCCTCCGTTGATGGTGTGGCGGTCACCTTATCGCCTGATCATCGGCGCGGCGACATCCCTGCCGGACGAACCGGGCCGACCGTTCTCGGCTGGCTCTGGCGGGATCGACGCTGCCTCCAAGAGCGACGCTCCAGAGACGATCCCACTCGATCCTCGCGCGCGCCGCCGGGTGGTGGTCGAGGTGGCCAGACCGCGCGGAAGGTGCTGGAGGCCGCCGGATTTGAGTTGACGATGTTTGTGTCGGACATCTTTGGGGTGTCGGTGTGGGCAGTGCTGCAGGCGATGATCGTTGACGACCCGGCTCACCTTCTATTTTCGGCTGGGGCTGGGAGGAGACGAACAGGTCTGGGCCGGCGATCTCGATCGCCGCGCGGATCTGCATCGGGGTCCACTTGCTGAAGCCCAAGTAGCGGGCCTTCCCCTGCTGGACGATCTGCTGCAGGGCCTTGATCGGTCTCCTCGTCGATCGGCACGCTGACGTCGAAACCGGTGCGCCTGATCTGATACAGATCCACGTAGTCGGTTGCAGACGCTGCAGGTGCTCGGCGGCGAGGACGAGATGCCGAACGGGAGAAGCCGCCGCCGGTTGTGGTGTCGCGACTGTGAGCGGGTGCAATAGACATGCCATATTGGCGCGACCGAGCCAAATTTGCAGATGCGAAACCTTCTAACCTTCACCCCTTTCTGGTATGCGAGCGACAGGGCGAGAAACAGGGGAGTCAGGCACGATGGCCACCGAGATCGCGGAGCTGTTTCCGTTGCGCACGTTCGTGCGCGTTGTGTGCTTGATGTGCGGGCCCTATCGCGGCCGCGTCGGCATCGTGCGTGAACACAACGAGAACGAGATCGGCGTGGCGTTCACCGCCGGCCGGAACACCCCACGGGTGTGGTTCACCGCGGAGGAACTACGCATCGCGCAACGACCCGACCGCTGGGCTGAAGTTGGCTCATGAAGCGGCCTGCGCTGCTGACCCATCAACGCGGGTGCCGTCGCAGGATCGGCGCTGTTCGCCCTCCTGGGGGTTCTCGACTCGTCCTGCTGCCGATCCACCTGACACCCGCACACTCGGGGGCTGGCCAGGCCGGCCATCTGCTGGACCGACCGGGAAGAGCCGGGCGCAACGCGTTCGTTGTGGGTCGACCATGCGAACTGGGTGGACCGGATGAACACACCCATGAATTTAATAGGTGCAATCGATCTGCTACGGAAGTAGAGGATGCCCGGTTCGCCGGCGGGGGCCACTGCAACCGCCAATCCTCGTCGCCGGGCTGAACGCAGCTGAACCAGCCCCACCCTGGTGGGTCGAGGGGGGATGGTGTCAACTGGTGCTAAGCGCCAGAATAGCGGCACATAGACGGCGGTGTCGGTGTGGTCCGTTGTACTGAAGCCCGTAGGGCACGACCCGGGCAGGGAGGGAAACACCCATGATCACCACCGCCGACGCACCACCCTGGCTCCGCCGCTCCGACCAAGCAGTCACCTGGGCCCGCACCATGCTCCAACCCGGCCGTGCCGTCGTTTTGGATTGCGAGACAACGGATCTGCCGGGGGCGATATGTGAGGTCGCTGTAGTGGACACCGGCGGGCGGATTCTGTTGAACACCCTGGTCAACCCGTGCCAGCCGATCTCTCCGGATGCTACCCGTGTGCATAACATCACCGACCGATTGGTCGCCGGTGCACTCGGCTTTCCCGAGGCTCTCAGCGAGGTTCTTCGGGTTACGGCGGGTCGGAGAGTGCTTGCCTACAACGCCCCGTTCGACTACGGGTGCTTCCGATCGGACGCTCAGCGCTACGACAGGAATTCCGAGCACCTCGATGACCCCGACACGTGGGGTTGCATCATGCGAGCGCGGTCGGCCTGGGTTGGAAGCCCGGACCACTTCTACCCGTTGGGAGCGGCACACCGCGCAGTCGGGGATGCGGTGGCCGCCCTCGCTGTCCTGCAGGCGATCGCCGATGACTCAGTGCTTCACCGTTGAGGACCCCACATGCGGGTCGTCCTGGTAGCGCCTTCTCGGAACCAGGCCCCGATCGCGTCAGCCGTCAGACGACGGATCTGCACCGTGCCGGCGGTCTCTGCGCCGAGGGGAGTCACGACTGGGACGACTGGTCCGCGCATCCCAGTTTCTTCGAGATCCAGTACCGCTACTGCGAGCGCGCCCAAATTGCTGGCCAGCGAGGAACGCCCGATTGCTCCAGAGCACCAGTGGCTCCCGCAGCCACCCCGGCGCGCACACCGGCGGGGGCTGCTGGACACGCATGCCTACACCAAGTCCCGTCTTGACCAGGGAGGCCCAGGATGAACTATCCCGAAACCCGCCGAGACGACCTGCCGGACACCGACTGGGCTTCCGATGGACTCTGTGCCGATATGCCGGCCGAGATCTTCGACGGATCAACTGCACGTCTGCAGACCGCGAAGGCCGCGTGTGCTCACTGCACCGTTGCCCGGCAGTGCCTGCGCTGGGCGCTGACCAACGAGATCGAGGACGAGATCTGGGGTGGCCGATCGCCGGCAGAACGACGGCGGATCAGCGTCGCCTTCGTACTCGATCCACCACCGGCACACCGTTGCCCTGACCTGAACAAACCCGTCGTCCAGGTTGAGCCGGAGATCCTGTCCGAGAAGCGAGCAGAGCAACCGCGCAGCGTCAGGCAAGGTGCCCGCGTCAAGAAGCCGTCTTCACCTGACCTATCAGAGGTCACCGCCCGCGGTCCCAAGACCCGCACCAGCGCTCCGGCCGAGTGTGGGACCGAGGCCGGATACAAGCGGCACTTGCGGCTCGGCGAAGAAACTTGTGCGGGCTGCCGCAGGGCGGTCCGGGACGCCCAGGAAGATCGCGCGGCCCGGCATGCGGCCGGTGTCCCTGTCGCGACCCGAGCCAAGGTTGCACCCTGCGGAACACCCGCCGGCTACAGCCGACACCGTAATCACCGGGAAGATCCCTGCGCCGCCTGCCGCAAGGCGAACAGCGAGTACCTGCAGGCCTACCGCACCACCACCGCGGCGGAAGCCTCGTAGGACCGCCGATGTCCTGGGCAACCGTAGCAATTGACGGCGAGCCGCCCGGATTCGAGCGTCGTTTGGGGAGGGCAACCCCTCGTGGGGGGTAACGCACTGTGATCATCCGCTGCTGAGCTGGGCGAATATGGATTTCACGGCAGTAGGCATTAGCCTGCTGCCGTGCGCGGTTCGGGCATTACTGGAATGGGGACACGCCTTGAAATGTCAGTGGATTACGCCCTTTGGGGTGGCGTCTCTTTGCCTTGCCTTCGGTCTGCTAGCTGGCTGCACGTCATCTGACGGGTCGACCCCCGGTTCCGATTCGTCCTCCAGTGTGACGACATCGATGACAGCGTCACCGACAGTGATATCGACCTCTTCGCCGACTCCGTCGTCATCATCGTCACTGTCGTCTACGTCCCTGTCTTCGGCGCCTCCGACGAGTAGCGCCCCGCCGTGGCCTGCCGACCTGACCCCGGATCAGGTGGCCGAGGCCCAGGTAGCGATCGCCGCCTACACCGGTTACTGGCGTGTTCTCGATCAAGCCCTGGCCGAGCCCGGCGAGGACTGGTCTGCAGAGATCAAACAGTACGCAACAGGGACTGAGGCGGACAGTTCCTTGGAGTACTTGAAGCAGCTGGCGGCAGCTGGCCAATACGCATCAGGTTCGACTGGGATCTCGCCACGCGCGACCAAGGTGGAACCGGCCCTGATCACAATCACTGATTGCGTAGACAAGACAGACAATGGCTTCTTCGACAAGAGCGGGCAGTCGATCAAGGCTCCCGATGTTTCTGGTTCCTTCTACCGTCATCCTTCAGAAATCCAAGTTGGTCAGTACGTGAACGGCCAGTGGCTGGTGACTCTTACAACAGATGACTGGACCAAGACGTGCTAAGGCGCGCATATGCGGTCACCGCTGTGGCACTGCTCGTCGGGCTCGTGGCCCCCGCTCTGGCCTACGCAGATGGCACGGGCGTTGGGTGTGGCAAGGCGGGGTGTGGCGCAGGCGCGGCTGACCAGGGGCACCTGGGCAGTAATCCTTCCACCGGAAGTGGTCTTTCCACCGGAAGTGGGGAAGTTACCAAAGGCGTATCTGGCGGGGGTGCCGGCAGTGGCTCAGGACCGCCGTGCGCTGAAGAGCCTTTGAATCCGCAGCCGGCGGCCAGTTCGCCGTGGTGGAACGGGCACACGGCTGCAGAGGGCCAAGTTGTTAGATGGGTCTGCTCCGACGGATCCACACCTGTCGTGTTGGTCCCGCATTTTGCAGCGAGCGCGACACCCGGCGCCGCGGTCCCTCCACCACCTCCACCGGATCCGGCGGTGCTGGCTCAGCAGGCGTATCAGCAGATCCCTATACCGAAACCAGATATTCACTTCGGTCCGCATCCGGACTTGGTGGCAGTGAATATCCCTGTGTGGCTGTGGGTTTCGAAGGTCCAGGTGGCGCCGGTGACCGTGACGGCAGGCAGTGTTTCGGTGACTGCGACACCGGCGTTGAGATCGGTGTCGTGGTCGATGGGGGAGCCGGTGGATCCGAACAACCCGGGTCACCTCGCGCCGCCGGTGGTGTGTTCTGGGGATGCCATGTACACGCCGGCGCCGACGGACGTGGCCCCCACGGTGGCCCCCGCGTGCGGCTACAGCTATCAGTGGCGGTCGTTGAAGGCGCGGACCGGGGGGCTGGGCTCGTGGGCGGTGTCGGCTTCCGCGACGTGGGTCATCACCTGGACGTCCAACGTGGGGCAGGGCGGCACGATCACCGCGCCGCCGGCGAATTCGGTGGCCAATCTGCAGGTGGGCGAGTGGCAGACCATCGGCGTCTACGCAGGTTCCGAGTCGGGAGGATAAGTGAAGGTCACGACCAAACCTGATGAACCGCAGGCGGTTCCGATTAACGGGTCGGCTGCGGTGTTGGCGCCGATTCCGCCGGCGCCGCTGGTGGAACCGGCGAAGCGGCGCCGGCCGGTCCGGTTGCTGGCGGCCGCCGTGGTGCTGGCGATCGCCGGTGGGCTTGGCGCGGTGTGGGCGGTGAATCAGTCCGGGGAACGCACCGACGTCGTCGGGGTGGCGCGGCAGGTCGACTGGGGCGAGGTGATCACCGCCCAGGACCTCGCGGTCGTGCAGGTGGTCCCGGACGTCAATCTGCGGCCGGTGCCGTGGGCGGATCGGTCGACGCTGATCGGGAAGCGGGCGGCGACCACGTTGCTGCCGGGCGCTTTGGTCACCGACG
>JBBQGJ010000348.1:0-7289 GCA_038322925.1 Mycobacteriales bacterium
CGGACCAGGTCGATCATCGCCCACCGCGTGTAGCCGAAGCGGTCCGCGGCCTGCTGATAGGTCAGTGCTTCGACGTACCAGGCGCGGACCGCCTCGTACCGGCGCTGGTTCACCTGACCGGGAGCGGTGAACGCCTCCGCACCCGGCCGTTGAGGTGATCCCGCTGTCATACGTTGATGATGTCAGCCCTACTACGTGCCATCCGGACGACATGCCGGATCCGATTCATCAAGTCACTACGGCTTTTTAGCGGTGCAAGCGTTCGAGGCGATGCAGGCACCGACGACGACAGCGGTCGCTGATGCGCAGATCAACAGTTTGTTCAACTCAATACCGCCTCGAGAAGCCCTGGTGGCTGAACGTCGAATCAGCCCACTCCACAGGGCATAACGGATCCAAACCAGACCAGCCGGCTCGCTCAATCTTGCGGCCAACTCGTTGTGCGGAAATCGGCGTTAGCTTCAGCCGTTTACTCATTTTCATCGCGTAGCAGTTCGAACACCCGTCGGAAACCTTGTCGCATCCGGTCACAGGGTTCCAGGCAACCCCGGATTTTCCGTCGTCACCGCGGGTCCACTCGATCGAAGTCGTAGCCATCAGGTCATCGCTGCAATCGCCATCATGATCTCCCCCTGTTGACTTGTTTGGTCGCGGTTGGGTGCGCCCTGGCGGGCTGACGTCGCGCGCGAGCCGGCGCAGAACGTGAGGACACTGCGGGCGACGATGAACAGCGGGCCCCCGCTCCTCTGCTGCGGTACGGCCCGTTCGATGACCTGGCGCGTTACCGGGGACACCTCTGCCGCCATTGTGTGTGCTCCCATCCTGTTGGTGCGCCGACGTGTGCCCGGCGGGTGGCTGTTCCCGCCGCTCGCCACACCCTGCTCAGGTCTCCCGGAGGACCCCCATCGCCCGTTGCAGGCGTTGAAAATCCTCGGTGTTGCCGCCCTTGTCGGGATGCAGGTTCTTCGCCGCAGCCCGGTACTGCGCCTCCACTGTGGTGTGCCCGGCGCCGTGGACGTGCAGGAAGTTCCTTGCCTGCTCCGGTGTCATCGGCCCGGTGTCGCCACCAGGTGGCAACGCTCGAAAACCGGCGTACTGCTCACCGCGGCGGGTAATGCCGTACCTCTCGACCTTCCGCAACGCCTCCATGCCCAGCACGATCGCTCGAAGGTTGTCCTGCCAGTTGAGGAACCGGTCCGTGGCGTACCGGAGCGGCCCGACCGACGTCGCGGGCAGGGACAGCACCACACCGGGGTGCGTGGCTGCTGCCCGGGCTCTGGGCCGGCCGTCGATGCGGAACTGGCCGCGGTCGATCGCCACCTCCATCACCGGGGTTCCGGGCCTGGATCGCGGCCAGTTCGCAGTCCAGCGCGCTGAGGGTGGTCCCCAGGGTGGCAGCGAAGGGGCTGACCCTCCTGTCGGCAGGGCTGGTCAGCTCACCTGGCCAGGTGGTCAACGGCCTGACGGTGAGCCCGTCCGGGTAGTCACTCATGCAGTTGCCTCCGGTGGATGTCCCCAGTGCTCTCCGGCAGGTTGTCCAGGCCGCTTTGCTCGCCGACGGGATCCCGGTCACGGAAGTGTGCGCACTGGACCGCGCCTTGCGTGAGGCACGACCCGCACTGACCCTGCGGATGGTCAACACAATCCCGAACGCGACGACCGCCATCGCCGTAGCCGCCGCCCACGTGGGCAGCGACATGAACCCGCTGATGGCGATGAACACCGGTACCGCGGGAACCACCGCGAAGGCACCGAGCTCGACGTACCGCGCCGGTTCCGGTTCGGCTGCGGTGATCATCCGGGTGGTGATCCCCCGTTCCACACCCACCCGAATCGCGATACCGGTCAGGATGACCGTGACCGTGACGAGGCCGGCGACGATCACGAACCCTCCCCCGCTGCCCTGCGGGCGTCGGAGGTTCTGATGGTGGCAGCGGACGTGAGCAACTGATGCAGGGCGCGGCGGGCGGCTTCCACCGCGAAGTGGACTGTGCTGGCCGGGACGACCTCGTTCAGTATGGTCAGCAACGCTGATGCCTCCCGGTACAGCCGGTCCTGCTCAACCGTCATGGTCGGCGATGCGGGTGCGCTCATCAGAGGTTTCCCCTTCTGCGGATATTCGGACGATTGGTCAGCTGGCGGCGGCGGTTTGCGATGCATGGTTGTTGCCAATCTGGTGTTCCCCGGCTGATGATCGCATCGGCGCACACACCCGTAGGGCGGATGTTGCACAAACCCGGGGGCCGGTCTTGCTCACCGTTTGCGCCACGCGCCGGGGTGCGGCGGCGAGGACCGTGCTGGGGCTCAGACGTCGTCGAATGAGAACGAACTGTCGCGTGCCGGAGCCGGGAATCGTTCAGCGCGCACCTCGGCCGCGTCCTGATACCCGACAAGCGTCGCCATCCTCTGCATTTCCTGGTCTGTCAACGGTCGGGACGCCTCAATGCGGATGGCGTAGGGGGCGTCCGGGTAGGTGCATCCCCTGCGGCGGTGGAACACCGTGCCTTGACATCCTCCTCGCCCTCACGGACGAGGATTCCAAGAGCTCAAAGCCGAAGCTCAGGCTGCTTGGTGGTTGACGCTGCCCGAGAGGTCGGGGCTTCCACGTCCGGTCACCGCTAGTCCAGCGGCCAGAATATTGAGTGCTGCGTTGGTGTCGGCGTTGCCGCGCCAGGAACATCGGGTGCACCGGAAACCTACTTGGCTCTCGCGGTTTCCGGCACTGACGTGCTGGCACTGATGGCAACGCTGAGAGGTGAATGCTGCCGGCACGACCACGATCTGGGTGCCGGTGTACCGGGCCTGGTGGTGCAGGGCGAGCAGGAACTTGCCCCACCCTTTGCCCAAGATCGCCCGGTTCAGCCCGGACTTGGCCGCTGCCCGGTTGGGCAGGAACACACCGGGTTGGTCGTGGTCGGGTTTCGGGGCAGCCCGCCGGGTCATGCTCGTGACCCGCAGGTTCTCCACCACGATCCGACCATGGTCGCGCACCAAGGCACTCGCAGCCTTGGTGGTGAAGTCATCCCGCCGACGGCGTTGCTTCGCAAGCTTCTTCGCAATCCTGGCCTGGGTGCGCAGCCACCGTTTGGACGGGACGCGGCGCCCTTGCCGGCCTCGGGTGCCGGGAATCCTAGGGCCGCGTTGCCGGGCTGCTTTCCGTTGCAGCCGGCTGATCGCAGCCTGTTCACGGGTGCTGGTGAATTGCTGGTCCAGCATCCGCCCATCGGACAGGGCGAGTGCCACGACCACGCCCCGATCGATCCCGACCGCCGGCAATGCCGCGTCACCCGCGGGCGTGCTGATCCCATCCTCTACCAGGATCGACACGTACCAGTCCCCGTGCACAGCGTCACGGGTGAGGGTCGCCGAACGGATCTGCCCGCCCAGGTCTCGGGTCCACCGGAAACGCACCTGCCCGAACTTCGGCAAGTTCACCTGCGCCCACCGTTTGCTCAGCCGTTGCACCCGCATGTGTTTGCCTTCGGGGAACCGGAACGACGGCGCCCACTTGGCTTTCGACCGGAACTTTACGTTCCAGGTGCCGTCTGTCCGGCAGGCATTGTCCAGGTCTTTTAGAGTTTGTTGCAGGCTATGGCTTGGCACTTCCTTCAGCCACGCGAACTCCGCATCGGTCTTGGCCTCGGCGAGCTCGCGGCATTGCTGCGGGTAGCTGATCCACGCCCGGCGTTGCCGGTACTGGCGGCGCTGATCAAGGCCGGTGTTCCACACGGTCCTGCAAACCCCGGCAACCTCGTCGGCGTACTCCAACTGATCAGGCGTGAACCTGACCCGAAACCGCCGACCGGACAACATACCTCAACCCTTTCACCTGGCACCGACAGTGACTCCTAAAGGCACCTACCCCGGCCCCCTCGGGCGGGGCACGCCGCGCCCAACGCTTGGACGTCAGCGGCACGGATGGCACCGGCCTGAACGTCCGGGTGATCGCTGGGCATGGGTTCGGCCTGGTCGTCGTATTCACCTGTGGCCGCCGCCGGGGATGTCAGCGTGGCTGACGGCGTGGTTCGCATGACCCGGAAATTGCGACCACACACCACAACCTGTTGCAAAGTCAGTCGGTAACCCCGCGAACCTGGTGTGCGCTCCTCCTATTCCGGCTCCGCTTGAGCGCTCAATTGCCTGCCGCTGGCGGCAGTTTTCGCAACTCCCCGTTTGCTCGCAAAGGTAGAGGGTTCGGCGCAGGGGAAATACTCGTGGATCCTTGGCGGGTGAACTCACCATCGGACAGCCGTTCCGGCGACACCTACGAACACACCGTCGGGCACCTCCGCCAGGTCCTGCGCGGCTTCTCGCCGGGGTTCGGCGACCTGCAGTGGAGCGGGGGCGGGTACAAAATCAACGTGCCGCCGGCGAAACTGCCGATGCCCGTCCTCGCCCGTGAGGTCATGGTGGTGTTCGGTGCGGCCGACCTCGGCCGCGAGGACAAGGTGGACTGGCGTTACGGCTTCACCGCCGACGGTGTGCCCTGCATGCTGGCGAGCACCAAATGGGGGCTCCGGCTCCACCTCGACTCCGCTGTCGGCGACAAAGCGCCCGCCGCGCTCCTGACAGATCGTGTGCTGGACAGACTGGCGGCCGGGCAGCGGGTCGTCAACAAGAGTGTCCTGGCGCCGCAGTTGGACGAACAGATCCGGGCGGGCAACGTCACCATCGCCAACCAGTACGCGTTGCTGCGCGGGAGTTACGAGTACTTCCGTGAGCGCGCTGAGCAGGCCTACTCCGGGCACGGGCACCTCGCCGACCGCCCGACCATGGCAGACCTGATCGGCGGTGAGGGAGCCCAGGAGGGCTGGTGGAACACCCTCGCCATGGTGTCGTCCTACTTCTCGACATTCGAGCACGTTCTCATCGGCTGCCTGCCGTTCACATCATTCGACCCGGCAGCCGAGAGCCTGACCTGCGTCATTGGGGCGAAGTGGAACGAGAAGCTGGGGAAGGTCGTGGACATCACCGAACCTGAGCCGGCGCGGCAGTTTGCCGCTTTACGTGACATCGCCGAACGGTTCCGCAACACGTACGGCCACGGCGCGTTCGGCTCAGGTGGGAGGGCAGCGATGTCCGTCCACATTCCCGATGTGGGTGTCGTACCGGTGACACTCGGCGATTTCGGAGTCCGACCGGAACTGCTCTTCGTACCTGCCGTGAAGGACGATTTCGATGGCATCTGCAGAGTTTTCGATTCGTGCGACAAATGGCTCGCGAATGGCCCTCTCGCCGACGGTCACAGGTGGGCGCTGTCGGGCTTGGACTACCGTTTCGACCCGGAGTTCCGCGCCGAAGCATTCGCTGCCCGACGCGAGGGTCGTTTCGAGCAATTCCTCGACGAAACCGGCGCCTACGTCGACCGCCTCATGAATATGGATTTCTGAGCTGACCCAAAGCACCCGCCGATAGGTGTGCGGTGGCCGGAAGGCTGCAGTGACAGTGCCGGACTCGGAATGGACGCTCGTGTTGAAGATGGTGTAGCCCTCGTTGAGGTCCTTGAGCCAGCTCAGGAAGCCGCCGCACCGATCCAGAGTGTCGCCGCCCTCGGTGATGTAACGGGTGACGAACCCTCCCAATACCTCATCAGAGAGGGCGGTGTCGTCCCGGCGCCCGAGTAGCCGGGGTGATTCCTGCCCGTCACTGTCCTCTGAAATGGGCAGCGGCCGAATATGCCAGGTCGTTAGGCCCGTGATGGTTTCAGTAGTGGTCATCTGGGCGTGGTTCCTCTCGATTCCGGTGAACGGACCGGGGCCATGCAACGGTGGGCGGTGGCTGCTTTCCGGCTTAGCACCGATGGTGGCTCCTTGGCCATCATCGCCGCGGCCAGGGCTTCGTCAGCGCCTTTTTGCCGCCGACGCGCTTTGTAACTGCTTGACGGCGTGGTGTGAACACCGCAGTCCGCCTTGTTCTTTCGCCTTGCACACGGGGAACGGCCACCCTCCGAAACGGCACCGGGCCGTCGCCTGCTGAGTGCTCAGGTCGAACGATACCGTCGGAGGGGCGGCCTGTTGGGTGGGTTGTTCATGGGCCACCACCAGTACCCGTTGCACACCCCGGTGGGCTTCGTTCGCCGAGCAGTGAGCAGGGATCAGCATGGAGATGAGAACCGCTTGCGCAGGCTGGCTGCGCGGCCCCGGCTCAGGTCGCCGGTATGAGCTTCGCCCGGACCCGGTACGTGCCGTCCGGCAGCGGCTGAATGCCAGCTTCGAACCGGCCAGTGGCGTCCGCTGCGAACAGCGGTGACTTCCCGGACCGGATACGGGACGCCAGGCCCTTCGCCGCACCGAGGGTCGCGGTGTCCCGGATCTTCGTCCACCGGCCGGGGCTGCGTCGCGTCTTGGCCGCGGCGTCCTCGAGGACCGTCCGGGGGCTTGACGGCACCGGTGGGTGTCGGTCGATGAACTTCACCTTCACCGGGGGCACATCGGGTGCGTGGGCTTTCTTCACCGTTTTCACGGTCACCCATACCGCCCAGTTACCGGTCGGTGTGGGTGCGACGACGGCGTCGAAGGTGCCGAAGGTGTTGAAACTGGTCAGTTCTTTGGTTCGGACGCGGGCTGCTCGGTTGGCGGCGGCGTCACGGCTGGGGGTTTCGGACAGCAATGCCCACCGGCCGGGGGCTTGGGAGATGGTGTATGCCAGTGCGGTCAGTTCTTGGACTTTCGGGCTGGTCGGTTTCACCTTCCGGGGCGGCGGGTTTTTCAGCAGCCGGAGACGCGTCGGTGCGCTCACGGTGGTGTCGCTGACGGGTTCGCGGTCGCCCCAATAGGAAAGGACGACATTGACGGTGTCACCGGATCCGGTAATCCGGACCTGGAACAGCTCGGCCGGGGTGTAGGCGCCGATCTTGCCGGTCCGAATATTGGATGCGACGAAGGTGGCCTGCCGGGGTTGGATGGCCTCCCGGATGGTGACCCACTTGCCGGGGTTCGCCTTCGCGGCGATCGCGTATTGCCACGCCTGCCGTTCGGCGGGTGTCGTCGGCAGCCTGGGCTCACCAGCGGGTGTACCCGGAGTGGCCACGGGGCGCCGAACAGCGGGCATGGGTGCGGCTCCTCGCAAGGGTGTTGCAGGCGGTGTGGGCTGATCCACTGTTTGACATCCTCCCCGCCTTAACGGACGGGGATTTCCAACAGCCATAGCCTAGCCTGAGTTTCCTGGCTAAGCATCTCGTCGGCGTGTCTTGTGTTGCGGTGCTTGGGGTTCCGGGTCGCAAGGTGTATTACCTATATATGGCTTCGATCGTCGGTAAGCGGCAGGGGAACGCGACGTACTACTACCTC
>JBBQGJ010000349.1:0-7271 GCA_038322925.1 Mycobacteriales bacterium
GATCGGCCGCGCCGACCGAAGGCGGGGGTCCTGGCGGGGACGGGACAGGATCGGGGGAGTCCGGCGGTGGCGGCGCCGCTGACGGCGGGGCCGGCGGGGCTGGCGGTGCCGGCGGCGCCGCTGCCACCGGGGTGCGCCTGCGCGGCGTCGTGACCGGGCCGGAGGCCGCTGACGTGGCCGTCATCCTGGTGCCGACCAGCCTCGTCGAGGCGGCCGGGGCCGGCGCGCAGCCGGCGCCCGGCGTCACCGACGAGGCGACCGCGTCCGGTCTGCGCGCTGCCGGGGGTGCGTTCGGCAAGATCCCGTCCTGGACGGTACGGCAGGCCCGCGCGCCGGTGCCGCCCAGCGTCAGCACGGCGACGGGCGATGACGGCTCGTTCTCCATCGCGGGAATCAAGGCACCGGGGCTGTACCTGCTGACCTTCGCCCGTGCCGGCTTCCAGACCCAACGGTTCGTCGTCAACGCCGACACGCTGGCCAAGGCCGACCCGATGAAGGTCGAGCTGAAGGCCGGTCAGGGATCGTTGTCCGGCACGGTGGTCAGCGCCGGCGGACCGATCGGGGCGGCCACGGTCTCGATCACCGACGGCACGGTGGCGCTGCAGACCTCGACGGTCTCCGATGCGGGCTCCGGCACCCCGGGGTCGTGGAACGTCACCGGCCTGTCCACTCCCGGCACCTATCTCGTGCAGGCTGCCAGCCCGGGGTTCGGCACCGCATCGTCGCTGGTCACCCTCGATGCCGGGGGTACGGCGGTGACCGACCTGACGCTGCTCACCGGGGTGGCGGCGATCACCGGGCAGGTGTCCGGGGTCGATCAACTCGGCAGGCTCGGTGGGCTCGGCGGCATCTCGGTCGCGGTCACCGGGCGGTCGGGGGACGTCACCACCACCCGCACCGCGACCACCGTCACGGCCGGCCCGGTCGGCCAGTTCACCCTGCCCGACCTGCCCACCCCCGGCGACTACACGCTGACGGTGTCCGGCCCCGGCTACCAGAACCAGGTCCGGCAGGTCAGCCTGGCCGCCGGTGCCGGAGCCGTCACTATGGACATCACCCTGACCAGGGCGGACGGCGTGGTCAGCGGCACCGTGTTCGGCGATCCGGCGACCGCCACCCAGCCGGACGAGGGCGGCGTGGTCGGCGCCGGGCTGACGCTGACCGGACCGGACGTCAGCTTCAAGACGATGTCGACCTCGGACCCGGCGGGATCGTTCCGGTTCACCGGCGTGCCGCCCGGCACCTACGTGCTGGCCGGCAGCATGTTCGGCCGGGTGTCGTCGTCCGTGACCGTGGAGCTGGCCGCGGCCGGCGAGGTGACCGCCGACCTGCGGTTGCTCACCGCCGCGGACACCGAGCTGCCGGCCACCGCGAGAATCGGCGGCCGGGTGGTCGATTCCCGCACCGGCGGCGTGTTGACCTGCGATCGGGCCGCCATCCCCGTCGCCGCCGCCGACTGCCGGCTGACGGCGTCCGTGCCGGTCCCGGTGATCGATCCGGACACCGGCCGGATCAACCCAGGTGTCCCCGCCGAGATTGTCTCGGCCACCTCCAGCCCGGCCGAGGACTACCTGCTCCCGGCCAGGCAGGACACCGCGCACCCCGGTCTGGTGCCGGGGCTGTACACCGTCACGCTGACCGCGCCCGGGTACGAGCCCGGCACGGTGAACGTGCAGGTGGGCCAGGGCCAGGTCGCGCCCGCGCCGCTGGCCACCCTGGTTCCGCTCGGCATGATCACCGGCCGGCTCACCACCAGGGCCGGGCAGCTGACCGGGGTGACCTGCATCGTCGCGACCCCGTCCGGGATCCCGCCGACGACCGACCAGACCAGTTGCACCTCGCCGGACGACGCGACGTGCGTGCTGACCAATGCCGATCCCGCCGCCCGCTGCGGCCTGGTCAACCCGGACGGCAGCTACCAGGTCCGCGGGCTGACACATGGCGGCTACACCGTGGCCGTGCTGGTCACCGATCGGGAGTACCTCACCCCCGCACCCTTCGACCTGCAGCTGGAGCTGGGCAGCGACGCCCGCTATGACCCGGTACTCGACCGGTTCGGGCAGATCGCGGTCAGGGTGCTCGCGCCTGATCTGACCACTGCCGAACTGGCCCCGGTGGCGGGAGCCACGGTGACCGCGACCGGCCTGCAGGGCGCCCCCGGCCCACTGCAGCCGGTACCGGACACCGACGACGCGGGCACCGTCACACTCACCGGGCTGCAGGGTCTCTACAACGTGGCCGCCAGTGGGCCGGGCGGCACCGCGAGTGCCCTCGGAGTCGCCGCGCAACTGAACCAGACGACCACCGTCACGATGGTGCTCACCGCGCCGATCGGGACCGTCGTCGGCCGGGTGGTGACCAACAACGGTCTTGGCACGGTCGGAGTGTCGGCGGCCACCGTGCACGTCACCGGCATCGTCGGTTTCACGGACGCCACCCCGGTCACCGGCACGGTCGATCTGAAAACCGATGCCAACGGATGCTTCGCGATCGTGCCGACCCCGGCCACTCAGCCGCCCGCCGCCGACTTCGGCGGCTGCCCGCCGATCACGTCCTCGGACGCCATCCGGACGATGCCCAGCGGCGCGCTGATCGCGCTGCCGGTTTCCGTTTCGGTCGACGAAACCGATCAGACGGAACGGTCGGACAGCAAGGTGATCATCACCGGCGACGGTCTGGTGCGGACCCTGCCGGTGCCGGAGGTGCCCGCGAAGCCGTCGTCGACATCGGCGCTCCGGCTGGTGAGCCAACCAGCAGGCGCCAGTCGTGCGCTCGCTCAGATCAGTGTGCTCGGCACGCCGCCGGGCGCGGGTCAGGTGGGTGTCCAGGACAACGGTGACGGCAGCCTGACCTGGACGGACCCGGCCGTCGGCAATACGAACCAGACCTTCCCTGGCCGCTACGTCCTGCAGGCCACGCTCCCCGGCTGGGCGACCGCGACGGCGTACGTGCTCTGCCCGCCGGGCGGCGACTGCTTCTTCGTCAACTCGCCGACCGAGACCGCACCACCCGTTCCACCGGCTGTCTTCCTGCTGGTGCGCAACCCGGTGTTCAGCGGCACCGCGGCCGGCACGGTGAGGCTCCTTCCCGCACCACCCGCCGGCACCACGCCGGCGTCCGCGGTGTACTCGGTTGCGGGCGCGTCCAACGTCACGCTGACCGCTGACGCCGCCGGGGCGTTGACCTGGCAGGAGGCGGGGGTGCCGGCGAACCTGGTCACCCCTGGGACGTACACCATCACCGCCAGTCTGACCGGCTACGAGAGCCAGCCGGTGACGATCACCTGCACCGCCGGGACCGAGAACTGCACTGCCATCGCCATCACCCTGAGCCAGCCGGCGCAGACCACCGTCAACCTGGTCAGCACCGGCAGTGTGTCGCCGTTCGGCGCGCAAGTCACCCTGACCGGCAACACCGTCGGCCAGTTCCAGGTGACTGCGGGCGTGACGTCGACGACCGTCCAGCTGCCACCACTGTCCACCTTCGACACGAGTTACCAGCTGAACGTCCGGGCCGCCGGGTTCGCGACCATCACGGTCGGCCGGCAGTCGCCGGAGGTGCGGTGCGCGGGACCGTTCGGCCCGGTCGGGCTGGTGCTCCAACCTGGGCCCAACACCTGCGCCATCACCCTGCAACAGCTCGGGCGGATCCCGGTCCAGACGTTCCAGACCAACCCGGACGGCACCACGATCGCTCTGTCGTCGGTGGCCGTCACCGCTCGGCGGTGCCTGATCCCCGTCTCCCCGTGCCCGGCCGCGCAACTCACCGGCCCCAGCTTCCCGATCGTCACCTCGCCCAGCGGTGTTGGCACCATCACCGGAACCAACGCCGACGATGGCCTGGTCGCCGGCATCTACCAGGTCACCGCCCACCTGGACGGGTACCAGGACACCGTCGGGAGCGTGGGCGTCGTCCAGAACGGCGCGCAGCCCCCCGTGTACTCGCTCGCCCCGAACGTCCCCGGTGGGTTCCCGGTCGTCGGCGGCACGGTGCAGATCCTGCTCCCGGTGACGCCGGTGACGCTGCGGGTGCAGCTGGTCAGCGGAGGAGCGCCGGTGCTGCCGCCGGGCGCGGTGGAGCTCCGGGGCAACGGCATGGCAGCCCGCACCTGCGTGGTCGTGGCCAACCCGGGCACCGCCTGCACGCCGCCGATCGCCGACACCACGATCACCGCCCCGCCGTCGATCGCCTTCGCCAACCTCATCCCCGGCGCGTACACCGTGCTGTTCACCTCGACGGATGGCCGGTACCGGCCGGTGACCGTGCAGGTCAATGTGGTCACGGCCGTCGCGCAGCAGCAGCTGAGCGTGCCCATCGACCTCAAGGCCAGCACCCAGACGGGCACCCTGTTCGACTCCGCGGGCCAGCCGCTGAACGGTGCCGTGGTCTCGCTGCGCCCGGAGGCCAACCTGGAGAACCCCGCGCCCGACCTGGACGGCGCCCCGCTGGTGTCCACCACCGGCGCAGGCGGCGCACCCGCAGGGCAGTTCAGCTTCGCGAAGGTTCCCGACGGCCGGTACCGCGCCGTTGCAGAAGTGGACGGCTGGGACACGGCGGTCTCGCCGACACCCGTCGTGCTCGATTCGGGCCTGACCACCAGTCCGCCGGCGATCACCCTGCGGCTCACGTCCCGCAGCCAGCGCGCCGTCACCGTCACGCTGAACTCCACGGCCGACACCGCTGGCGCGCCCGTCAACCTGGCCGGCGCCGCGGTCGAGTTCCAGCCGGTGAGCAACACCCAGCCGGCGGGCACGCCTCCGAACACCACGCTGTCCGGTTTCACCGCCACCGGCACGGGACCGTTCACCGTCTCCGCCGCGCAGGTGCCGACCGGTTCCTGGCGCGTGGCCGTCACCCCGTCGGGCGCACCGTTCGGGGCCTACGTATCCGCCCCGATCGTGGTGGCGCCCGGTGCTCGACCCACGCCGGTGCTGCCGCCGGATACGCGGCCGCAGCAGCCGCCGATCCCTGCCTCGTTCACGCTGGTCCAGGCGCTGGCCACGATCACCGTCAGCTGGCCCGCCCCCGCCGGCTGCGGGACTCCGCCCGCCGGGTCGCTGCCCATCGTGCTGACCAGAGCGGGCACCGCGGCGCCGGCGAGGAGCGCGACCGTCACGTCCAACAACGACGGCTCGGGCTCGGCAACCCTGAGCGTGCTGCTGCCTCCGGGGGACTACACCTGGGCTCCCCAGCCCACGCCAGCGGGGTGGACGGGTGGCACCGGATCGTTCACCGTTCCGGCCGGCAGCGCGCAACCGGTGAGTTCGTCGGGCACCCTGCTGCCGCTCCAGGTTCCGACGGTGGTGTCGCTGACGGTCGCCGGCACTGCGGTGACGGGTCGGGTGGTCGCCACCCCGCCCGGCGGCGGCGCTGCGACGACCGGGAATACCGGCGACACGCTGTGCCTGGCGCCGGCCGCCGGATGGACCTTCAGCGTCAACAACCCCACTCCCGCGAGCGGCAGACCCGTGGTGGGCATCGCCGATCAGACCGGTATCGCCATCACCCGGCCGGGGCCGAACACGGTGGCGTTCACTGGATTCGGTTTCCAGCCGAGCGTGCAATTGGCTGCCGTCGCCGGCCGCACGCCGGACACCACGCCGAGATCGGTGACGCTGGCGCTGTCCAGGGGCGGCACGTCGCTGTGGTCGGCCCCGGTGACGATCCCCGCGGGCAGCACGACAGCCGCCGGGCCCGCGCTGATCGTCGGCGCGGGCGCAACCACCCTCACCGGGACGCCACCGGCGGGCGGCCCCTTCGGCGTCGGCACCCAGACCGGGATCGACCCGTCCGTCACCGGCGCCGCAACCGTGACGTTGCCGTACACGGCGGTCATGCTGACGGTGACGGCCCAGGTGGGCACCACCCCGCGGGCCGACGCGACGGTGACGGTGACACCCGCCACCGGCACAGGGCCGCCGGCGGGCACCACGAATCCCTCCGGTGTGGTGGTCTTCCGGGACCTGCCGGCCGGGACCTACACCGTCACCGCTCAGGCGGGGACCGGAGCGAGTTTGGTCCGGGGAACGCTGACCGGTCAGCAGTTCGACGCCGGCGCGCGGGCCGTGACGGTGACGATGGTGGCGGTCCCGTAGCGGGGTCTGGCCACTCACGCGACCGCGCAGGGATCGATGGCACCCGAACTGCTCCGGCACCTGTGGGAGACGCACGGGCAGCAGCTCACCTCTCAGCTGAGGGGTGTTGCGGTATACGAGGTGTTGCGGTATTCGGGACGCCAGGTTCTGATCGAATTCCGTCGATGCGGAATTCCCGCCGATCCCGGCGTCATTCCTTTGGTGCGGTGCCCCGCGGCGAATACCGGCGGACTTCGTCAGCATTCATGGCTGGAGATCTCGGTCGGTATTGCGATGGGCGCACCGAAGGTCGGCGGGTGCCCGTTGCGGGGAATTCTTGCCGTGAATCGTCACATGACGCGAAGAGTCGCCTGGGAATTGGCGACCGCGCGGGTGAGCGGCGGCCCTGTCCCGTGCCGCCCGTGCCCGGACCGTGCCCGTGCCGCCCGCGCCCGTGCAGGTTCGGCCTGGCTTCACTGGTTTGCGTGCGGTACGGAAAGGCCGGCCGACGCCTTCTGTTCGCCGGAGAGGTCGCGGACCAGCACGATCCTTCGTTGTCGCACGATGCTCATGATCCAGATCGGAAACGACTGCGCCCGTGCATCTCTCGTCAGAGGTGAGTGTCGTACCCCTGTTGTAGCGTTCTTGGTATGGGGAATCCACGGACCAGAACACCGGTCGAGCGGCCGAGTTGATCGATGCACTCGTGCTGCACCACCGGGAGTTGGCGAAGGCGCAGGCGCGGTGCGCGGCGTTGATGATGGAATTCTCCGAGACCCCCTCCGCGTGTGATCGGCGGGTCATCGCCGAGCGTGAGGCGGCCGGCCGGGACGCCATGTACAAGGCCGGTGAATTCGCCGGCACGGAAATCAGCATGGCCCTGCGGGAATCGAAACACGCCGTGCAGCACACGATGGTGATCGCCCGCCAGCTACGAAAGGACACCCCGGACGCGTGGGATGCCTGGCAAGCCGGTGACATCACCGACGACAAGGCGGAACGGATCAGCCGGACCCTGGGCAATCTGGTCCGGGACAACTCGAAGGCCTTGCTGAACCAGGTGGTTGTGGACGTGGCGGTGTGCAAGACCGGTGAATTGTTGGGTCGGTGGCTCAACCAGTTCGTGGCCCGGGTGGAACCGGATGAGCAGGACGAGCGGATCCACCGGTCGTTGGCCGACCGGTATGTCTCGGTGCG
>JBBQGJ010000350.1:0-7268 GCA_038322925.1 Mycobacteriales bacterium
TCTTCTTGGGATACACACTGGCCATGTTTAGGTCATACACCATTCGGGGTGCGGAGCCCGCGGACACGCCGTGTCGTCGCAGGTCAGACCACCCCGGTCGGCTCCGCCGACCTCACAAGATCAACTTATCCAGGAAGGTCCCGCTAGATGTCAGATGGAGGGAGGACGACGAAGCGTGGTGTCCAGGACCGAGGCGGCCAGCGATTTGGGGGCTGCGGCCAGGTAGAAACCCGCGCCGGCAACCGCTAAGGCTTCTTGTTTCACCCTGGTCACACCCCCCGCGAGGGGAACTGACCATGACGGAGACACTGCTCATCCCGGCGCTGGCGGCCGGTCTGCCGATGGCGATCTCCACGGCAAGCGGATCGGCTTCTAAAGGCACATCTGTGTGCATGTGACGCCGTCCAAGGACAGGGCGCCGCAGACCTACATCACCGTTCCCTGCCCGGCTTGCTCGCTGCCGATCGACTGCGAGATCGAGCTCCGCCGGTCGTTCACCGGTGGGGTGCCGAAAATCAGTGCGACGGTGGACGCCACTGATTTCGAGCACCACACGTTGACCCTCATCGACGAGGTCCAGCACTCCTGAAACTCGGTCCCGCGCCGGGCCTGGGGGGGAGGCCTCGGTGACATCGGCACCGGCCTGCTTCGGTATAGTGACCGGACCACGCGGGCGTAGTTCAGTGGCAGAACTTCAGCTTCCCAAGCTGATAGCGCGAGTTCGATTCTCGTCGCCCGCTCTGAGCAGTCACACTCGTCCACACCACGGGAACGTGCCATCGCCGCAGGTCAGGGCACCTTCGCCATGCGCGACGAGACGGCAGATGTTGCGCCGGTGCTACCTGAAACTCACCGCCGAGGTCCGCCAGATACCGCACTGCACCTTTGGTTGAGGCGCAGTGCACAACTAAGGAAGCTCCTGCCCGCGTGGCGGCTGGTGGATTCGGTGGGTCCGTCTATGACCCGACCGACCGGTCGGACGGCTGCAATTCGGGACGATGTGGAACCGGTCGTCGAACCCGTGAGCTAATCAACGTGCCCGGGTCGGTCACTTGTCTTCTGGTCGAGCTCGATCGAGCCAGTCGCCGACCAACACGCCGAGTAGTTCGGGCCGCTCGTGCATCACCGCGTGGCCTGCGTCCTCGACGACTGCCAGGGCGGCGTGCGGGTAGCGCTCAAGCAATTCGACCGCGTCGGCGTACCCGACGACCGAATCGCGTCGTCCCGCCACCACCAAGGTCGGCGCCGAGCATGCGCTCGACCCGATGTCGACCGTCCACCCGGCGAAGATGCGTTCCAGCGCGGCCTCGTTCACCAGCGTCGTACCCGGCACAACGCGGTCGCGGTAGCGGCGAGCGGTGGCCGGTGTGCGCACGACGAAGTACTCCTCAAACCCCGCCCGCTGCGCCGGTTCGAGTTCGTCGTACGCGTCGGCGTCCTGGCGAACCACGTCGTGGCCGGGCACGTTTCGTGACCGCTCGGCGACGGGGCACAACAAGGCCAGACCGAGCACTGCGTCCGGTCGCCGTGCGGCCACTCCACGCGCCAGGTAGGCGCCGTACGAGTGCCCGAGCAGCATCACCGGTCCAGCGCCCAGGTGATCGATGAAATCGCCGAGCAGGGTGACCACATCGTCGTTGCAGGTCAGGCCACCGGTCGTGGACAGGCCCATCCCGGGCAGATCCGGATAGATCCGCCGGTATTCCGTGTCGGGAACGATGGCCTCGATCGCCGCCTCGATCTCGCGATGATCAACACCGGCACCATGTAGCGCAACGAGCGGCACGCCGCCGCCATGCTCGACGTAATGGACCAGGACTTCGTTGATCCGGCACTCCATACCGCATACCGACACCGTATTGATCCAGGCCGACGACGTGAGCTGCGCGAGGAATAGCCGGTTGAGGATGCCCCAACGGCGCCACGCTGGAATCACGTCCGAGCCGACCGGTAGGTGTCGACCATGATCTGGGTGAAGGAATGATCAACGGGCTCTCCCGCGCGGTCACCCGGGCGACGACGAGGGGCTCGGGGGCATGTCGCCCAGGCGCCCAGGTCAGCCCGTCGGGCAGGGCGTGGGTGAGGGGCGCGATGCCGACCGTACCGTTCCACTGGACGGCCTGTAGGCACTCGTTGACGGTGCGTACCACTGGGCCGGCGGGTCCGTCGCCGACTGACGTTGCTCCATTCCAGTAGTCGCGCCGGATCGGGTCCGTGCCGTCCGGAAGTTGGAATTACGGACGTTCGGCGAGGTCGGCCAGGAGGAGTGAGGCGCGGCCGGCGAGTGGGTCGTCGGTGCGCAGGACGACGCCCTACCCGGTCGGATCGCCGGACGGGCGCCGCCGGACAGTCGAGGCATGCCTTTCGAACCCCGCACACACGAGCCGATCGTCGATCCCACCCAGGCCCTGGAGCTCGCCCGCGACCTGGTGGTGATCCCGAACCGCAGTGTCGAGCTGGTGCCCAACATCGGCGTGATCGGCGGCGATCATGCCGTACCGGTCGTCGAGACCGTGCTGGCCGCTGCGTTCGGCGCCATGGCGTTGCGCCTCGCGCGCCGGTTCGGGATGCTTCAGGACCCGGATGCGCGACGCTGTTGCGGGTAACGGCCGCCGAACGTCAGACGGCCTCACCGCACAAGCACGCTGAGTTCGACTCTGCGTTGTTGGCGTCCACGGTCAGCGTCCGCTGTCGTGCGTTGCGATGTCACCAAGATCCGTCCCGCCAACGAGTCCGTCCCACGACCACTGCGGGATGCGCAATCCGCCCGGAACATCATCAGCGGACCGGTGGAATCGGTTCATGGTGGTGGTGGTCGCCCACGCGAAGTAGTCGTGCAGCACCTGGCGGAGCCGATCGCCTCCGACGAGGCCGACGTCGGTGAGCGCCTGATCGAAGCAGGCGATCGCTCGATGATCCATCTCTTCGTGCGGGCCGTTGCCGCTGTGCATCCGCACCACCGCGGTCTCGTCGCCGTAGAAGTCCGAGTAGGTCGTCGGGCCACCGAGTGCCTCCGACCAATAGGCGGCGAGCCGCCGATTGTGCTCGGGATGGAAACCGTGGCTGAAGGCGTGGCTGACCACCTCGTCAGCCATCACCCTGGCATGCCATGCGTCGGCCAGGCGCAGCATTCCGTCGGCGCCGCCCGCGGCCTCGTACACCGTCTGCATTCTTCAAGGATGGCACGCCCCGGCCGGTGCCAGGAGGCGCCCGAAATGGCTCCCCGGTCGTGGTCCGCCAGACCGTGACCGGGTCCCCCTGACAACATCGGCAGTATCGTGACCTTCTGAGTTGGTCGGCGCCGTTGGCAGGGAGGGGCGATGCCGGGAGGGAGCGAGCGGACGCCACGGCTGCCGCCGCGATGGTTTGTCCGGCTCGCTTGGAAGGTGCACCGAGCCCTGTTCCGCGTCACAGGTGGCCGACGCGGCCTGTGGCCAGCTCGGACCGAGCGCTGGGGCGCCATGCGGTTGACCACCGTCGGACGCCGCAGCGGTCAGGAGCGGTCGGTGATCCTCGGCTATCTCGACGACGGCCCGAACCTGGTGACCCTGGCGATGAACGGCTGGGGGGAAGGAGAGCCCGCGTGGTGGCTGAACCTGCAGGCCCACCCGCTGGCCAGCGTCCAGCTCAAGGACGGGACCCGTCAGGTCGTCGCCCACGCCGCGACAGGACAGGAGCGAGCCCAGCTGTGGGACCGGTGGCGGTCGCTGGACAAGAATCTCGACGGCTACGCCCGTCGCCGATCGACACCGACGGCCGTGGTGGTTCTCGAACCGAGAACCGAAACCGCCTGAGTTCAAACGTCGGCATGGAACCCGTCGGGTGGGTCGTTGGAGTACCCGATCCCCCGCGACACGATCTCGATCAAGGACCTGAGAAACCGACGATCACCTGGCGGTCGGATCGCTGGAACCATGGGCGCTATGGCTCGACGGACGAGGTTCGGCAATGCTGCGTGACGACCCCGACTCAACCCCGACTCAGCCCGTTCTTTGACTGCGTGACGAGGAGACACCATGGGAACAGTGGTCGCGCAGGGGTCGATGTCGCTGGACGGCTACATCGCCAAGGCGGACAACAGCATCGGACGGCTGTTCGACTGATACGAGGCCGGCGACGTGGAGCAGACGACCGCCATGTTCGGCCTGACCTTCCACCTCACGCCGGCCAGCGCCGCCTACTGGCGGGAGTGGACCGCGGATCTCGGCGCGATCGTCACTGGCCGGACCGTGTTCGACGTCGTCGACAACCGCCGGCCTCACGACCGAATTGAACGCGGAACCATTCCCCATCACCGCGACACGCAACCGTGCCAATGGCCGGATCGTCGCGCCGGGCACCGCTCAGATGGTGTAGTCGCGGAAGTCCCCGGACCGGACGAAGCCTGCGGTATCGGTGAGCACCGCGGCGAGTTGCCGACCACCGTCTCCGCCAACCCGATCCAGGACGACCTCGGCGGCAATATCGAGGCCACGGGCAAGTCTGTCGACCGGAAAGTCTCGTGATTCCAACACAGTCGCCAACCACGCGACTTCCTGCCGGATGTCGAGTTCGCCGTTGACGGATTCCGTCGCCCAATTCAAGAGGTGCTGATTGTCGTGCACACACCACGCGATCCCGGCATCACCGTAGCGTTCCCGCTCGTCCGGGTATTCCGGCGTGTACCGCTCACAGATGGCTGTGGCCAGCGCGACCAGATCGAGCGGGTCACCCCCGGCCAACGGGGACGAGATGCGGGGTGCCTCGTCCCCGCCCTCCGGCGGCCGCAACGGTTGACCGGTCATACTCCGACCCCTCGTAGGTGTGGGCTGTTCTGCTGCCGTTCGAGTGTGACAGCGTGTCTCAGCGACGGATCAGACCGGTCGTCGGACACGCGGCGGTCGGTGCTTCCATCTGTTGCTCGGCATCCTCGGGCAACCTCCCCGTGCGGAATCCCCGGGAAGTGTTCTTCGGGCAGGTGTCCTATCGGGTCCGACCCGTTCGTGGTGTGAATGAGGGCAGTCAGGGTGGCTGTCCGCGAGCTTGGACGAGGAGACGACATGAAGCTCACCCTGAACACCTTCCTCAGCCTCGACGGCGTCATGCAGGGACCCGGCGGACCGGACGAGGACCGGACCGGCGGCTTCGATCGCGGCGGTTGGGTCGTACCCTTTGCGGACGAGGGCTTCGGCGCGGTGGTCAGCGGCTGGTTCGCCGAGACCGACGAGATCCTGCTCGGCCGGACGACCTACGACATGATGCAGACCTTCTGGTCCCAGGTCACCGACCCGGACGAAGTGGTCGCCGCGGCGCTCAACACCCTGCCCAAGCACGTGGTGTCCAGGACGCTCCGCGACCCGTCATGGCAGAACACGTCGGTCATCGCCGGTGACGTCGTCGCCGCGGTCGAGCAGTTGACGGCCAGGCCTGGCGGCGAACTCCAGGTGCACGGCAGCTGCGGACTTGCCCACACTCTGCACGACGCCGGCGTGATCGACGAATACCGGCTGATCATCTTCCCGGTCGTCGTGGGCAGCGGGAAGCGGCTCTTCTCGGACGGCTGCGTCCCCGGCTCGCTGACCCTCGTCGACTCGACGGTCACCGCCAAGGGCGCCGTCGCCCTGACGCTGCGTCCGGCCGGCGAGCTCGGCGTCGGCGACATCGACGTCGTCGACGGCAAGGAAGTCACCCGCACCGCCTGAGCCGGACCCGTCCCTATCCCCAATCCGTACCCCCGAACGCCCGAACGCCCGAACGCCCCAACATCCCGAGCACATCGGAAACCAAGGAGTACACCATGGCGCAATACCTGCTTTCGGTTCACGGCAGCGACACGGACGAGATGCCGGACGACGTCCAGGAGGTGTTCGCGGCCGTCGACTCGTTCAACAAAGAAGTCCAGGCCTCCGGGTCGTGGGTTTTCGCCGGCGGATTGAACCCGGCGTCGACCGCAACGGTTGTCGACGGGACCGGCAACGGCGATCCCGTGATCACCGACGGGCCCTATCTGGAGTCCAAGGAGCACCTTGGCGGCTTCTGGATCGTCGACGTCCCCGACCTGGACGCTGCGCTCGAGCTGGCGCGAAGGGGGTCCGCGGTCTGCCGAGGCCCGGTCGAGGTCCGGCCCTTCCAGCCCGAGCCCGACGCCTGATCGACCCGTGTCGGAATCCGGTCCCGCCGATCCGGGACATGCCGATCTCGATCGTGTCTTCCGTGAGGAACACGGTCGGGTCGTCGCCACCCTGACCCGCCGCCTCGGTGACATCGACGTTGCCGAGGAGGCGGCGCAGGAGGCGTACCTCATCGCCCTGCAGCGCTGGCCGGAGTCCGGGCTGCCCCCGAATCCGGGGGCCTGGCTGACCACGACGGCCCACAACAGGGCGATCGACCGGATCCGGCGCGAGTCGACGCGCGACTCCCGACAGGCACAGGCACCCATGATCAGCGACACCGGTGATGACCCAGGCGACCCCATCTCGTCGGTGGTGGACGACCGGCTCCGGCTGATGTTCACCTGTTGCCACCCCTCGCTGGCCACCAGCGCCCAGGTGGCCCTCACCCTGCGGTTGCTGGGCGGCCTGAGCGTTGCCGAGATCGCCGGCGCCTTCCTGGTTGACGAGGCGGCGATGGCCAAGCGGCTCACCCGGTCCAAGCAGAAGATCAAGGCGGCCAGGATCCCCTACCGGGTGCCATCGGACGCCGAGCTGCCGGGCCGCCTCCGCGGGGTGCTGGCGACGCTCTTCCTGGTCTTCAACGAGGGCTACCTGCCCTCCGCCCCGCCTGGCTTGCCGACCGAGAACCCTGGCACACCAACCGAACCGGGCAACTCGGTGCCGGTGAGTCCCGTGCGGGTGAGTCCAGTGCAAGTGCGTGCAGAGTCAGTGGGTGCAGCGCACGGCGCCATCCGCACCGACCTGTGCGCGGAGGCCATCCGATTGACCAGGGTCCTCGCCACGCTGATGCCGGACGAACCCGAAGTGCTCGGCCTGCTCGCCCTGATGCTGCTCACCGACGCACGCCGGGCCAGCCGGGTCTCCGGCGGCGGCCTCGTCGTGCTCTCGGACCAGGACCGCTCCCGCTGGGATCAGGACCTCATCGCCGAGGGTCACGACATCGTCCGCGGCTGCCTGCGCCGGGGCCGTCCCGGCCGGTACCAGATCCTGGCGGCCATCAACGCCGTGCACACCGACGCCGCGAGCGTGCACGCGACGGACTGGCGGCAGGTCCTGGCGCTCTACGACCAACTGCTCGCAGTGGATCCCAGCCCGATCGTCGCGCTCAACCGCGCC
>JBBQGJ010000351.1:0-7230 GCA_038322925.1 Mycobacteriales bacterium
CGTCGCACCCACCCCAGGCTGACCTGTGGGAGCCGTATGACGGGAGATCGTCACGTACGGTTCTGCGAGCGCCGGAGGGTGCGACTCCCTCCGGCGACTCACCAAGACCCCCGCCGTGAAGACCTGGCTGCACGCCCACCCTCGGTTCCAGATCCACTTCACCCCAACATATTCCAGCTGGCTCAACCAGGTCGAACGGTTCTTCGCGTTCGTCACCGAAGACCTCCTGCAACGCAGCCACCACAACACGGTCCAACAACTGGAAGCAGACATCCGGGCCTGGATCAAGGACTGGAACACCCACCCGAAACCCTTCATCTGGACAAAGAGCGCCGACGAGATCCTCGAATCACTCGGACGACTATTGAAACGACTCTCTGGCGCAGGACACAGTTCCGGGAGTGCCGCACCTTGACCCGGGTGTCCTTCGCCTCGGCGCCGAGGGCGGCCGAGAGGGTGTTGTCGCAGACGACCAGCTGGGCGCCGGTCTGGTAGGTGCTGGACAGCGAGCCGTCCACCGACGTTGCCGCGGTGAGGAACGGGCGGAACGCGACACCCTCGGGGGTGGTGATGGTTTCGGGCACCTCGCACTGCACCCAGGCGATGGCGCCGCCCTTGAGCAGACCGGCGGAGCCGATCGACAGGCCGTCGTCCAGGATGGTGCCGACGTTGTCGATCAGCCACCCGCCGAACGGGTGCACCTGGTACCCGGACTTGAACAGGCCCAGAACCTCGCCCTGATCGTCCGGGCCGAACGTGCCGGCCGGGCGGAGGACCGACTTGCGGTCAGGGTCCGAGATCGTCTCGAAACCGCCGGCGCCGAGGTAGGTGGCGCTGACGTCGCCCTCGGCGTGCGTCCAGCCGAACAGCCGGCGCCGGACGTCCTCCGTCGGGATCGCGAGCGGGTAGTGGTTCGGCTCGGTGCCCTGCTCATCGGCCCGGTAGTGCCAGGCGTTGCCGCGCTTGTCGGTGAAGCCGATCAGCGTGCGGGTGTTCAGCCACTGCGACGTTTCCTGCGACATGGTGTCCTGCCTTTCTCTCGTACCTGAAGCGTACATCACGAGTGGACAGAACGTCCACTACCAGGGGACACGCGATTGGGTGAATGTCCACCACGGATGGACAGGGGCTGATAACACCCGGGAATATGCCGATCGGGGTCGTGACCAGGGCCGACGAGTAGATGATCATGGGGAACGGGGGCGCGGATGGCGGGGAGGCTGGGCGGCCCAGAAGCACAGCGCCGGCGCCCGTGATTGGGCGCCGGGCGCATCGTGTGGCGGGCTGGCGGCTAAGCGGTGCGACCACCGGGCGACGGGGTTGCTCGCCCGTTCGGATGGCGGAGAGGGGTGGCCAGGATGGCTGCGCTCACCAGGCGGGTCATCGTGCGCAGCCTGGGCCGAACCGCCGAACCGCACCCATGCCCGCGCCCACGCGCGCCGGCGCCACGCACCCGGCCGGGCGTGCCAGTGCACGGGCGATCCGATCGTTGTGCTCGGCCACGCGAGCGTTCGTGCTCGTACGTGCGCATGCGTGCCGCTCGCGCCCACGCGCCTCGCTGGTCTGGATCATATGCGTACGCATGCACAGAAGTCCGAGCGAATCACGATCAACTTCCCCGCGGCTTGCGCCCCTTGCTTTCCGGCCGCTAGCCCCCCGCCTCGGTTGAGGGATACCCACCCCAAGAATCTCGACCCCTGCGGGGGACCTGCACGACAACCCAACGTCCACCGCAAGTGGTCGGTGTGCCCACTGTCCTATTACGATGGACACATGCCAACGGAACCGCCACCCGATCCCGCCGAGCGGCTGGCCCGGGTCAAGGAGGAGGTGCGCGCCGAAGTCGAGGCCGACCTCCGTGCCCGCCAGGCCGCCGTAGCGAAGGCCCGCGAGGCGGTGGAGGCTGCGCAGGCGGAGTTCGAGGAGGCGATCGTCAAGGCGGCGGCCGCGATCGGGCCGACGGCGGTACAGCGGATCTGCGGGTTCAAGTCGCGGACCGCAGTGACTCGCCTCATCCCCGCGGTGAAGGGCGCGAAGTGACCCCGGCATCCGGGCGCGCCAGCGTAGGACGGCTCGGTCGCCTCTAGGCTGCCGCGCCCCGCGGGGCCCGTATACCGCGGCGGTGGCGGTGGCGGTGGCGCTGCAGGCCGAGCGCGCCGCTGCCGGGCTGTCCGTCGAGGAGCTGGCGGGACCGGTCGGGCGTACCGGTGCGCACCTTGTGGCGGGTACTGCGCGCGCAGCAGGACATCACGATCGCGCAGGTACCCGGTGTTCTACAGACCGACGACGACTTCCAGGCGGACGACGAGGCACAGATCCCGGCGTGCCGCGCCTCGCTCCGCACGCTGCATCTGACTGCCGATCCGCTCACCCCGGAGGCCGTGGTCAGGTTCGCGCGGTCGGCCGGGCAGTCCGCTGCACGGTGCGTTCCACCGGGGCGGCGACGTCGCCCGACCGCGCCGCGTCGATGCTGCAGTCCTGGTCGGACCTGCTGGTCACGTGAGTAAACCCGGTGTGCCCAGCCGCCCGTGGACCCCGAAGCCTCGCGTCTGGCCGGAGTCCACGGAGGATCGTCAGATGGGAGTCACGGGAACGGCGCCAGTCAGCAGCGATGCGTCCTGTCGGCGGGATGTGCCGACTGACTTCTCCAGCCAGTTAGCGCCCACACCCACGCTGGTGTTGTTGGTCAGCGGAAGGCGGTCTTCGGGGTGTTCACCTTCGTCGCGGCGACCTTGAGGATGATCCGGCCCTGCGGCCCGATCGGCTGCTGATAGTCGGTGCCGACGTACTTGCGGGACAGCTCGTCGATGTGATCGCGGGCCTGCTGGCCGCCGACGGTCTCGACAACGGTGCCGCGTACCTCGGCCCAGTCCCACGGATTGTCGGCGGAGTGAATCAGCACCGTGATGCGAGGATCACGGGCCAGGTTCTTGGCCCGCTGGCGGATGGGTTCGGTATTCACCCAGGTCAGAAGGGCCTGCGGCTGGCAGTCCGGCATCAACGTGACCACCGTCGCCAGGTTCTTGCCCTTCGCCAGGCGCACGACGTCCTCGTCAAGCCCCATTGCTCACCGTCCCATCTCGCCGCGCATTTCAAATGTCAGTGCGCATCCTGCCAGCACTGTCGGCCGGTTGTCGGTGCGGGCGGTTGGTCCCACTTCCTTGGAATTGCGACATCGCGCCCCCCAGTTCGTTTGTCGAGGTGTCGGTGGCCGGGTGCCTCGGCCGTTTCGAGTGGTGCCCCCACTCGACGTATTTGATCCCCGGGCCGGGCACTCACATCGACAAGTGGTTGTGACAGGTGCTGCCAACCCAGCTCGGATAATGCCCGGTTATCGGCGGTCACCAGTGCGTCTGTGCAGGTCAAAGCATGTCCTCACGCGCGTGAGCTGCGGCCCCCGTCCTGGCGTCGTGGCTGATCGGCGGGACGGTGGGGTGTCGGCTCCGGCTCCAAACTTCACTTGTTTCGTTACACGTCCCGGGTTCGTTACCGTCGACATGAGCAACTGCCGCGCGGGACTCGGTGAGTCCTGCGGTGCCGGACCGATCGGGGATGGATTCTTGGTCGGAGGGGATCTCTCGACTCAGCGTTGACCGATCGTTACGTTACCGTCACGAGGTATTTCGTTACGGCTGGGCGGGTGAGGATGAGGCGATCGGACGGCGCGAAGGCGTGGTCGCCGGTGCTGTCCGAGCTCGCGCAAGGTCAGGGTCGCGGTGGAGTGGGAGCGACCGTCGTGGCGGGTGTCCTGGCAGGACGGTCCGACTCAAGTTGAACGTCCCCCTGGATGACGACCACCGGGGTGCGCACCGTCAACGGAGTTGCTGACGGTCGGCGAATGATGACCCGAGATTTGATCTTCGTGGTCGGCGCCGTCAGTGTGACGGGCATCGGAATAGGACAACGGCCCTCCCGCCGTAGGTCCGGGAGGACAGTGCGGGAGGGCCGTGCTGGATGCGCGGAGGCACCCGTTGGTCACGGTAGAGGCAGATCAGGTTCAGGTCGAGTCACGGCTGACGCCCGGCGAGGTGGGTTGTCCTGGTTGTCCGGGTGTGTTGGCGCCGTGGGGGTGGGCCTGCTGGCCGCGGGTCCGGAGTTGACCGCTCGGGTGGTGACGTACCGCTGGCCGGCGGCTGGCCCGCCGGGAGAGCTGCTCGGGCCGTCCGGCCTGCGCGTTGAGCCCGGCGCGGAACCCGTCCGCCCCAGTGCCTGTCAGCGGTGCGGCAAGCCGTTGCGCACCGCTGGTTCTCGGGGTGGCCGGCCGGTCCGGCTATCCCCGACATCCGACATCCGTACCCGAACGCCCCGAACGCCCCGAACGGGACGTTTGCCTCTGGTAGGGCGCCGAGTGGTAGTCGTGTGCTGGTGGTGTCGGCTGAGCGCCGGCCCGTCCGGCTACCCCTGGACGGGCGGTCCGACGCCCCATAGTTGAGGGGGAGGCCTTGTCATGAAGGCCGCTGTCCGTGTGGTGATCTCCGTGCTGGCCCTGGTTGTCGCTGGAGCGGTCACCGCTCCTGCCGCGTCGGGGCTGTCACCGGCCACGCCGAACGTCGCAGCAGTGCAGGCGGCGCCCGACGCGGGGGCCGTGGTGTCGGTGACACCGGCGCGGGTTGCTGATTCCCGCGACGGACTGCAGATCCCCGGTGCGGTCGCTGGTTTCGGGACGGTGGGGGTGCAGGTCGCCGGGCGGGGTGGTATCCCCGGTAGCGGGGCGGCGGCGGTGGTGGCGACGGTGACCGTGACCGGGCCGCAGGGCGGCGGGTATCTCACGGTGTGGCCGTCCGGGGTCGGCATGCCGGGTACCTCGAACCTGAATTTCCAGGCCGGGCAGACCGTCGCGAACATGGTGATCGTCCGGTTGGGTACGGACGGTTGGATCCAGCTGTTCAACGGGTCCTTCGGCACGGTGCAGGTAATCGTTGACGTCACCGGGTACACCCGGGACGGTTCCACGTCTGTCCCCGGCGCGATGGAGGTCCCGGACAATCCGCAGCGGCTGGCTGATTCCCGGATCGATCTGCAGCTCCACGGGCCGGTGCCTGCGCTGGGAACCGTTGCGGTGCAGGCGGTCCCGGGTCCGGTGGGTGACGTGGTGCTGACGGTGACCGTGGTCGATCCCCAGGCCGCCGGGTACATCACCGTGTGGCGGGGCTACAGCACCCGACCGGAGACGTCGAACCTGAACTTCCAGGCCGGGCGGACCGTCGCCACCACGGTGATCGTGCCGGTGAGCGGCAACGGCGTTGTCGAGTTGTTCAACGGCTCGTCAGGTTCGGTGCAGCTGATCGTCGATATCAACGGTTTCACCCTGGCCGGGACACCGACGGCTGCCGGCGCGATCGGGTCGGTGACCGCGCGGATCGCCGATTCCAGGCTGGGTTTGCAGATTCCGGGTGCGGTGCCGGCGTTCGGGTCCGTCGCGGTGCAGGTGGCCTCGCCGGACAGCGGGGTGGCGGGGGCGGTGGCCACGGTGACCGTCGTTGACCCGCAGGCCGGCGGGTATGTCACGGCGTTCCGGTCCGGTGCCCGCCGGCCCGGTACGTCGAACCTGAACTTCCAGGCCGGGCAGACCGTCGCCACCACGGTGATCGTCCCGGTCGGTCCGGACGGGAAGATCGAGCTGTTCAATGGCTCGCCCGGGGGCGTGCAGCTGGTCGTCGACATCACCGGATCGACGCTGACCGGTGTCGCCGTGCACGGCGCGGTGTGGGCGTGGGGAGCGGGAGACAACGGTCAACTGGGTAACGGCAGCACCACGGGCAGCCCGGCGCCGGTTCCGGTGTTCGGGCTCGGTGGTGTCACCGCCGTCGCCGGCGGCGGTTTCGCCGGGTACGCGCTGCGCGGCGACGGCACCGTCTGGTCCTGGGGGACCGGGGCTTTCGGGCAATGGGGCACCGGCGGCTGCTGCGCGATCGTCAGCCCCGTCCCGCTGCGGATTCCCGGGCTCAGTCACGTCACCGCCGTCGCCGGCGGGTCCGGCACTGGGTACGCGCTGCGCAGCGACGGCACAGTCTGGTCCTGGGGGGACGGACGGTCCGGTGCTCTCGGGGACGGCGATGACGAGTCCTACAGCACCGTTCCGGTGCAGGTGGCCGGACTGGAGGACCTGCACATCACTGCGATCGCCGCCGGCTTCGCTACCGGCTACGCGTTGACCAGTGACGGCTTCGTGTGGGCGTGGGGAGCCGGAGGAGTGGGCCAGCTGGGCAACAACGGCACCACGAACAGCCTGGCGGTGCGGGTGTCCAACCTGAGCAACGTCACCGCCATCGCCGCCGCCGGCAGCACCGGATACGCCCTGCGCGCCGATCGCACCGTGCAGGCATGGGGGACGGGAACCAGAGGTGAGCTGGGTGACGGCGCCGCAGTGAACAGCCTGATACCGGTAGCGGTATCCGGACTCAGCGACATCAGCGCCATCGCCGCCGGCTGCTGGGGCGACGGCGGCGGCGCCGGGTACGCGCTGCGGGACAACGAGACAGTCTCGGCCTGGGGCTGGGGCCTCTACGGACAGTTGGGCAACGGTGCGACCGACACCAGCCTGATCCCGGTAGCGGTATCCGGACTCACCGCCATCGCCGCCATCGCCGCCACCGGCGCCACCGGTTACGCGCTCGGCGCCGACCGTACGGTGCGAGCGTGGGGTCGAGGCGCGTGGGGTCAACTGGGTAACGGCTCCACCGACTTCAGCACGGTGCCGGTACCGGTGTTCGGGCTCACCAACGTCACCGCCATCGCAGCCGGCTCTGAAAACGGCTACGCCATCACTGACTGACCCAACAACCAACGCTCAGACGGATCACGGTCGATCAACACCAAAGTCCCGGCACCAAGCGCCCCTTGGTCACTGACCAGCCCCCCGGGCACCGAACCGACGATGCGAGATTCGGAGCCAGCACAGGCCCAGCCCATGACCATCGCCCCAGCGCTTCATACCGGGCGGTTTCGGCGGAGCCGCCGGGGATGATTCGCGCCGGAACCGGTGTGCACGAACCGGGCCATCGCCGTGTCATCGCGGGTCGCCCGGTCACCTGAGGGGGCGACCGGAATACGTTCGAAAGGGGCCATGAGCCGTCTCTGGTCCCGTAGATGCGGCTGGCGCGCTCACGTCTTTGGTAAGCGGTCGGTGGGTTGGTCGCACCGAGCTATTCGGTTTTGGGGCTCTTGGCAGCGCAAGTGCGAAGCAAGCTCAGTACGTCGGGTGGCTGTCGCGATTGTGACGGCCGTGGT
>JBBQGJ010000352.1:0-7223 GCA_038322925.1 Mycobacteriales bacterium
TGCTGCCACAGGTATCGAACGCAACGGCGACCGGATCGTCGCGGTCAACACCGAAGGCGGCCGCATTGAGGCCGACACGGTCATCTGCGTCGCAGGCGCATGGTCCAAGGAGGTCGGCGAATGGGTCGGGGTCGATCTGCCAGTCACACCCCTCCGACGCCAGATCTTGGTAACCGAACCTCTAGCGGTCCTTGATCCGCATACACCGTTCACAATCGACTTTGGCAGCAGCTTCTACTTTCACGGCGAGGGCAAGGGACTGCTGTTGGGCATGTCCGACCCCCACGAGACCCCTGGCTTCAAGATGAACCGGTCCGACGACTGGCTGCCGGGGCTCGGCGATGCGATGGGGCGCCGTGCCCCCGGCCTGATCGATGTGGGCATCGCCAGCGGCTGGGCCGGACTCTACGAGATGACCCCCGATCACAACGCCATCATCGGTGAGGCCGAAAACGTCTCCCGGTTCCTTTACGCTACGGGCTTCTCCGGCCACGGCTTCCTCATGGGACCAGCCGTAGGTGAGGTCATGAGGGACCTCTACCTCGGGGACCGGCCCTTCCTAGATATCACTGGGCTAGATGCTCGGAGATTCGCCGGGGACAAGGTCCGCCCCGAGCTGAACATAGTCTGACCGCAGCCGCACAAGAATCAACCAAGGAGACAGTCATGGCTTCTACGCCAGCCGGGATTCCCAGCGCCCGTGAGCTCAGCGCGCGCGCGCGAACTACCGCCGAACGCTGCGGAGTCGACCTGAAGCGCATCGCCGGCGGCACGATGTCGACCTCACCTATCAACGGTGATCACCTGTTCTCGGTTCAATGGGTCGGCGCCAAGACGGTCGACTCTGCCGTTGAACGCGCACAGGATGCGTTCAGACAGTGGCGCAGGGTGCCCGCGCCTGTTCGCGGGGGCGTGGTCAAGCGCCTCGGGGAACTGCTCACCGAGCATAAGACAGATCTGGCCATGCTGATCAGTCTCGAGGTCGGAAAGATCACGTCCGAGGCCCTCGGCGAGGTCCAGGAGATGATCGACATCTGTGACTTCGCTGTCGGCATTTCGAGGCAGCTCTATGGTCGGACGATGACCTCGGAACGCCCCGGTCACCGGCTCATGGAGACGTGGCACCCGTTAGGGGTCGTGGGTGTCATCAGTACCTTCAATTTCCCTGCCGCCGTCTGGTCATGGAACACCGCGATCGCGCTCGTCTGTGGCGACCCCGTCATCTGGAAGCCGTCCGAGATGGCTCCACTGACGGCTGCCGCCAGCGCGGCCCTCCTGGATCGGGCGATTAAGGAACAAGGCGCGCCTGAACACCTGAGCCAGGTCCTCATCGGCGCAGCCGAGGTGGGCCAGGCCCTAGTCGATCACGCTGGCGTGGCCCTGCTCAGCGCAACCGGGTCCACTCGTATGGGTCGCGCCGTCGGTCCGCGTGTTGCCGACCGATTCGGACGTTCCCTGCTGGAGCTCGGAGGCAACAACGCCGCAATCGTGGCACCGTCTGCCGATCTCGACCTGACCACGCGTGGGATCGTATTCTCCGCCGCCGGAACCGCCGGCCAGAGGTGCACGACGATGCGCCGAGTGATCGCACATGCAAGCATTGTTGACGAACTCGTCGACAGGATCTCCCGCGCCTACGGCCGGCTCCCCATCGGCAACCCGCTCGAGGGTGGAACCCTTGTTGGCCCCCTGATTCACGACGCGGCATACAAGGCGATGCAGAACGCTCTGGAGGCGGCAACCAACGAGGGCGGCACACTCGTCGTTGGAGGCGGACGCCGGCTCGAGGATGACGCGCCCCAAGCCTTCTACGCCGAGCCGGCCATCGTCCGAATCGACAAGCAGACGGACATCGTCCGCCAGGAGACCTTCGCGCCGATTCTGTATGTAATGCCGTACGACAACCTCGACGAAGCAATCACTCTCAACAACGATGTGCCTCAGGGTCTTTCGTCCAGCATCTTCACCAACGACCAGGCCGAGGCCGAGCGCTTTGTGTCTGCCGAAGGCTCTGACTGCGGGATCATCAACGTCAACATCGGGACGTCGGGCGCCGAGATCGGCGGGGCATTCGGAGGCGAAAAGGAGACCGGTGGTGGCCGTGAGTCCGGATCGGACGCATGGAGAAGCTACATGCGTCGGGCCACGAACACCATCAACTACTCCGGCCAACTGCCACTCGCCCAAGGTGTCGACTTCACGGTCTAGCGGTGTCTCCAAAACACATAGTGTCTTGGTGGTGGTCTGTCCGCATCAACAAAGTGCCGCCCCGGCGATACCCCAACTGACGATCAGGTGACAAGACTTGCGTACTACTGAGAATTGAGTAGTAGCGTGTCCAGTCCGCGAATGAGGCCCACGCGGCGAGTGACCACACGGGCGGCAATCAGTGTGCCAGCAACGTACGGAACGGCACTGCTGCCAGCGTCATGCCGGATGGTCAGTCGTTCGTCGGGTAGCCCGAAAACCGCTTCGATCGAAAGTGTGAAGCCGGGCAGACGCACAGCGTGGACCTGATTGCCTGCCACGGTCGCGCCACGAGCCTCCGGATACCCAGCGGTCTCGGCAATTGGGATCTGGACGGTTGGCGGCTTGATCTCAGCGAGCCGCTCGGCTAGTTCTCGAGCGGTTCCGCTTGGTGCATCAGGTTTCGACGCCGCCGCGTAGTCAATGATCTCCCAACTCGGAAGATACTTCGCCGCAAGTAGGGCTGCGGCCTGAGCAAGCGCCGCAGTAAGAGAAAAGTTGCCAGCAGCCACCACACCTACTCCGGCCTTGCGTGCAGCGGCCCCGATGTCGGCGAGGTCGTCGGCGCCGAGGCCGGACGAGCCGACGACGACGGACACCCCGCGCTCAATCGCCGCGAGCGTGTGGCCGCGCACTGCGGCGTGCGATGTGTAGTCGATCAGGACGTCGACACCCTCCAGACCTTCGGCAACAGTGCCGAACACGGGAACTCCGTTCGCGTCGCCGCCCCAGACCCGGCCCAGGTCCTGACCGGCGGCGGATCTACTCACGGCGGAGACCAAGGTCAGGTCATGCGCGGCGAGAACCGCCTCGGCGATGGGTCGACCCGCCCATCCAGTCGCGCCGGCGATGCAGATTGAAACAGGCATTCACATGCTCCTAACTCGTGTCTTTGGGCAAGCCTGACGATCTGCGCTGTCGGCGGCCTTTCCTGGACATGCGCATCGATAGTCGAGCCAACAGCCGCATCCGTTTGACCACTGGTCCACGACTTGGCGATTGTCCTCGTCAACACCAAGCCAGTCCAGCCCAGCGCCTAACGGCACCGGACCGCAATTAAGCCGGACCGCCAGGCATGCGGTGCTTATCCATTCGGTCCACAGCTGTCGAGAGGCCCATCATGTGCGTGGTGACCAAGTCGACCATAAGCCGCGTAGCTGGCGACAGTACTGCTCCCTGTCGATGGGCGATGGCGAAGGTGTCATACAGGCGCGGACGCAATGGCACCCAGCCCAGTTGCGGTGGCAGTCGGTCACCCAGCCGATGCAGCACCCCCAGCGCCGTGATGGTGTCGGCGGCGCCGCTGGCCGCGATCTCGAGAGCGGTCTCGATGTCCTCGACCTCGACGCGGGTCTGCAAAGTCCCTCCCGCACTCTGCGCCGCACGCGCGAGCTGGTTGCGTATTGAGTCCTCATTACCCCAGCTCGCTTCGGACAACACCAATGGCGCCCTCGCCAAGTGCGCTCCGTCCACTGGGCGACGGCATCGCGCAGGATCGACGCTGACGTACACGAGCTGGTCGCGGAACACTGGGTGGATCGTCAGCCCGGCGCCGACCGCCGGCACCGATATTACCGCCGCCTCGATCCGACCTCGGCGCAGATCTTCCTGCACGGCGGTGGAGTTCTGCCCGATGAGCTCGACCCTGACCTGTGGGTGTTCCTTCAGCACATCCGTGACCACGTCGGCGCCTAGGTAGATACGGGCCGTCCCAAATACGCCGAAGCGGATTGTTCCCGTGACTAGCTCACGGACAGAGGCGACTGCTAACCGTGCGTCACTCACCGCAGCCAGCGCCACCTCGGCGTAGGGGCGGAGCTGGTGGCCGGCCTCGGTTGGCACCACGCCGCGGCCTGCTCGCTGGAACAGTTGGGTGTTCAGCGACTTCTCCAACAGACGCACCTGTTCGCTGACAGACGGTTGAGCGTAGCCGAGCTCGGCAGCGGCCGCGGTCAGGGAGCCTGAACTATAAGCTGCGAGGAAGCACTTGAGTTGGTGGAGCGTGGTCAAGGGATTTCCTAGATGACTCGGAGGATTCTCAGGATATCTCGGCATCAACCTTCTTGCGTACGGTGGGGCATGGCCACGACCGCTTCCCCCGTCGCGTTGCCTCGTTCCTCGCGTGGAGTCGGACTGGTACTTGCGTCGGCGACGTCCTTCGGGATGGTGGTGGTGTTCGCCAAGGCGGCCTATGCCGCGGGCGTCGGCGTCTCCTCCCTGCTCCTCTGGCGGTTCATCATCGCGGCCGCAGCGCTGTGGATCATCGTGGCGATCCGGCGGCCTGCCACGCCGCCGGTCCGGGTGATCCTTGCTTGTGCCGGGCTTGGTGGCGTCGTCTACGCTTTTCAGGCCGCTCTCTATTACGGGTCGTTGGCGCGGATCGACGCCGGCCTAGCTGCGCTTCTGCTTTACACCTATCCCGCGCTGGTCACGGTGATCGCGGTGGCACTGCGGCGAGAACGGGCCGATAGGCGCACGGTCGCCGCGCTCGCCTGTTCCGCGGTCGGGCTGCTTCTCCTTCTCGGCCTCGGCGGAGCCGGGACCGCCAACCCCGTGGGCGTAGTGATGGCTATGGGTGCAGCGGTGATCTACGCGGTGTATGTCGTGGTCACCGCGTCCTTTCAGGTGGAGACCGACCCCGTGCTCATGTTGGCGATCATATGCACCGCGGCGGCCGCGAGCACCGCTATGACGGCCTGGGTGACCGGAATGTCGTTGAGCGTCGGCTACGGCAATTCGGCCTGGCTGTGGATCGCACTGTGCGCGTTGCCCGGCACGGTGCTCGCCAGCCTGCTCCAGCTCATAGGCGTGCGACTCGTCGGCGCCTCGACCTGCGCGATCCTCTCCTGCATTGAACCATTGGTCGCCGCCTGCGCTGTGGCCCTGGTCTACGGCGAACGACTGACCGCCATCCAACTGGCGGGCGGACTAGCAGTGCTGGGGAGCGTGGTGGTCCTTCAATACCGATTCGGCCAAAGTGACGACAGATGCCGGTTGGTCAGCGACACCCGGACCTCCGTGAGGAACAGTGCATCCTGAGATGGGGTACTGCGATATCGAGAACCCCTCGGCTCGGCCTCGATCCACCGGTGAAATTGGTCGCGGTAGCGGGTCGTGACGCGCGAATACCCTTACCCCAACGGGCGCAACGAGGATGCGCGGCCCAGCTAGCCGGGGCCTTCACTTTCGGGTGGCCGACATCCATTCCTTCGAGGTGGTGATCGTGCGATGAGGGTCGAAAGCCGCGATGTCGATCGTCGGATCCGGAGCTCCTGCGATCAGTTGAGCCGTCAACTGAGCAATCGGTGGGCCCTGCATCGTGCCGTGGCCGTCGAATCCAGCCACCACCCAGAGATCGGGTTCGACCTGCCCGACATACGGAAGACCGTCCCCCGTCAGGTCCGCGTAGGCGCTATATGTGCTGCGGATTAATGCGTCTCCGAACACTGGCGCACGCACGCTGGCGCTGTTCGCAAAGTCCTCCAGCATGTCATTCACCGAGTACCTATCGCCCAACTCGGCATTCAGGATCGAAACGAGGGCGGCGTCCTGGTCCCTCTCGATGATTAGACCGGAATCCAGGTCAATTGTGACCGGCATTTCCTGTCCCGAGGCGACTGGAGTTGTCAGCGCCGAGTGAATCAACCAGGGCCGGATCTCGAGGTCAAGCCCGAAGGGCCGGATGAGCGCCGGCGTACCCAGTCCGGCTGCAACCACAACCCGGCGCGCCACGATGGGCTCGCCAGCCTGCACCACCCAGCCATGGAGTCCGCGCTGGATGCTTTCAACCGGTGAATGTGCGTTGATGCTCACCCCGTTGCGGCGAGCGGCTGCTGCAAGACCGTAGACTCCGTCGGTTGGGTTGGCCCGGCCGTCCTCCGGCGTCCAACAACCGCCTAGCAGGCCGTTTGGGCTAAGCCAGGGTGCTACTGCACGGAGATCGTCGGCGCCGAGCATCTGCGCCGACGTAGCCCCTAACTCATGCTGCAAGGCGGTCGCGTCATACAACTTCGCGTAAAGGTCCTCTCGTCCCGTTAGGAACAGGTAGCCGTCCTGGTAATAGCGACATGGATAGTTGAAGACCTGCTCGAACGTCTGCCAGAAGCGTCGACCGCGGACCGCGATCTCGATCTCAACAGGAGTGCTGAACTGCTGGCGAACACCGCCCATGGACCCGCCCGTGGAACCGCTCGCAAGATCGTTCCCCTCAAGGAGAATCACGTCCGAGAGGCCGAGCGAGGAGAGGTAGAAGGCCAGACTGACGCCAACAATTCCACCTCCGACGATGACGGTGTCGACTGTCTTCGTTCGCTTCTTGTTCGGAATCATCTGCTCCCTGCACTCTCGCGCGACGCCCTTCGGGCATCGAAAGGGGCTCATCGAACGTCACTGGGCAATGTGCTGTTCACGGCTGAGGCCCGTCGGTGTTGACGGGTGCGGCCCAGCGTATGTGACGTCGTTGGTTGACCGGGTTGCGAACGGCGGAGGAGTTTCGTCTATGGTGCTTGGTTTGGGCGTTGTAGCCCTCGGATCATGCGTTCGACCGAGTTGTCGATTACGCCTGAACCCGGTGACCTGTCGCCTGCGACGGTGCGGGTGACGCATCCTTTCCATCCGCGGTTCGGGCAAGAGTTGGAGTTGGTGAAGCGCCCGCGGAACTGGCGCACGGACCGCGTGTAGCGGACCGGCTGAAACCCACCACCCCATCAGAGCACCGCTCTGCCCACGCGCCCCCGACAGCGTGACCACGACCGATATTGTGACCATCCCCTGTCACCACCATCGATGTCGTTTCAGCCCTGTGCGTCATCATCAAGCGCGTCCGACAACAGCTGCGGAGTAGACCGATGTCAAACCACGTGACGGGTTCGTCGCGGCGGCCGGCGCCGGGCCGCCGTGGCGCGGGCACGCTGTTCGCGGTCAACGCCCCCTAACACCGTCGCCCGGTCAAGTGTGGTCCGCCGACGGCGAAAATG
>JBBQGJ010000353.1:0-7218 GCA_038322925.1 Mycobacteriales bacterium
CGCCGTGGGTGGCCGACCAGGTCATCGCCGTCGCGGAGTTCACCCAAACCCCGCTCGACCTGCCCGGCTGCATCGCCCTCGCCGCGCTGTCCACCGCCGCCGGAGGCCGCGCCGTGCTCGAGGTCCGCCCCGGCTGGCGCGGACCCCTGAACCTGTTCACCGTCGTCGCCATGCCGCCCGGCTCCCGCAAGTCGGCCGTGTTCGCCGCGATGACCGGACCACTGCTCGACGCCGAACGTGCCCTCATCGAGCAGACCCGCCCGGCGATCATCCAGGCCGAGCTCGCCCGCAAGGTCCACCAGCGCGACGCCGAACGGCACACCACCGCCGCAGGGGACGCGAGCACCCCGCAGGTCCGCGACCAGGCCCTCGCAAACGCCGCGGACGCCGCCCTCGACGCCAGAACACCCGCGTGCCAGCCCTACCGCGGCTCGTCGCCGACGACGTCACCCCAGAAGCCGCCGCTTCCCTCCTCGCCGACCAGGGCGGCCGCCTGGCCGTACTGTCCGCCGAGGGCGGCATCTTCGCCACCATGGCCGGCCGCTACACCGGCGGGGTGCCCTCGCTGGAGGTGTTCCTCAAAGGTCACGCCGGCGATCTGCTCCGCGTCGACCGCAAGGCCCGACCCGCCGAGCACGTCACCGCGCCGGCCCTGACCCTCGGCCTCGCCCTGCAACCCGACGTGCTCCGCGACATCGCCAGACTCCCCGGCTTCCGCGGCCGCGGCCTGCTCGCCCGCCTCCTGTACTCACTGCCCCAGAACACCGTCGGCCGCCGCCGGGTCGGCGCCGCGGCCGTCCCAGAATCGGTCGCCCACGCCTACCAACACCAGCTCCGCGCGGCCGTCCTCACCCTCGCCGGCGACACCGACCCGATCACCCTGCGGCTCTCCACCGAGGCCAACGAACGGGTCCTCGACCTCGAACGACGCATCGAACCACGCCTCGCGCCCGACGCCGACCTCGGCCACATCACCGACTGGGCCTCCAAACTCGTCGGCGCCACCACCCGCATCGCCGGTCTGCTTCACCTCGCCGGAACCCTACGAACCGGTTGGACCCAACCGATACCCGCCAACCACGTCGACGCAGCCGCCCGCCTCGGGCACTACTTCCTGGCCCACGCCCTCGCCGCGTTCGACACCATGAGCGCCGACCCCACCATCGACGACGCCCGCGCCGTCCTGCACTGGATCGGAAGAACCAACCAAACCGCGTTCAGCCGGCGCGACGCCTTCAGCGCGCTCTCCCGATCACGGTTCCGCAAGGTCGCCGCCCTCGACCCCGCCCTCACCCTGCTCGACGACCACGGCTTCATCAGACCCCGCCCACGGCCCGCACCCACCGGCGGTAGACCCGCGTCACCGACCTGGGAGGTTCACCCGCGGGCCGCAGAAACCGCAGAAGCCGCACATCGCGGTCCTCCATGATCTTGTGCGGCTTCTGCGGCTTCTGCGGCATGAACCGCGGTCAGCGTCCAGTCGAAACGTACTTCCGGGTCAGCCCCGCGTTTCTTGTCGAAGGTGACCAACCAATCAATGACGGTGCAGCGCGCATGCGACCTATTCCGGGGCGTAATTGCCGGCGCCATGTGAATGCGTGTCCCTGTTAGCCTTGAAGTGTTTCAGACCGAGCATGGCCAACGTTACCCGGGTCCGTATCGGTCGAGGAGGGCGCGATCTGCCTACCGCACTGCATCCCCTCGTCCCTTCCCCGGCCTGAACCCCACATCCCACACCGCCGGCGGTGTCTGCACGCCCATTGCCGGCCTGCAAGAGCGCCAAATTTCCTCGGTTCGTGGCCGTTTGAATAATCGTATTGAATTCTTCCGCCCTTTTGTCCCGGAGCTGCTTCAGCGTGGGGTCGTACCGCGCCCATTCGATGAACCACTCCCGGGACTGATAGTTGTCTGGGACGTCGCGCGGCTCTACAGACATGTGGGAAAACACGTGCTTCAGTTCCTTAAGCGCCGTAGGGTACTCGCGAACGGTGGCATAGAAGCATGCACTATTAAATCGAGCTTTTGGAGTGAGGTGACGCATCTGACGACTGCCGGGCGTGTTTCCGCATTCGCGTGTCTCTTGTAGATTATGGGCAGGTGGTAGTGTGTCCGGTTTATCCGGATCCAGCATTCGCAGCAACTTCCAAAGCGCAGGCTTATCGCTGGGTTTCCAGTCAATTCGCGGCGGGTCTGGCTGGTGGGTCGCGCTTCTTTGTATTTCGAGGCGTGCCTTGCTTATCGCGACAATGCTTGCGAGATCGGAGTCCTCCCTGCGGAATACTTTTTGGAGTTCCCGACGCCGGCTCCTCTTTATCGAAAATCTTCGCCAGGGGCTCTTGAGCGTTAGCTGAGTCGCGGCCGTTGCCCTAGCAAGCCTGGCACCGAGTCTGACTGCCTCGCTAATACTACAGCCGTAGATCGAGTTCGATGGGCTCTGACCTGCGCTTATAGTGGCATCGGCGGGCTGTGGCTTGGTGTTTTCGCCGCCAATTCGACCATTTCAGGATGTGTTCCACCGTTGCGGTCTTGCCGAGGACGAGGGCGTCGAACAGTCGGCGTAGCTCGTTGACGGTGATCGGGATGAGGTCGTCGGATGGGGTGTCCTGTTGTCGCTGGGCGGCGGTGGTGACCGCGAGGAACGCCATCGCCAGCATGGCCAGGGTTGACCATCGGTGCCAGGAACACCACCGGCGGACCTGGTGTTCATCAAGTCCTGCTTGGCCTTTCGCTGTCTGGAAGGACTCCTCGATTTTCCAGCGTTGCCCGGCGATCCGGACCAGTGTGGTCAGGCTCACCGGTGTCGGGGAATAGCAGCGGTAGTAGGCGATCTCGCCGGTGGTGTCGTTGCGGCGGATCAGTAACCAGTGGTGCCCGGACTGGTCCGTGGAGATTTTCACCAGCGCCCACGAGTACCAGCGTGGTCCCTTGGTGCCGTTCCCGGCGGACCGTTGCTGCCAAGACCGCTGGGGAAGCCGCGCGGTGATCTCGTCGGCGCGTTCCGATCCTGACGGGCCCGGCACCCGGTGGCTGCACGCCACCGCCAGCACGTAGCCGACTCGACGCTTCTCCAGTACCGCACGAAGGGTCGGGTCAGCGCCGTAGACCTCGTCGCCGGCGACGAAAGACGCCGGCACCCCGGCGTCCAACGCGTCCAGGATCATCCGTTGCGCCAGAGCGGGTTTCGTCGCGAACTCCACCTCCGCAGGGATGCCGGCCGAGTCCCGGCGAGTCTGGTCATCGGCCCACGACTTGGGAACGTACAACGCCCGATCGATCAGCGCGTGACCCCGCGGCGCGGCGTACGTCAAGTACACCGCGACCTGAGCGTTCTCGATCCGACCGGCGGTACCGGTGTACTGCCGTTGCACTCCCACACTGGCGGTGCCCTTTTTCAGATCACCAGTTTCATCGACCACCAGGATCCCGGCCGGGTCACCGAACGCCTCCGCAACATAGGAGCGCAGATCGTCGCGCACCTCGTCGGCCTCCCACACCGCGCGGGACAGCAAGTGCTGCAACCCATCAGGGGTCGCGTCCCCACGGTGTTCGGCGATCGTCCAGCAGTTCTTCCGTTCCAGGCCGGACATCAGCCCGAGCATCAAGGCACCAGCACGGCGGGCCGGCTCGTAGCGGGCGAAGCGTGGCGCGATCCGGTCTATCAGCGCGCCGAACTCGTCCCACCAAAAACCAGGATCTATCCTATGAGCTGCGGCCAGCGCAGCGTTCTCGTTGTTCCACACAAGCACCGATGATCATGCGCTGGCCGCTCTGACCTGCGCAGACACGCCGACAGACCCGATCTACGGCTGTAGTACTAAGAGGGGAGATTGGGGGCGTACCCGCGTCGTGATCGGGCTCGTTACGAAGGCGGACCAGGCCGGGACTCGGGTTGTCATCAAGAAATTCCGCACAATAGTTCGTGTACGCGACAGCAAGTGCGTACGTCACCTGGTACCACTGCGAATTAGCGCACGTGCCACTATATTGTAGGCGAAGTATCCTACTCATTCCTAGGCGCTGTTGTTCGAGTTGTTCGAGTTGATCGAGCGCGAGTCCCAGGTGCCTGACGCCGTCATCCATTTCCTCCTGTCCGACGCCGAAGCCTATGGTCTTTCGCTGTCCGAGCGCAATAAGTGCACCGATGTTCCGGTGATCCACTCGAAGTGCTGCATTAAACCATGCCTTGCTGTCCTCGATAGCCTTAACCCAGGTCTTTCCATTCCCGATGGGTTGCGGGTCGCGGAGTCCTCTGCAAAGCCAAGCATAACTCAGCCATGAACCGGTCCCGAGCATTTCCAGACGAGAACTCGTGGCAAACCTGGACCTCGCATATTTTTCGAGCATAAAGGCGAGCCAGCACCCAGCCATCATGGCAGCGCCGCTGTACGCTTCCACCCGATCTTTCGTTTCGCTGAAAGCTTCCGTGAATCGCCGTGATTCTAGTACTCGCCCTGTGGATCTGCTGAGGCGGACATGAAGTGCCACCTCTTTCCTCACTGGCTTCAATGCCATGACCGTGACCACGAAGCGATCCCTACGTAACAAGAGATTAACTATGGGTGCAAGCCCTTTGACCTGATCTGGGAGCGGTGGTATCTGCGAGGGCACCAAGGCATCGGGGCCTGTCCACATTCTCATATGTCCGCGCTCCCTTCCTGGCGAAGAGCACTTCATCGCCTATTCGACTGCGGACGATATCGCCTACGCCCTCAAATCCGTTCCCTGGCGGATCACTGATGATGTTGATCGCGTATCTACCGCCGAGGACGCGGAACGGCCGAAACCAATTGAGGAATTTCCAAAGCAGCAGAAACGCCATCCACAGCAGAGTCGAAAGTAGGATTGCATATCCAATTGCTGCAACGAGCTCACCCGGGGTCTCAATTTGCAGACCCAGCATCGTGATTGGCAGACCCAGCATCATGACTCCCTCTGCGTTCTGTCCACTGCGAACGGAAGTTGCCAACCTTCCAGCCCGGAACCCCCGCACATTGCCGGCGTCCGTATCCCCACGGCTGCCAAGCGTAGCTCCAAATAGAAAGGGCCACGCTGTCAAACCGACCAATGGAGGCATGCATCACTGGATCGGATCTCGAGGTGACACAGACCCTGGGTCGGCCCTAGCTATACTAGGGCCGGCCAGCCCGTCGGCGTGTCGGCGACGCGGTGCGCACCAGCCCTCGACAGTTTCACACAAAGAGGGGGTCGCCCAGAGTCGTCCGGGGAAGGCACGCGAGACACTGTCGGCTCAGCAGCCGACCAGAAGCTCGAGGACGGCCTCCTGGATGAGGGTTCGTTGAACGTGACCCAGGTTCCGCAGGACCCACCAGGTGACCACCACCGGATTGTGCTGACGCCGCGAAGACTGCGGGGCCCGTACAGCGGTCAACCCCGCCCAGCGAGGATCATTCCTATTGGTACCAAACTTGGTACCAAACCGATGTATAGGAACATTTAGTCGGAACATTTAGACGGTATGAGTAGCCCGCCCCGAGGTTGACGGGCCCGGGGCCTCTCTCGCAAGTTGACGTGGATCACCGTCAGGGAGAAGGCCCTGCCGGTCCTACATTTGCGGGAGGCCCCGGTGTTCTCAGAGCGTACGAGTGTCGGTCTGGATGTGCATGCCCGGTCCATCGTGGGGTGTGGTCTTGACACGGTGAGCGGGCAGGTGGCGCGGCGCCGGTTGTCACCGACGTTTCAGGGTGTCACCGATTGGTTGGCTGAGTTGCCGTCGCCGGTTGCGGTGGCCTACGAGGCTGGGCCGACGGGGTTCGGCCTGGCCCGGCAGTTGACCGCGGCGGGGATCCGGTGTGTGGTCGCGGCGCCGTCGAAACTGCAACGGCCGCCGGGTGATCGGGTCAAGACCGATGCTCGGGACGCCCTGCATTTGGCTCGCCTGTTGCGGATGGATCAGATCGTCGAGGTCCGGGTACCTGGTGTTGAGCAGGAGGCCGCGCGGGATCTGGTGCGGGCCCGGGAGGACGTCCGCGGGGACCTGATGCGGTCCCGGCACAGGTTGTCGAAACTGCTTCTCCGGCAAGGGATCGTGTACTACGGCGGCCGCCCGTGGACCGGGCCGCACGAAGTGTGGCTACGTGGGCAACGCTTCACCATGCCCGGGCTGCAGCTCGCGTTCGACACGGCACTGGAGACGGTGCTGCTCACCGCGGCCCGCCGGGACAGCTGGACCGGGCGATCACCGAGATGGCGGGCAGCAGCGAGTACACCGCGGTGGTGCACCGGTTGTGCTGCCTGCGTGGGGTGTCCACGCTGACCGGGTTCGGCCTGGCGGTGGAGATCGGTGACTGGCACCGGTTCACCGGCTCGACAATCGGCGCGTACCTGGGGTTGGTGCCCACCGAGTCCTCCTCCGGAGCGCAACGCTCCCAGGGCTCGATCACCAAGACCGGGAACACCCACGCCCTCCGCCTGCTGGTCGAGGCGGCCTGGCACCACCGCAAGGCCTACCGCCCCGGCGTGACGATGCGGGCCCGCTGGGACCAGGCACCGGCGGCGGCCCGGGCCCGCGGTCACGAGGGTAATCACCGGCTGCACCACCGCTGGGAGGTGTTCACGGCCCGGAAGAAGAGGCCGGTCGTCGCGAACGTCGCCATCGGTTCTCGTTGCCACGCTCGCCCTTTAGACCAGCGGACGCTTCCAGCCGAACAGCCCGTCCTGCGGTAACCAACCCGCGAATATCAGTCTTACCCGCGTCGCCAAAGAGTCGCTCGCGACCCGTAGTCCACCGCCTGGTCCCCTTACGCTCCCCACAAATCGCGCGCGCGACCCGAAAATTCCCGGGTCGCGACTCCGCATACACCTTGACAAAGATGACCTACATATCAGTCAGGCAGTTGTCTGAGTACCGCATGCTCGGCGTGGCCGCCGCCGCGGTGGATAGGCCATCTCACTGCTATCAGCCAGCAAATGGACCCCGAGAGCAGACCGATGGCCGCCCCGCCGACCACGTCGACGGGCCAGTGCGCCCCGATATACAGGCGGTTGAGCGCTACGAGAGCCGCGACGGTCACAGCGACGACCCGTTGCGGCCAGGTCAGCCAGGGCCACAGCGCCGTGACAAGGCCGACAACGACGCTGGTATGTGCCGAGGGATAAGCATTCCCGTAAGGGTCCTTGGGGTAGCCATGGACGTCCAGCCCCGGGATCGCCGCGGTCGGTCTGGTTTGGCCGGCGACCCGCTTGAGAATCTGCGTGATC
>JBBQGJ010000354.1:0-7210 GCA_038322925.1 Mycobacteriales bacterium
CGGCACGCTGCCGCTGTTAGGAGCCCAGAACTTCCGTCTGCCAGCACGCCCAAGGGGCTTGCTTGAGCCGTGTGCGGTTGGCGTCGCACGCACGGTTCTGAGGGGGGACTGCCGCAGTAATGCGGCAGTCCTACCCGGCGGTGACGCGCATCCCTGCAATCCGTGCCGCTTACCTGCCGGCAAGGACGGCGGACCGTCACCCGCCGGGCCGGCTCAGCTCTCCGGGATGGCCCGGATCTGGCTCGCGTCGACCGCGTCGCCGATCCGATCCAGCAGGTCCTGACCCGGTACCCCGTCGACCCTCAGCACCATGATCGCCGCCCTGCCATCCAGCTCCTGGGAGATCTGCACCGCCTCGATGTTGACCTGCGCCTCGCCGAGCAGGGCGCCTATGGTGCCCATCACCCCGGGCCGATCCGCGTACGCGGCGACCAGCAGGTTGCCCTCGGCGCGTAGGTCGAAGTGCCGGGAGTTGATCTCGATCAACTTGGCCACCTGGTTCGCGCCGGACAGCGTGCCGGACACGGTGCGCGACGCGCCGTCGGGCATCGCCGCCCGCAGCGTCACCGCCGAGCGGTAGTCGCCGGTTTCCTCGGTGGAGGTGCCGGACAACGTCAGACCGTGTTCGGCGGCCAGCGCCGGCGCGTTGACAAAGGTGACGGCCTCGGTGATCACGCTGCCGAAGATCCCGCGGACCGCCGCCAGTTGCAGGATCGAGGTGTCCTGAGTTGCCAGATCACCGCGCACCTCGACGACCAGGTCGCTGGGCACGCCGCCGGCCACCGCGGTGAGGATGGTGCCCAACCGGGAGACCAGGGGAATCCACGGCCGCAACTCATCGGAGACCGGACCGGCAGCCTGCACGTTCACCGCGTCGGGAACGAAGTCGCCGCGCAGCGCGAGCTTCACCGATCGGGCCACCGCGGTGCCGGCCTTGTCCTGTGCTTCTGCGGTTGAGGCGCCCAGGTGCGGCGTCAGCACGGTGTTCGGGGCGGTGCGCAGCGGATTGTCCGGGCCGAGCGGTTCGGTGGCATACACGTCGATCCCGGCGCCGGCGACCCGGCCCTCGGTCAGCGCGTCGGCCAGCGCCCGCTCGTCGATCAACCCGCCACGGGCCGCGTTGACGATCAGCACGCCAGGCTTCACGGTCGCGAGTTCCGCCGCCCCGATGAGGCCGAGCGTCTCGGGGTTCCGCGGCAGGTGGATGGAGATCACGTCGGAGGTGGCCAGCAGCGTCGGCAGATCCACCAGACGGACGCCGAGTGACGCGGCACGGGCCGGCTGCAGGTACGGGTCGAAGGCGATCACCGTGGTGCCGAAAGCGGCCACCCTGGCCGCGAACAGCTGCCCGATCCGGCCAAGGCCGACCACGCCGACGGTCTTGTCGGCCAGTTCCACGCCGGTGAACTTGCTGCGCTTCCATTCCCCCGCGCGCAGCGAGGCGTCCGCGGCCGGGATCCTGCGGGCGACCGCCAACAGCAGCGCCAGCGCGTGTTCGGCCGCGGTGATGATGTTCGACTGCGGCGCGTTGACCACCAGCACGCCCTTGGCGGTGGCCGCGGGCACATCGACGTTGTCCAGCCCGATGCCGGCCCGCGCCACCACCTTGAGGTTGGGCGCCGCGGCCAGCGCCTCGGCGTCCACCTGGGTCGCCGACCGGATCAGAATGGCGTCGGCCTCCTTCAGCGCGGGCAGTAACGCGCCGCGATCGGCACCGTCGACGTTGCGGATCTCGAACTCGGTCCCGAGGACATCGAGCGAGGACTGGGCGAGCTGTTCAGCAATCAGCACCACGGGCTTGGGCACAGCGGTTCATCTCCGTTGATTGAGGCGATTCGTTCGCCGGGCGGGTCGATGTCTCGGCCGGCCGCTCGAGATCCCGGCCGGGGCGCCGGGCAGGTTGCTGGTGGCCGGCAGCGGGCGTGACGGCCGGGCCAACAATGCTAACCACGGCGGTGAACGGCTGCCGACAGTAGTCGGCCCTCACTCTGCCGCGGGACGTGCGAATACCGCTTCACCTGCGGTGACCTGCACAGATATGATGATCACCACAGCGCGAGGGGCGGTCGGTTGTCAATGAGGACCAGCCCACAGCGACGACAGAACGGAAAAGGCCATGACCACTGCGTCCGGCTACCCGGGACCCAGCAACGAGCAGAATCCTTACGGATCAAGCCCCAACCCAGCGGGATCGGGCGGCCAGGGGCAAGGCTTCGGCCAATCCGGGCAGGCACCATACCCGCAGGCGCCAGGCGGCTACCCCGCGCACGACCCGTATGGGCAGTACGGGCAGAGCGGCGGCCAGTACCCGCCCGCGGGCCAGTACCCGCCCGCCGGGAACTACCCACCCGCCGGGCAGTACCCCACCAGCGGCTACGGAGCGCAAACCCCTTACCCCGCAACGCCCTACGGGTCGGCGGCCGCACCCAGGCCGGGCCTGGTGACGGGCGCCGCGGTGCTCGCCTTCATCGTGGGTGGCCTTGCCATTCTTGGCGGCCTGCTCACCCTGTTCGCCGGCAGCGTCATCGGCAGCGCGGTGGGCTCCCTCGGTGGGCTGCTGATCGTCATCTCGATCCTCATCCTGGCGGTCGGGGGCCTCTACATCTGGGCCGGGGTCCAGGCGCTCAACGGAAAGAATGCCAAGATCCTGACGATCGTCGCCGGGGTCGCGGTGGTGCTGCAGGTGATCAGCATGATCAGCGACTTCAGCGGCACATCGCTCGTCGGGCTGGCGATCTCGATCGCCATCATCGTGCTGCTGCTGCAGCAGCCCAGCAAGGACTGGTTCCGCTCGAAGGGCGCGCCGACCTTCTGAACCTCAGCTCGTCGGCTCGTCGGCCCGACCGCCCCGACGTCACCCACGATGCTCTTGCTGTGGGAGCGATTCCCGTCCCGCAGCAAGAGCATCGCGCGGGTGTGCACAGCATCATGGGTAGCCGGCGGCCCGTCAGCGCTGGGCCCGGGGAGCCGGCGGCCCGTCAGCCGCGGGCCGCGGTGCCCTCGTAGTCGTCGGCCACTGCCACCCAGCTCATCAGCGGCCGCAGCTTCCGCCCGGTCTCCTCGATCGGGTGCTGCTCCTGCTCGGCCCGGAACTTCTTGAACTCCGGGGCACCGGCGTCCTGGTCGGCGATGAAGCGGGCCGCGAAGGTGCCGTCCTTGATGTCGGCCAGCACGCCCTGCATGTTCTCCGCGACGTGGTCGTCGATCACCCGCGGACCCGACACGTAGTCGCCGTACTCGGCCGTGTCCGACACCGACCAGCGCTGCTTGGCAATTCCGCCCTCGTACATGAGGTCGACGATCAGCTTCAGCTCGTGCAGGCACTCGAAGTAGGCGATCTCCGGCTGATAGCCGGCGTTGACCAGGGTCTCGAAGCCCAGCTGCACCAGCCGCGACACGCCGCCGCACAGCACGGCCTGCTCACCGAACAGGTCGGTCTCGGTCTCTTCCGGGAACGTCGTCTTGATGACGCCCGCCCTGGTGCCGCCGATCGCCCTGGCGTAGGACAGCGCAAGCGCCTGCGCGCCACCGGTGGCGTCCTGCTCCACCGCGATCAGGCAGGGCACCCCCTTGCCGTCGACGAATTCCCGCCGCACCAGGTGCCCGGGGCCCTTCGGCGCGATCATGATCACGTCGACGTCCCCCGGCGGCTTGATGTAGCCGAACCGGATGTTGAAGCCGTGCCCGAAGGCCAGCGCCTTGCCCGCGGTCAGGTGCGGTTCGATCGATTCCGCGTACACGTGCCGCTGCACATGGTCCGGGGCCAGGATCATGATGACATCTGATTCAGCAGCTGCCTCGGCGACCGAAACCACGCGCAGACCCTGGTCGGTGGCCTTGCCGCGCGACTTGGATCCTTCGGGCAGCCCGACCCGGACGTCGACGCCCGAGTCGCGCAGGCTGAGCGAATGCGCGTGGCCCTGCGAGCCGTACCCGATGACGGCGACCTTGCGCCCCTGGATGATCGACAGATCGGCGTCGTCGTCGTAGAAGATCTCCGCGGCCATGAACTCCTGCTTTCTCGATGGTGTCCTGCGGCCGGCCACCGACCTCAGGTGGGCCGGACGCTCGTTGTCCGGCGGGTGGTTCTCTGTCGATCGGGTCGATCTGGGTGGTTCTGCGGATTGTTGGGGGGATTGTTGGGGACTGTGAGCTTGTCGAGCCGGCTTTCCAGTCTGCCCCCGCTGGGCGACTAGTCTGCCCTGCTCGCCGACGAGGTGATGGACCGCGGTCCGCGACCGAGCGCGACCATGCCGGACTGGACCATCTCACGCACCCCGAACGGCTCGAGCATCTTCGTCAACGCCTCGAGCTTGTCACTGGTGCCGGTCGCCTCGACGGTCACCGAATCCGGGGCCACGTCGATGATGTGCGCCCGGAACATCTCCACGATCGAGACGATCTGCGGTCGGGCCGTCGAATCGGAGCGCAACTTGATCAGCAGCAGTTCGCGTTGCACGGCGGCGGTCGGCGCCAGCTCGACGATCTTGAGCACGTTGATCAGCTTGTTGAGCTGCTTGGTGACCTGTTCCAGGGGCAGCCCCTCGACCGCGACCACGATCGTCATCCGCGACACGTCGGGGTTCTCGGTCGGGCCGACCGCCAGCGAGTGGATGTTGAATCCGCGGCGGGAGAACAGCGACGACACCCGGGCCAGCACACCGGGTTTGTTCTCGACGAGGACCGACAGCGTGTGGCGCGTCACTGCGATTTCACTCCTTGAACTTCTGTCCGTACTGCTGCCAGGTGGTGCCGATGAGTGGTGCTGCCGGCGGTGATGCGGGTCCTGGGGAACCACGCACCGGCCCGAGTAGCCGTGGGCGCCCGAGACGGCCCCGATCAGTGGCGAGAAATCCTCGTCACCGACCGGTTTCGCGCGGGCGGCCGGGCTATTCGTCGAAAAGCGGACGGATGTCGCGGGCCGCCATGATCTGGTCGTTACCGGTACCCGCGGCGACCATCGGCCAGACCTGGGCGTCCTTGCCGACCACGAAATCGACGACGACGGGCCGGTCGTTGACCGCCATGGCCGCTTCGATCGTGCGGTCGACCTCTTCCTTGGACTCGCACCGCAGGCCCAGGCAGCCGTAGGCCTCGGCGAGCAGCTTGAAGTCGGGGATGTGGTGCTTGTGTGTGCCGAGGTCGGTCTGCGAATAGCGCTCGCCGTAGAACAGGCTCTGCCACTGCCGGACCATGCCCAGGTTGCCGTTGTTGATGATCGCGACCTTGATCGGGATGTTCTCGATCGCGCAGGTGGCCAGTTCCTGGTTGGTCATCTGGAAGCAGCCGTCACCATCGATCGCCCACACGACCGCATCCGGGCAGCCCATCTTGGCGCCCATCGCGGCCGGCACCGCGTACCCCATCGTGCCAAGACCGCCTGAGTTGAGCCAGGTTCCTGGCTTCTCGTAGGAGATGAACTGCGCCGCCCACATCTGGTGCTGGCCGACGCCCGCGGCGTAGATCGCGTCAGGTCCGGCGATCTTGCCGAGGCGCTCGATGACGTACTGGGGGGACAGCGATCCGTCGGCCGGCCAGTCGTAGCCGAGCGGGAACGTCTCCCGCAGGTCGTCGAGCTCGGCCCACCACGCGGTGAGGTCGGCGACCACGCCGGCCGCCTGCTCCAGCCCGACAGCCGTGATCAGCTCGGTGATCACCTCTTGCGCATCACCGACGATCGGCACGTCAGCCACCCGGTTCTTGCCGATCTCGGCCGGATCGATGTCGGCGTGGATCACCGTCGCGCCGGGTGCGAAGGTAGAGAGCTGGCCGGTGACCCGGTCGTCGAATCGGGCACCCAGCGCGACGATGACGTCGGCGCGCTGCATGGCCCCCACTGCCGCCACGGTGCCGTGCATCCCCGGCATCCCCAGGTGCTGGATGTGCGAATCGGGGAAGGCGCCGCGGGCCATGAGCGTGGTGACGACCGGAATCCCGGTCAGCTCGGCCAGTTGCCGAAGGGCATCGGTCGCCCGCGCCTTCAACACCCCGCCGCCCACATAGAGCACCGGTCGACGCGCCGAGGCGATCAGCTTGGCGGCCGCGGTGATCTGCCCCGAGTGCGGCCGCATGGTCGGCCGGTATCCGGGGAGATGGAGGTCCTGCGGCCAGACGAAGGTGGTCTCCGACTGCAGAACGTCCTTCGGAATGTCCACCAGCACCGGGCCGGGTCGGCCCGTGGATGCCAGGTGGAACGCGGCCGCGATCGTTTGTGGGATCTCTGCCGGGTCCGTGACGAGGAAATTGTGTTTCGTGATCGGCATGGTGATGCCGCAGATGTCGGCCTCCTGGAAGCCGTCCGTGCCGATCATCGGCCGGCCGACCTGGCCGGTGATCGCGACGAGGGGCACCGAATCCATGTGCGCGTCCGCGATCGGGGTGACCAGGTTGGTGGCGCCCGGCCCCGAGGTGGCCATGCAGACGCCGACCTTTCCGGACGCCTGCGCGTAGCCGGTGGCCGCGTGCCCGGCGCCCTGTTCGTGACGGACCAGCACGTGCCGGACCCGGGTGGAATCCAGTAGCGGGTCGTACACCGGGAGCACCGCTCCGCCGGGGATGCCGAACACGATCTCGGCGCCGGCCTCTTCCAGGGACCGCACCACCGACGCTGCGCCGGTCACCTTCTCGACGATGCGCGGCGCTGTCGGCACAGCTGGTGGCGTGGGCACCGGCGTTCCGGCGGCCGCCGGTGGCGTGTGCGTGGATGGTGTCGTATGCGGGACCACTGCTGGTCGGCCTTCGGCGATGCGGCTCTGCGTCATCGTGACCTTCTTCTCGGGGCTGCTCTGCGGTGCTGCTCGGGGGGTGCTGCTGGGGGGTGCTGCTCGGGGGTGCTGCTGGGCGCTCGTACTGGTCGTTCTGTCCGTACTGTGCGGGTCTGCGGCTCCCGCCGCCGTCATCCAGACAACAAAAAACCCCTCGTCACCGGGGGTGACCAAGGGGTTGCGCGTCTTCGCCGGTCGGCTCCGACGCGCGAGAGGATTTCGAGGCGCGAAGACACTCCCGCAGGGTAGGACGAGCCGGCCACCACTGTCAAACAGTCGGCGAGACTCACGAAAACTGCCCGCGAAACGCTCTCCGTGCCTCACGTAGGAATGCCCGCGTAGCGGTGAGCGTGGTAGGGCATGAAGAGTGGGTTGTCGATGACGTCTCGTGCCGAGGTCACCACGAGGTACGCCCGGTCGTTCCGGGCCGCGGACAAGCGGACGAA
>JBBQGJ010000355.1:0-7204 GCA_038322925.1 Mycobacteriales bacterium
TGGGATACGAGGTGACCATCACACCGGCGGCCTGATCGCCGACGAAGACCGCATTCTTCGGCCCCTAACAACATGCCCGAACTCACCCGCGATCCACGGGTCGATTCCGCATGCCACCTCACCATTTAGTTTCGTCTCAGCACCGACCCGGCACGCCCGCCCACCCACCCGCTGAGCTGGGCAAACCCGTTGGGCCAGTTTGATGCCCCATTCTGACTAACCTGCGGCCAGCTGCATTGATCGAAATCGTCCCGCTGGCGATCGCCAACCGGGACGAGCCAGGCCGGTGCTCAGCGCTGACGGATGCTTCTCGGACTGGTCTCGATCGTCGGTGCCGACGGTTGTCCCCTGCGAAGTCGAAGCCGATGCTGTTGACATAGACATACCGCCTCCGTTCACCACGATGTCGTTCCAGGGCTTCATGGACACCGGGTCGAGGTCGGCGTGCGGCACGAGGGATCCGTCGGGCTCGCGCCGCAGCAGTTGGCGGTTGGCCGACGACGCGACCAGCAGCCGCCCATCGGGCAAGAAGTCGATGCACATCGGGAAAGAGGCGACCTCCGCCTCGACCTTGGGGGTGCCGTCGGCAGCAACCGAGCAGACACGGCCTGCGCCCCAGTCGGAAACCAGAGCAGCCCGTCCCGCCAGTGCGGGGACTCACCAAATACGATGCCGTCCATCAGTACGCCCATGACAAATCAGACCATTCTCGGCGAAGAGGCTCATCGGCGGCCAGACCACGCGGCCGCACCGGATGCAGTTGATGGCGAAACGGTCTGTTGGATGATCAGCACGAGTCTGGTGGGTCAGCGACCCGATTCGCTGCGCCGACGGGTCGCAGACCCAGTGGCCGCGTGGCTACCTCATCGCAAGCGGAGCCCCTGCGAGGCGGATTTCGATCAAGGCCTCGACGGGTCAGAATCGAGGCCGGCCTGTCCTATTGCGGTTCGCCAATTGGAATCAGCCGCACCTTGCCGACGACGCGGTGACATCGTCACACTGGCCGCGTCAGCACTGGCCGCGTCCGCGCCGTCGGTTGGCGCGACGTTCGATCGGATGCCCGCGGGCGCTGGCAACGTCGTCACCTCTGACGGTCGCGACGTAGACCCAGCCGCTCCACCTTTGCAGTCGGCGACAATACCTATCTCCTCTCCCTGGCTGTCCACATGGACTTTGCCCGACAAGGCGAGGGCTCTCGTCGCTGATGCCAAACCTGGTGGCACGGTGACGAGCGCGCTGATCCTTCACAGCAGCGTGATGACGCTGCCGGCCAGGGTCGGTTCGTTGGTCAGTCAACCAGCAGCGCGGGGCTGGCCAGAGCGGCGCGGGCACGCGCCATGCGAGGTCGCATCAGCAGATACGCGATGACCGCCATCCCGACCATCAGGAACACCCGATTCGGGTCCACCGCGGGCAGCCACTTGACCTTGCCGTCCTTGACGACATACGCCCCAGCCGGGCGGCCGGTCATGCCGAAGCCGCCGCCCTCACCCTGTTGGCCCTTTTCGTCGTGACCCGTGCCCCCGCCGGCGCCGCCTCTGACCGCCGCTGCTGGGATGACGGTGAGACCGTCCTTCTCGTAGGGTTCGCCGTACACCCTCTTGACCGTGAAAGTGCCCCGGGCTGAGTTCAACACGTCATCGAGCTTCATGGTGCCTCCTGACTGGCGCCGGCGATGGTGTCGGCACCCTCGGAATCCACTCTCGCCGCGCCGCGTTGGGGTCGAAAGAGCTGAAGGTCCCTGTCTGCCTCTGGCTGTGCGGACCAGCAGGTTGATCGGCCCGATGGACACCACGTCCGTCTGGCCGTTGTTCAGGGTGGTTTCGACGGTGTTGCCTGCCGGGGCCACGTCGGGGTTGAAGGACCTTTGCCCCTGATGGGTTCCTGGACAGGCTGGTCAACTTGGGGACATGTCCGGTTTCGGGGCGGCTCGTCGGCCCGCTGCCGTCGTGGTGGTGGCGGGTGTGCTGGCCGGTTGTACTGCGGCCACCTCACCGGCCGGTTCGGGGATGATGGGCGGGCCGCCCGTCGTTGCCGGTGATCCGACCGGGCCGGCCATGATGGGCGGCGCGCCCGGCTATACCTTTTCGCGGTTGACGTGCGCGGCGCCACCGTCGCTGCCCGGCACGACGGTCGAGGTGATGCTGGGCGACATGGGGACGACCCAGATGATGGGCGGCACCGCGCCGTTGGGCGGCCAAATGATGCTGCGGGTAGCACCGGCGACCGTGCCCGCCGGGCAGGTCAGTCTGGTGGTGTCGAACATGGGGTGGCGCGCGCATGAACTGGTGGTTCTCCCGTTGGCCGCAGGTGCGTCCGCCGGTCAGCGTGTTCCCGGTGCGGACGGCAAGGTCGAGGAGACCGGAAGCCTGGGCGAGGTGTCCAACGGTTGCGCGGCCGGTGTCGGTGACGGCATCGCGGCCGGCGCTGTCGGGTGGAACACGGTGCCGTTGCCGCCGGGACAGCACGAGTTGGTGTGCAACCTTGAAAACCACTACGCGAATGGGATGTTCCGGGAACTCGTGGTGTCCTGACGTCGGTGGATGCGCACCCTCGGGACTCCGGCGGGTCCGCCAGTCGCATCAATCCGACGGTTGACCCGAGAGTTGACCCGGGGGCTGCAGCTGACGGAGCGGGCACCAGGGAGAGGGGGCTCGACGATGCGCATTGAACGATCCCATTCCAGGATCGGGGGCCCTGAAGCCTGGACCATTTGGGTGTTGGCAACTGTCTTTGTGGTGTGGTTGTTCGCGATTCAGACCGGTCACGGGATTGTGTCCCCCGACATCCAGCGGGATGTCCATCTGACGATTTCCCAGGTCGCCGTGGCGGCGTCGGTGTATGCCTGGGTTTTCGCGGTCGTCCAGTTCTTTTCCGGTGCGCTGCTCGACCGGTTCGGCGCCCGCCCGTTGTTGGCGATCTCGGTCGGCTTGGTCACTGTTGGCGCGTTCCTGTATGCCGGGACCGTCAATGTCGGCACCCTGGTGCTGGCCGAGGTGGTGCTCGCGGTGGGGGCTTCCTTCGGGTTTGTCGGGGCCGGGTACGTCGGCGGTAAATGGTTTGTCGCGAGCAGGTACGGGCTGATGTTCGCTCTGGTGGAGACCTGTGCGTCGGTGGGCTCGGCCATCAGCCAGCCTGGGATTTCCTTGTTGCTCACTGTCGTGTCCTGGCAGCAGTTGCTCGCCGGGTTCGGCGCGTTCGGTGTGCTGCTGACCGTCGGGTTCGTCGTGATCGTGCGTAATCCCGGTCGCACGGCCGGAGCAATCGCCGGTGCCCAATCCTTGCGACCGGGGGCGAGCCTTCTGGCGGAAATACTTTCCCGACTTGGTTTCTGCGTCGCCAACTCGCGTGTGGTGTGGTCCGCGCTGTTCGCGGGCGCGTCATTCGGGACGATGCTGGCAGTCGGCGTGCTGTGGGGGCCGCGGGTTCAGCAGGCCCACGGGGTCTCACCGGCAGCCGCTGCGACACTGACCGCGGCGGCCTGGCTGGGGCTTGCGGTGGGAGCGCCGCTGGTCAACGTGCTGTCCGACCATTTCCACAACCGCAGTTGGCCGGCGCTGATCGGCCTGATTCTGCAGGCCGTCGCGGTCACCGTCTTCATCTACGGCCCCACCGGCGGCGCGGCCAGCGTGGTCGTCATGTTCGGCGTCGGCCTGTTCGCCGGAACCCACATGCTCGGCTTCACCATCGCCGGCGAATCGGTGTCCCCCACCCTCATCGGCAGCGCGTCCGCGATCGTCAACGGCTGCTGTTTCATCGTCGGCGGTCTACTCGTGGCGATCCCCAGTTATCTGTTGCCCGACGCACCCACCCTCGCCGACTTCCGATCGGCGTTGTGGATCATGCCGGTGACGCTGCTTCTCGGCGCCCTGTGCACCCTCGGCCTCCCCGGCGCCATTTCCAGTCGTCGCCAACCGCCGCCGCGCACATTGCACAACCCGGTCTGCTGATCGACACCCCTGAAGGTCGCTCGACCTTCCGGCAGCAGAATCCGTCTGCGCCCACGTCCGCGGGTTGCCCCAGCCGGTCCCGTGGCCCCCATCGGCTTGTGGGGCGAACCCAATCATCGGACCGAATGTACGGAGATCGGGTCGTGCGTTGCGTAAGCGGTTGCCTGTGGAAAGGTGCGGTTGCGAGGTCGTGGACGGGTGGCGTTGCCGCCGAAAACCCCAGTCCCAGTGCGGTTTCAGGGTTCAGTGCAATTGCCGCGGGGGGACTATGGGGCTCGGCTACGAGTCCAGTGCCGATGAGCAAGCAAGCACGTGAGACCCCAGCCACCACCAGGCCAGCACGAGCGCGACCCACCCGGCTCGCCGCCGCTTGGTCGCGCTGACGATGTCACCGATCCTGGCCACCCGGGCAGCGGAACGGCTTGCGGCCCATTGGCAGGTCAGCAGCGCGATCGCGATCAAGACGTACCCGCCGATGAGGACTGTTCGGGTGCTCATCGGCGGACCAACCAGGCTCCCAGGGCGAACCACACCAGGTAGCCACCGAATCGGTACCACCCAGCGGTGTCGCCCGCCAACGGGGTGATGACGGAGCTGAGCGTTGGGAAGTCCTCACGAGGCGACGGCGCCAAGGCCGCGGTTTCCCAAGCGATCGCGAGCGCAGCCACGACCACCCACGGCGCCAGCCGAGACGGGCGTATACCCTCCGCCGGGCCCACCCGGACAGTATGGCGGTGCAAGCCGACCCACCCGACCACCGCCGCAAGGGGGCACGGTTGCCAGCATCGACAGCCAGGTCAACGGAATGAATCGCGAGGCCAACGCTGCGTAGGCAACTGCGGCGGCCACCCAGACTGATTGTTTCCGCACGGACGTCATTGTCACCGTCAATCGAGCCACCGGCGTCCGATACATGCTGCTGCCGCGGGATTCAGCGCCAGTCGGGGTTTTGTGGTTCTTCGGGGGCTCATCGTGAAGGTGCGGCGCCGCTCACTCATCCATGCGCTCGGCAGCGGTGCGCGGAGCGGCGACATTGCTGGGTCCCTACGAAGACATGCGCTTCGGCATTCTCGGCCCCCCTGCGAGGACGGCGTGCGACCAAGATGTTCCGTGCCGACGAGTGGACGGCAACTTGAAACTCACCCGTCACTGTTCGGTCCGTCTTCGTTGGCGTCATCCAGCTTGCTCGGTCGTCCGGCGGATCGAGTGGGGTGTTCATGAGCCGTTCGTCGACATCGTGCTTTCGTGAGGGTGACGCTTCGACGCGGTACAAGCTGGCGCTGGCGGGACTGGGCGGCGACGGCGCCGCACGACGAGCCTCGATCCGGCGGTCCGAGCGCGTGGCGGCGCAGCTCTCAGAGCGCGGCCACGATGACTGCATCGCAGCACCTCTACACGAGACGGACGGGCGCGCATTGGGTACTCGCCACCCCTCGCCGGCCTCGGTTATCAACCGGGGGACATGGCGCTGCTTCCCCCTGCGCGACCAGGTTTCTGGAGTGGTTGTCGACGAACCTCGGCGGCGCGCGGCGGACGACGTGTACCTGGCACCGATTCTGATGATCGCCGGCCGTGCGCGGATCCACGCGTCCCTCGAGGGGAACGCGCTCTACGCATTCTTGGCACTGGGGTTGGCCGACCAACGCGCGGCGGTACCGGCCGATGGCTCACAGGCTGGCTGACGAGACCGACTTCGGTGACCGGCCGGTTGATCCCGCGGACGCCGAACGGGCCGCCGAACTCGGACTGGCCCAAGCCGTGCTGGGCTGGCGGCGGCCGGACGCGGCGGGTTCGCATTGTTCGCGAGCGTCGCGATAGCAGCACAGCTGGACCGCCTACCCACCACCGATGCCGAACGGTCCGCGACACCGACCAGCCGGTGGGCAGTCAGCGACCACCAAAGAAGGTCAGCGGGCCCGGGCCACTAGAGACAGGTCGTTCCCGGCCATTGCGTGGGCGGCGATTGGCCACGCTCCCCGCACATCTGTCAGCGGAGGGCGACGATGAACGACTTGGCGACGTTGGAGACCAGTGGGCGCATGGATCCCGCTCGCAAGCGGTCGCGTGAATGGGACGAAAGATGACATAACTCCCCAAACATGGCACGGTGAATCTGGGTGTGTGACGACCACCGGAGACGCCTCGGTCGCAGATCGGCCGGGTCAGCGGGAGACAAACACACCCGCCGCGGGTGAAGCAAACGAGAGGAATCACCAAGATGACGAGCATTCCGGATATCAGCCCCGACCTGGAGGCCGCCGCGAAGCGGGTCGAAGAGTTGAGCGAGCAGGTCACCGCCCAGGCCAAGGCGAACGGTCTCGTGTGGCTGGAGGGCTACGAGAAGGTGCTGCAGAACCTGCTCGATCTCGAGGTGGAGGCAGCGAAGAAGACCGCCGTGGACTGGGCCAGCACGCTGGCCACCGCGCACGGAATTCCTTCCGGGAGACCACCCAAGTGTTCTTCCAGACCCTGAGCGCCCAGCTCAAGAGCTGACCCGAGAGCTGACCCGAGCCCCGGAAGGTCAACGAGGGCCCGACTGGGTGTGGGTGCCCGCCACCCACGCCCGAGAGGCTTTCAGGGGCCGATGGTTTCGCTCAACACCCCACCACTGTTGCCGAGCACCCACGACCGGTCTGTCAGGCAGGAATCGCGATCGAACGGTTACTGCGTTGGCGTCCCCGGTGGTGCCGCCCGTCGCCACCCGGTGACGGCGAACGCACCATCCCGGGGTCGGGCTGTGATGGCCGTCGTGGGTCATTGGCCGACGGCACGGTCGTTGGGCATGATCAATACACGACTACACCGCGATCAGGTATTCGAAGTTGTCCGGGCCGACGGAGCGGCGCAGTGTGCTGACGATGTGGGCGGAGTTGTCGTGTGGGCCTTGAAGGAAGAAGGGCTTGCCGTCGCGACCGAAGGTGATGGCGCCCTGGCCTGACCATGGCCCGAGGTGGTCCTTGGTGGCGTCGAGGTCGGGTGCCGGATCGGACCCGAGCGTTCGGGCGTACTCGACCGCGCCGTGCACCAGGTTCTGCGCCAGGTCGAGCGGCGCGGCCGCCGGCGCGGCCTGGTAGGCGTCGTAGAACCTGCGGGTGAACTGTGCGGCCTGGTCCGCGTTCATCACCCGCGGCCCGATGGTGTCCTTCACTCCGAGGCAGTACACGTCGACCAGGTAGCCGCAGACGCTGACCCTGCTCCGGCCAGCGTCGCGGGCGACCAGGACGGCGACCAGACCCTCGGCGCCGTTGTCCGGC
>JBBQGJ010000356.1:0-7164 GCA_038322925.1 Mycobacteriales bacterium
CAGCAGGTGATGAACGACCTCGTCGGGATCATCCGCAAGGAGGACGAGGTGCAGCAGGCGCTGGACGCCATCGACGCGCTGAAGGCTCGGGTCCCGGCCGTCAGCGTCGAGGGTCACCGGCAGTTCAACCCGGGCTGGCACCTGGCTCTTGACCTGCGGAACATGCTGCTGGTCAGCGAGTGTGTGGCCCGAGCCGCGTTGGCACGTCAGGAAAGTCGGGGTGGCCACACCCGCGACGATTATCCGGGCATGAACGCGGAATGGCGGCGCAAGCTGCTGGTCTGCTCGATGCACGAGGGCGAGGCCGGCGGACCGGCCGGTATCACCCTCACCGAGGAGCCGTCGCCGGTGATCCGCGAGGACCTGCTCGCCCTCTTCGAGCGCAGCGAGTTGGAGAAATACCTGACCGCGGACGAGCTGCCCGCCGACACCACCGCCACGGGAGGCGCGACATGAGCCGCAATGCACAGTTCCGGGTGTGGCGCGGCGACGCGATGGCCGGCGGCCTGCAGGATTACACCGTTGAGGTCAACGAGGGTGAGGTCGTGCTGGACATCATCCACCGCTTGCAGGCGACCCAGGCCGGCGACCTGGCGGTGCGCTGGAACTGCAAGGCCGGCAAGTGCGGCTCGTGCAGCGCCGAGATCAACGGCCGGCCCCGGTTGCTGTGCATGACGCGCATGTCCACGTTCACCGATGAGGAGGTGATCACCGTGACGCCGCTGCGGGCGTTCCCGGTGATCCGCGACCTGGTCACCGACGTCTCGTTCAACTACCAGAAGGCCCGGCAGATCCCGGCTTTCGCGCCGCCGCCGGACCTCGCGCCCGGGGAGTACCGGATGCAGCAGGTCGACGTCGAGCGGTCCCAGGAATTCCGCAAGTGCATCGAGTGCTTCCTGTGCCAGGACGTGTGTCACGTGGTGCGTGATCACGAGGAGAACAAGAAGTCGTTCGCCGGTCCGCGCTTCTTCATCCGTGCGGCCGAGCTCGACATGCACCCGCTGGACGCCCGCACCGATCGCCGCGAGTTCGCCCAGGCCGAGCAGGGCATCGGGATGTGCAACATCACCAAGTGCTGCACCGAGGTCTGCCCTGAGCACATCCACATCACTGACAACGCCATCATCCCGATGAAGGAACGGGTGGTCGACCGCAAGTACGACCCGCTGGTGTGGTTGGGCAACAAGCTCTTCCGCCGCGGCAAGGACTGATCGCGCCGGTCGCCCGACCGGCGACGACCCGAGGCACCCGCGCCGCCCTCGGCGCGCCCTCGCGTCGCGGGGCCACGATGCTCACGCTGCCGGAACGATGCTCACCGCGCCGGAGCCGACCCCCGTCTGCAGCGCAGGGTCGGCGCGGGCGCCGGGAGCAACGTCCAGATGCGCTTATCGGAAGTGATAAAGCTGCCTTTCGTGGTGGACGAGACCGGGGCTCAGCCGAGATCCCGAGTTGGTCCGCGTCCTGTAATCTGCGGCGAGGCTTCAGCAAGTGGTACCCGACGCGGTCCTTGTTGGTGGTTCAGCCGCGGCGATGCGCGCCGGCCACCGACGATCCCACGACCACGATCACGTTCTGCCGGATCTTCGCGAGCGCTTTGATGCCGTACTGGAAGCCATCGAGAATGAAAACGGGTGGGTCACCAACCGGGTGACGCCAGGCAAGGTCATTCTGCGCCGCCTCGGCGACATCGAAGCCGGGGTCAGGCAGATGATCCGAAGCACGCCGCTAGAGGTGGCCGAGGTCGTGCTGCCATCGGGACGCGTCCTCAGGGCGCCGACCCCGGACGAAACCCTCAGGGTCAAAGGGTTCCTCATTGTTCGCCGCAACCAAACGCGGGACTTTCTGGACGTCGTGGCACTGGCAGATCGGTATGGAGTGGAACATTCCAATCGCGTGCTGGCGGCCATCGACACTTACTACGCCGATCAGCGAGGCGTCGGTGACGGCATTGCCACTCAACTCGCGCGGCAGCTGGCCGATCCACGGCCGAAGGACGCATCCACCACTCTTGAGCTGACGCAGTACGAGGGTCTGGCCAAGCCCAGGCAACGCTGGGCCACCGTCGTCGACGCCTGCCGAACTCTGGCTCAAGCAATGGTCAACAGCGCGGACGCACCATGACCTCGGTGCCACTGCGGAACGTCGATCTTGACCCCAACACCCCTGTTGCGGCGTGGCCTTTCGAGGTCGTTGAGACGCTCATCGAGCGCGGCTGTCTATCAGATTGGCGGCTGTTGATCAAGGAGATCCAACGAGCACCGTGGGGCGCGACGAGCCAACGGGTGCTGGAGGCACTGTCAATCTCCCGTCCGTACGGGACGGCGGAGCTGTTCGAGAAGGCGATCACCGACGCCCGGAACGCCGCCATCGCCGCTGAAAAGGCCGAGGTTGCCAGGGAAGTCGGCGAACTGGTGGCGCGCAGTCGGCTGTCGAAGGCGGAGTTCGCCGGCAGGATCGGCACCTCGCCCTCGCGGCTGTCGACCTAGGTGGCCGGGCAGGTGATGCCGTCGGCCGCGCTGATGGTCCGGATGCGTCACGTTGCCGACTCGCCGCCACGCCCCCCGCTCGAGCCCGGACGGTGGAACGGGCCAGAGTGACATTGGTTACTCCGGCCCAGCGCTCGAGCGCAGGGCGCGGCCCCGGGACCGCGCCTGATCTGCGCATCCGCCGGCCGGTCGTTCGACGACACACCTCACATCCGGCTAAGGCTTCACCCCTACTTCACGCCGGAGGTCACCGCCGATTGTGATCACCGGACCGGAAGTGCTTTCCTGGCCAGTCGTCATTCGAATCCGAATGAACGAAAGGTGACCGGAACGGATGGCGTCATGCGGTTCCTTCAGTTCGTCCTGGGTACAGCCACCCCGGCAAAGCCCGGCAAGCTGCGTTCGACCCTGGTAGGCGCCGCGCTGGCATGCGCCGTGATGGTCGCCGGCGCGGGCCCGGTGTCCGCAGCCGTTCCGGCCGAGCCCGAAACCGGGGCGCCTGCGGCGGCCACCGCTGCTGAGCCCGCCGCAGCCACCGCAGTCGCGACCCAAACAGCGGCCCCAGCCGCGATCCCGGTCACGCTGGCCCCCGGGCTCAGCGGATTCGACAACATCGGCGCCGACACTCCGACGCAGCTCAGCTGCCTGAGCGACTCCGGGTACTCCTTCGACGTCATCGACGCGCTCGGCGCCGGCTGGGATTCCGAATACCGTTCGGCCGCGGCGCTGGGGATCAGCGTGGTGCTGTTCCAGGGGTTCTACAAGCCGTACTGGACCGACCCGACCAAGGGCACGTCACGCGGCCAGCTGATGGTCAGCAATGCCCAACTCGTCGGCTCGTCGGATACCCCAGCGGCGCCCAGGTGTTCCTCAACCTCGAGGACAACCTCTCCGACGGTGCCTCCCCCACCACCAGGGCCGGGATCATCCAGTGGGTCCAGAACTGGGCCGCGGTCGTCAAAGCTGCGGGGTACACCCCTGGGGTCTACGTGGGCAACCCGCAGATCCTCAGCGCCGACGACCTGACCTCCGCACTGACCAACGTGAGCGTGTTCTGGCGGTCGGCGTCCGGCAGCGCCCCGCAGTCGGCGCGCGGCTACGTCCTTCGGCAGCCCAACATCTCCGCGGCCGCCTGCGGAACCACGATCGACATCGATACGTCCGGCTCGGACAACCTCGGCGCCGGGCTCGTCGGTGCCGGATTCCCGCGCGGCCTGACCGGCCCCGCGACCGCGGGGGCCCTCGGCCCGCTCACCCCGGCGCGGATCCTGGACACCCGCGGCGGCGGCGCCCTTGGCGCCATCGGCGCCACCTCGGTACAGATCCTCGGCGCCGGCGGGGTGCCCACGACCGGAGTCTCGGCCGTGGCCATCAACGTCACCGCGGTCAATCCCACCGCCGGCGGCTACCTCACCGTCTGGCCATCCAGCCGAGATCAGCCCTACGCCTCCAACCTCAACTTCGCCGCCGGTCAGACCGTACCCAACCTGGTCGTCGTCCCCGTCGGAACCGACGGCAAGATCAAGATCTTCAACGGGTCGTCCGGCGCCGTGGACCTGCTCGCCGACGTCGCCGGCTACTACCTCGACGGAAACCCCACCGCGGCAGGCACTCTCGGCCCACTCACCCCGGCGCGGATCCTGGACACCCGCGGCGGCGGCGCCCTGGGCGGAGGGACCGCGCGGGCCCTGAAGGTCACCGGCAGGGGCGGCGTCCCAGCATCCGGGGTATCGGCGGTCATGGTCAATGTGACCGCCGTCAGCCCCATGGCCGACGGCTTCGTCACCGCCTGGCCGTCAGGGACCAACCTGCCCACCGCGTCGAACCTCAATTTCGTGCACTCGCGGGACGTGGCGAATCTGGCCATCGTGCCGGTGGGTGCCGATGGGAAGCTCATGCTGTTCAACGGCTCCACTGCGCCGGTGGAACTGCTGGCGGACGTGGTGGGCTACATCGCCGGCTGACCGATCGGACTCCCTGGACCTCGATCAGGTGACGTCGATCAACACCTTCCCGATCACCCCGGCCTCGACGGCGGCCTGGCCATCCGCCGTCCGTTCCAGTGGGAACCGGTGGATCGGCAGCCCCGCGTCGGCTCCGACGGACAGCGCGCCGTCCGCGACTGCGGCGGAAACATCCTCTACCGCAGCATTTTTCGCGGCCGGAGGGACGGTGTAGACGAGCACGAACTGGTACCGGACGTTGGGCGTCATGTTCTCCCTGACCCGCAGGGTCACCTCGTCGCCGCCGTTGTTGGCGTAGATGGCGACCACCGCGTTCGGCGCGGCGACCGCCGCATCGAGCGCCGCGTTGGTGCCCGGCGCAACCTCGACAACGATGTCGACGCCGTCGGGCGCGATTCCTCGGATGGCTGCCGAGGCGTCCTCGTCCCGGTAGATCACCACATGATGCGCCCCAGCCAACCGGGCGAGCTCGGCCTTGTCCGCGCTGCTCACCGTGGTGACCGCGGTGCCACCCGCCCACCGGACCAACTGGATCGCGGCGTGGCCGACCGCCCCTGCGCCGCCGGCCACCAGCACCGTCCGCCCCGTCAAGGCGCCCGGGTGAAGCCGATCCGGTCCGCCGTCGGCCACCGTCAGACAGCGATGAGCCGTCAACGCCGGAATTCCCAAGCTAGCGCCGAGATCGAAGGAAGCGCCTTCGGGCAACGGCTGGACCTGGCGCGCCGGCAGCGCGACGAACTGCTGGGCGGTGCCGTCCGCGCGTTGCCAGGCCGCCTCCCACAGCCACACCCGCTGACCGACCCCGAGTCGCTCGACACCGTCGCCGACGGCGTCGACGGTTCCGGCGCCGTCCTGATGCGGCACCATCTCCGGAAACGGGATGACCGCTCCCGGGGAACCTCCGCGCCTGGCCTTCCAGTCGGTCGGGTTACTGCCGGACACCGCGACCCGCACCCTGACCTCGCCGGGTCCGGGAACCGGCAGCGGCCGCTCGGTGACCTCGAGCACCTCGGGTCCGCCGGTCCGCCGGTAGACCACCGCCCTCATCGCGGCCCGGTCACTGTTGCGCTCATCTCGGCCATCTCCTCACCTGACGCTCACTTCCCGGCCCCGAACCACGGCGAGCGGCATCACCGGAAGCGGCGCGGCCGGGAGTTGCACCGGTCGGTCATTTGTCGGATCGGGAGAATCGTTGCCAGAGGCTGCGTTTGCCCTCGCCGCCCTCGGCCTTCTTGGATTTCTCGGCGGTGGCGCGGGCGAAATCGTCCTCGGTGAGTTCGGTGAGTTCCACCACGTCAGCGGCGACGACTCCGATCAGCCTGCCGTTGTCCACGATGGGGGTTCCGGTCTCAGCGGTGGCCGCCTCGCCGGGTGCCACCGATTCCCGGGCGGCCCGCTCACTCAACCGCAGCGCCTCGTCCAGGTGGGTGGCAGAAAGCTGGTCGGCCAGCTCGGCCTGCAGCGATGAGACATCGAAGACGTGGTAGGCCGGCGGACCGTCGGCCTCGCCAAGCACGACGACAGGTAGCTTCGCGCTCCTGGCCGTGAGCAACTGCAACCGGACCGGGCCGACGGTGTCCGCGGCCTTGACCACAATCGGGGACTCGCTGCGCACAGCGGAACAGTACGCGCGCCCAGCCGGGCGTGCCAGCGCAGATGGACGCGGGTGGGAAAGTGCCCGACCGGAGGGAAATGCGTAGCGTTGCTGGGCGTCAGACGGTGGTCGGGGCGTGGGCCCCGCCGGCCAGCAAGGCCTCTTCGACCGAGGAGTAGCCGGGTCGGGCAACGACCACGCCGTCCTGCAGGGTGACGGGAATCGGGTCGATGATGTCGAACGAATTGACGCCCTTTGGTTTCAGATTCACAAATCCCACCAGCACCCAATTCCCGTCGCGGTCCTGCAGGAAAGGCGCCGCGAAAAGATCGGGCTCGGCCAGAAAGGGCTGCGCGCTGCTGATATCCCAGGGCCCGACCAGGGAATCGCCGGGCACCGACCAGGTGCAGTACAGTCCACAATGCCGCGTAGCGTAAGTTGATCATGCTGCGCGGCGGTTGAGGCTGTGCAGCATGATGGTTGCCGCCCGGGTGTGGCGGATGCTGGCGGGTTCGCCGGTTTCTTGACTCGGTAGTTGTTGTGACGTCACCGGGGTGAACCCATCGCACACCTACCCGGTCGCCGGGACCTACCAGGTCACGCTGACCGTCACCGACGCCCTCGGAGCGAGCTCGTCGCTGACCCGCCCCGTCTCGGTCACCGCACCCCCAACCACACCGGGGGCGGTGGCCTCACTGCCGCCGGCGCGGATCCTGGACACCCGGATCGGGCAGGGAGCGGCCGGCCCGGTGCCGTCGACGGGGTCGATCTCGGTGCCGGTCACCGGACAGGGCGGGGTGCCCGCCACCGGGGTGTCCGCGGTCGCGCTGAACGTCACCGTGGCCGATCCGGCCGCGGCCGGCTACATCACCGTGTGGCCGTCCGGCACCCCCCAGCAGCAAACGTCGAACCTGAACCTCCAGGCCGGGCAGAACATCCCGAACCTGGTCATCGTCCCGGTCGGCGCGGACGGAAAGATGGCTCCTCGCCGGATCGGGTGGATTTGGCCGTGTCCCTGCCTGGGGTTCGGGGTGTCGGCCAGCTAGGGTCGTGACGTTCCGTAGCCCAGTGTTGAGGGATTGGTCGAATGTCGGAAACCCTGGATCTGTTCAAGGCGGCT
>JBBQGJ010000357.1:0-7152 GCA_038322925.1 Mycobacteriales bacterium
AGGGTTTCGTAGGTCGGGAGGGTTTGGTCGGTCGGGAGGGTTTCGTCGGTGGGGAAGGTGTCCTCGGTCGGGAGGGTTTCGTCGGTCGGGAAGGTGTCCTCGGTCGGCAGGGTCAATGCGGTCGACTCGCCATCGGGTGCACTCGGGACGGCCTTACCGCTCTCCTGCTGGGTGCAGGCCGCCAACCCGGACAGCGTCATGACGATGACCGAGCCGAGGCCGATCATGGTCCTGCGCAGTCGCATCACCGCTCCAGCCTAACGACGTTTGTCCGGTTCCCCGGTCGTCGCCGCCAGCGAGAGGCGTATTTCGGGTCCGCCATGAACGGAGACTCGCCGCGGCCCCGTGCCGACGTCGCGCGGACTCCATTCGGCTGTGCGGGTTCTGACAGCGAACATCCGACCCGTCGACTCTGGTTGGGCGCGGCCGCGAGTTCCCGATCGCGGACGGAACGAAACGCTCCTGGGGGACATGGATGGTCACACCGGAATCCCGAGCGGGTTAGCCGCTCGGCTGGCTAACTTGCTAACGGGCGGTTGGGGATCCGCCGCCGAAGACCAATCCCGTTCGAGCGGTTGGTCAGGGCCGACAGCGAGTGAGTGGTCGGCCGGTGCCGAATGTGCGGTGCCGTCGTGGGCAATGTCCGAGATTCGTCATCCGACGCCGGTGTCAGCAGTCCGCTGACGCCGGCGTCGTCGTTCTTGCACCACATGGCCGGTTCCGCGGCCCGCCTGCGATGCCCGGCCGCAGTGGCGATGCTCGACGTTCCACCCGCGCCGGTCAGAGGATCGTCCGCACCGGCCAGAAGATGGTCAGGGCCGTTCGCCTCGGCGGCGGCCCGACCGTATCGACCGGCCGGCCGATGCCGATGTCGCAGATGCCCGCGTTGCTCGACCGGACCGGTCCCGGTCACGGACGTTGATGATCAACGCTTGCGGCCCGTTGTGGCTGCCCCGCGACCTCAAAGGGCCAGACACGTTGATCCACCGGGGATTTCCCGGCACTGCGCAATCGGTCGGCGCAATCCGTTGGCTGGGCGGTTCGGTGTGGTGGTGTCGGTCGCACGGTGTCCATCAGGCACTGTCTCCATCAGGCACTGTCTCTCACGCGCTGCCGGACGGCGCGTCGAGATCGGCGGCGTCAACCTTGCGGTGAAAACGCATGCCGGCCAGGCCGCCGAGCACTGCACCGACCAGACCGGTGAGCAGCGCGGCACCGATCGCGATCAGCCCGACTGCGGTGACGTCACCCTCGTTGACCGGGATGCGCGGGAGGTTCAGCCGGGCCAGCACGTCGTATTGGGAGCCCGCGATCCACGCGATCCCGGCAATGATCACCGCCATCGCGATGCCCCACAACCAGACCGCGAGGCCTTGGCGTGCGCCGTGGAATCGCGCCATCCGGCCGGCCACGTAGCCACCGCAGAAATAGGCCACGAACAGGATGACCAACAGGGCGATCGCGCCGACCAGGCCGACGGTCTGCGCGGTGGCCGTGCCGACCTGCGACTCCTGGACCGCCTGATCGACGTTTTGGCGGGTGGCCACGCCGAACGCGACACCTGCGGCGGTCAGCACGCTGATCACCAATACGGCCATCCCGGTGGCCGTCAGCCAGCCGAAGAACGCTGAGCCGATCTTCATACCGCCGAAACGCTGCTGCTGGCGGGCCAGCACGGTGCCCTCGGGTGGGGTCGGGTCAACAGCGCCGGCTTCCGGTATCGGTTGGTGCACCCAGGTTTCCGCGTCGCCGGCGGTCGACCGGGTTTCGCTGGACGCACCGGGTGGCCGGTTCTCGTTCGCGTCGGTCGGTGAAGGCGTACTCATCGTCTCGCTTCTCGGTTCGGCATCTGTCGCTCCTCCGTCGGCGTACTCCGCGGATCGTGGTGCTCGGGCCGCGCCCTGAAGAGCGTTGCTGTCGCGGTGTGGTGGCCACCTGACCGGCCGGGCCTGCGCGTTGGCACCGGCCGGCCAGGGGCAGCTTGTGGGCCGTCGTCGCTGCGATGCCCCGCGGGCCGGGGCGGTATTGAGACGGGTTGGTGAGACCGGTCCGGTTACCGCACCCTGGTGGACTTTCCCCGGGCTAGGAAGCCGGCGACGGCGCCCGCGATGAGCAGCACCACCGCGACGATCAGCAGCCACTTGAGCGCGGTGAACACCAGGCCGCCCAACCCCAACAGTACGGCCAGCACGATCAAGACAATCGCCAGCACCATGATCCGGTCCTCTTTCCATTGCCAGGTGCGCGGGATGCGCGCGGTCACATGGCGGAGTACCCGGTCGTTTGTCCAGTCAAACTGGTTCGACGGCCTGCAGCCATAGGACCAACCGGGGGTCGTCACCGCGTTGGTGGCGGCGCCAGTCCCGACCGGAGCATGTGGAACTCCGATCTGGCCGACTACCCATGGTCACGTGGCCGGTCCACCCGGGTCGGATGCCGCCGAGCCGGCCCGGTCGACCGGGGGTGTGGACGCCCGGCGTCGCCAGACTCGGCGGACGGTCAGGCAGAAATACAGCCACGCGAAACCGATCACCCACCCGCCGATGACGTCGGTGGCCCAGTGCACGCCCAAGTAGAGCCGGGACAGCCCGATGGCCGTCACGAAGATCGCGGCGGCGGCGATGGCCACCGCGCGGCCGCGGGCGCTGGGGATCGCGGGCAGCAGAACGACCAGCAGCGCGCCGAGAATCGCCGCGGACGCCAGCGCATGGCCGGACGGGAAGGACTCGTTGGTCTCGGCGACCAGCCGGAAATCGACGGGCGGTCGTTCGCGGCCCACCGTTGCCTTGCCGAACCGGACGAGCACGCCTGCACCGGCCGCGACCACCGTGACGAGAGCGGCATCGCCCCGTCGCCGCTTGACAAGCAGGAATACGACGGTGGCCAGGGCGATCAGAGCCATCGCCACCGTGCTGCCCAGGGTGGTGACCGTGACGGCAAGGGTCGTCAGGGCGGAAGTCCGGTGATCGATCATGAACGACCACAACGGCGGGTCGATGCTCGCCAGTCCGTTGCTCTCGGAGGCGCCGTCGGCGAGACCGAGAATCACCCCGGCCGCGACCGCCAGCACCCCGCCGCTGATGAACAGCACCTCTGCGGTGCGCGGGGACCTGCGGCGGGAGCGGATGAGCGCGACCGCCCCCAGCGCGAACAGGATCAGTGCGGCCACCGCGTACGGCAGCCAGACGTAGCCGTATTCGAAGATGACGTCGTTGTCGGCCGCCAACCCGGTCACCCCCTGATGAGCGCGGATCAACATCGTCCTCGCGGATGAACGGGGGTGCAAATGTGACCACTGTGACAGAAGTCGACCACTTCATCCGCGCGGTCCGGAGCCGGGCGGATGCGCCGCGAGCAACCCGGCGTGAGCATGGAATGCCATCGGGCCGGAAGCGTTGATCACGGAGGCCGCACACACATTTCGACAGAGCTCGCCGACGGTGGGGGAGCCCGTCAGACGGCGTGCAGCGGGTGAGTTGGACTCGCCGCTGTACCGGCGTAGAGTGGAACGTCGGCGCGCGAGTCGTGCTGGTTTGGTGCTGCACTCAACCGGCTGGGCCGAGAATTCGGTATTCCTGCGCACCCATCGCACGAGGAAAGGCTCGATCGGACGGCCTGTCACAGGCGTCTGGGAGGGCCCGTCACAGCGTGCACAGGCACGGCGGAAGTACACAAGCTTTTTCAGTGGATTGTGGAGGATATGGGCAAGAAAGACGGGGCCATTGAGGTCGAGGGTCGGGTGGTCGAACCCCTCCCCAACGCCATGTTCCGCGTGGAGTTGGAGAACGGGCACCGGGTGCTCGCTCACATCAGCGGCAAGATGCGCCAGCACTACATCCGCATCCTGCCCGAGGACCGCGTGGTCGTGGAGCTGTCGCCCTATGACCTCACCCGCGGTCGGATCGTCTACCGCTACAAGTAAACAAACAAGGACAGCCGCCCCCGCTCAGGGGCGGGCCTGGGCGCGAGCCCGGGTCGATCGGCCCTCCGGGGACCGATAGGGAGCGCGCCCGACCGGGCGCGCGTGGTCCGGTGCGGACAAGCCGGCACCGGTACTAGAGATGAGGACGGCAGTGAAGGTTCAGCCGAGCGTCAAGAAGATCTGCGACAAGTGCAAGGTGATCCGCAGGCACGGTCGCGTCATGGTCATCTGCGAGAACGTGCGGCACAAGCAGCGTCAGGGCTGAGTACCTCGGCCAACTGACGTCCGTGCGGCAATGCTGATCGGGGCCATCCCGGTCAGCGCCGCACTCCGTCACCGGATATCCGGTGACACCCACCATCGCGTCACCATCCACCCGTCCGGCTCTGGCCGGAACGACGTGCGACACCCCCGGGCCACAGGCCGGGGCCCGGAATCCCGGGACGGGACGCGACCGACACCTGTGGGCACGACAAAGGAGTACCGCGCCACATGGCGAGACTCGTCGGCGTTGATCTGCCCCGCGACAAGCGGATGGAGATCGCGCTCACCTACGTCTACGGGATCGGGCGAACCCGCTCCCTCGAACTGCTCAAGGCCACCGGCATCAGCCCGGACCTGCGCTCCAAGGACCTGTCGGACGAGGACGTTCTCGCGCTGCGTGAGGCGATCGACCAGGCCGACCTCAAGGTCGAGGGCGACCTTCGCCGCGAGGTGCAGGCCGACATCCGCCGGAAGATGGAAATCGGCTCCTACCAGGGCCTGCGGCACCGCCGTCATCTGCCGGTTCGCGGCCAGCGCACCAAGACCAACGCCCGGACCCGCAAGGGCCCGAAGAAGACGATCGCCGGCAAGAAGAAGGCAAGGTAATCCGATGCCCCCCAAGTCCCGTCAGGGTGCCAGTGCGGTCAAGAAGGTCCGCCGCAAGGAGAAGAAGAACGTCTCCCACGGCCACGCGCACATCAAGAGCACGTTCAACAACACCATCGTCTCGATCACCGACCCCACCGGTGCGGTGATCTCATGGGCCTCCGCCGGCCATGTCGGCTTCAAGGGCTCCCGGAAGTCCACCCCGTTCGCCGCCCAGATGGCGGCCGAGAACGCCGCCCGTCAGGCCATCGAGCACGGCATGCGGAAGGTGGATGTGTTCGTCAAGGGCCCGGGCTCGGGTCGCGAGACCGCCATCCGTTCGCTGCAGGCCGCGGGTCTCGAGGTCGGCGCGATCTCCGACGTCACCCCGCAGGCCCACAACGGAACCCGGCCGCCCAAGCGGCGCCGGGTCTGAGCGGGACGAAAGGAGAATTGGACAGTAATGGCTAGATATACCGGACCCGTCACCAAGAAGTCCCGCCGCCTGAAGACCGACCTGGTCGGCGGCGACATGGCGTTCGAACGCCGCCCCTTCCCGCCCGGCCAGCACGGTCGCGCTCGGACGAAGGAAAAGGAATACCTGACACAGCTGCAGGAGAAGCAGAAGGCCCGCTTCACCTACGGCGTCATGGAGAAGCAGTTCCGCCGTTACTACGCCGAGGCCGCATCCCGGCCCGGCAAGACCGGTGAAACCCTGCTGCAGATCCTCGAATCCCGGCTGGACAACGTCGTGTACCGCGCCGGGCTGGCCCGGACCCGCCGCGCCTCCCGTCAGCTGGTGACCCACGGTCACTTCCTGGTCAACGGCCAGCGAGTGGACGTGCCCTCGTACCGCGTCGAGCAGTACGACATCATCACCGTCCGCAAGCAGTCGAACGAGCTGTTCCCGTTCGAGCTGGCCCGCGCGACCTTCGGCGATCGCCCGATTCCCGCCTGGATGAAGGTCGTTCCGGAGTCGCTGACGATCCTGATCCACTCGCTGCCGGTGCGCCAGCAGATCGATTCGCAGGTCGCCGAGCAGCTGATCGTCGAGTTCTACTCCAAGTAAACGCTCGCTGCCGCGAGTAGGTACGGGCCGGCTTCGCCGGGCTCGAAAGAATCTTGACAACTACATGGCTCCGCTTCGCTTCGCCCCTCCCGACTTCGTCGGTCGGACTGGCTTCGCCAATGGGGGTGTGCGAACTCGGCCAGAGAACGTCCCTCGCTCGGCGCGGATCAACCTCGCTGGCGCGGATGAAGTCGTTGACTTGCGTCACACCAGTCACAGAACTGGCCGACTTCATCCGCGCCGTAGAAGTTGATCCGCGCCGACAAGGGGGAACGCGGCCGTTGGACCGGCCGTCGCACCACCACCGAAGTGACGTCATATAGCGGTCGTCACCTGCGAAAGGAAACACCACCGTGCTGATTTCCCAGCGCCCCGCACTGACCGAAGAAGTTGTGTCGGAGAACCGATCACGGTTCATCATCGAACCGCTCGAGCCAGGATTCGGCTACACCCTGGGCAACTCGCTGCGGCGCACCCTGCTCTCCTCCATCCCCGGCGCGAGTGTCACCAGCATCCGGATCGACGGCGTGCTGCACGAGTTCACCACCGTCCCCGGGGTCAAGGAGGACGTCACCGAGCTGATCCTGAACCTCAAGGATCTGGTCGTGTCCTCCGAGGACGACGAGCCGGTCACCATGTACCTGCGCAAGCAGGGTCCCGGTGACGTCACCGCCGGCGACATCGCGCCGCCCGCCGGCGTCACCGTGCACAACCCGGATCTGCAGCTGGCCACCCTGACCAAGAAGGGCAAGCTCGAGATCGAGCTCGTCGTCGAGCGGGGCCGCGGCTACGTGCCGGCCTCGCCCAACAAGGTCGTCGGTGCCGAGATCGGCCGCATCCCGGTCGACTCGATCTACTCCCCGGTGCTCAAGGTCACCTACCGCGTCGAGGCCACCCGTGTCGAGCAGCGGACCGACTTCGACCGGCTGGTCCTGGATGTCGAGACCAAGCCGTCGATCACCCCGCGGGACGCGCTGGCCTCGGCCGGCACGACCCTGGTCGAGCTGTTCGGCCTGGCCCGCGAGTTGAACATCGACGCCGAGGGCATCGAGATCGGGCCCTCGCCCGCCGAGGCCGATCACATCGCGGCGTTCGCGCTGCCGATCGAGGAGATGGACCTCACCGTCCGCTCCTACAACTGCCTCAAGCGGGAAGGCATCCACACCGTCGGCGAGCTGGTCTCGCGCACCGAGGCCGACCTGCTGGACATCCGCAACTTCGGGCAGAAGTCGATCGACGAGGTCAAGATCAAGCTCGCCGGGATGGGTCTGTCGCTGAAGGACTCGCCGGCCGGCTTCGATCCCGCCGCGGC
>JBBQGJ010000358.1:0-7133 GCA_038322925.1 Mycobacteriales bacterium
GTAATCGCTCATGGCGTCGTCGAAGGATCGGTCGCCGGAGAAGACTTGGTGGAGGCGGTCGGCGCACAGTTCGGCGTCCCGAAACGCGTCGCTGATGCCCTGCGCCGTGATGAAGTCCTTGTTGTATCCGGCGTCGCCGACCAGCGCCCACCCCGGGCCGTATGGCCTGCGGAAATAGTTGGGCACGGCCATGCCGTAGAAACGGTCCTCACGGGCCGCGCTGCGCACGCATTCGGCGAAAGCCGGTGCCAGCTCGAATGTTTTAAGGTAGTTGCCTTCGATATCGGCTTTGTTGGCGGCGAACTCGGCGTACGGCCAACCGACGACGACAAGGGTGAGATCGTCATGGGTGGGGCAGGCCGCGAAGCCTCGCTCCGGCCGGATGTAGGTGTCGAATCGGCCGTCCATCGGGAGGTCGCTCCAGTACGAGTAGTAGCCGCACAGCAATGGTGGCTTTTCTCGGTACCGCTCGGGTCCCACCGTTGCGGCGACGAGCGAATGCAAGCCGTCAGCGCCGACCACCACCCGCGCATGTTCTGTCACGGACCGCCCGTCTTTGCCGTGGCCGCGGACGCCGACCACCCGGTCGTCATCGAGCACGATCCCTTCCACCGTGAAACCTTCACGGACGTCCGCTCCGGCCTCGGCGGCGGCGTCGACGAGCAGCTTGTCCAGCACGGTGCGTCGAGGGCAGTACGACGGCGATGCTGTTGGCGCGGAACGGGTATCGAGTGCTGCTGGTCGATCGGGCAACGTTTCCCAGTGACACGATCTCCACTCATGTCGTCCAGCCCACCGGGGTGGGGGCGCTGCGGAGATGGGGCCTGCTGGACCGGCTCATCGCCACCGGATGCCCGCCGATCCACACGTACACCTTCGATTTCGGTCCGTTCGCGATCGCCGGGAGCCCCGGCACCGATAACACTCCGGTCGCCCATCATCGACACCCCCGCACAGCTCTCGGACCTGGCCCGCATCCCCGCGCCCACGCTGATCATGGCCGGCGACGACGACCTCGTCAGCATCGGACACCTGGAAGCGATGCGCGACACCATCCCGGAGGCGCAACTGGCCGTCGTACCCGGGACATCCCACGGACTACCACTGGAGAAGCCGGAGCTCACGGCCCGGCTGATCCTGGACTTCCTCGCCGACGACCAGGCCCCGAAGATCATGCCAACGCCCCGCCAAAGGTGAACCGGCCCGCCGTTTCCTCGGACGCACCTGAGCCGGCTGTCCCGAAGCCGTTACCGGCCACCAAGGAGCACCGACGTCGAAGGGAGCACCGACGCAACCGCCGCACTGCTTCATCGGGCAGCAGCCGGTTGCGGTACCGATGACCCTGACCCGAGATCTGATGAGTTGAAGTTGCACTGCCGCGCGGCGTAACGGTTCCGGGGTTGCCGACACCAAGTGGTGTCAGCAATCATCGGATCGGAAGAAGGATGTCCACGATGTCGATTCTCGACACCAGGAACAGTGCCGCTTTCGCCGGCGTGTTCGTGCAGACCAACGAACAGGGCACCAACAGGGTGCTGGCGTTCCGCCGCGGTCCGGACGGTGCGCTGGAGCCGGCGGGGGAGTACCCGACAGGTGGTGCCGGCCTGGGCGCGGCGCATTTGGGCTCACAGGGATCGGTGACCCTCACCGCGGACGGTCGATTCCTGCTGGTGACGAACGCCGGCAGCAACGACGTCGCGGTGTTCGCTGTCCACCACGACGTGCTGGCGATGGTCCGGACAACGCCGAGCAACGGCGGCGCCCCGGCGAGCGTGACCGAACACGACTCTCTGGTGTACGTGCTGAACACGGGTGACCCGGGCCTGGTCGGGTTCACCCTGGACGTGGACGGCCTGCACGTGGTGCCGGGGTCTCGTCGTGACCTGGCGGCGGGCGCGGACCCGGCGCAGGTCGGGTTCTCCCCGGATGGGGCCACGGTGGTGGTGACCCAGCGGGGCACGAACTCGCTGCTCAGCTTCCCGGTGGATGAGAGCGGGCTGCTGGGCGACCCGCTGGAGATCGCCTCGTCGGGTCAGACGCCGTACGGCTTCACCTTTGCCGACAACCAAACGCTCGTGGTGACAGAGGCTTTCGGCGCGCAGGTCGGGAAGGCCGCCGCGTCCTCCTACCGGTTGACCGCGCAGGGACTGGCCCCGGTGTCCCGGTCCGTCGGCAACGGCCGCAGCGCGATCTGCTGGGCGGTGTCCGACGGCAGCGGCAGGTTCGTGTACGCCACCAACTTCGCCGACGGTGCGGTGTCCCGGTACGAGGTCAGTGCTGACGGGTCGCTGACGCTGGCCGATGCTACCGCTGGCACGGCCGTCGAGTCGCACCCCGGGCTGCGGGACGAGGACCTGTCCGGCGACGGTCGCTTCCTGTACGCGATCGACGCGGACGCGCACCGCATCTTCGGATGGCACGTCGAAGCCGACGGACAGTTGACCTCGGTCGGCTCCCGCAACGGCCTGCCTGACTCCGTCGCCGGGCTCGCCGCGAACTGAGACGGCGAAAGTTGGTCCGCGGATCGAAAGGCACGCCCCCGGCGAGACGGGACCGCCCACCGGACCCAGGTCGAGGACATCCCGGCCGCAGCCGCCATCGTGATGTCCTCGGCCATGCAAAGACACAGACTGGAGACCACCATGGCCGCCGACTATCCGACGATGATCGCTCCGGTCAACCACATGGAACCGGTCCCCAGACGGATCCGCGCAACGCTCGGGACCCACACCATCCTGGACACCACCCGCGCTTTGTACGTCTGGGAGTGGCCCAACTACCCGCAGTACTACATCCCTGTCGCCGACGTGGATCCCACTGTGCTGGTCGACGAACAGCACCCACAGCGGCTCAGCCGCGGCACCGCGCGGCGGCACAGTATTCGCGCCGGGGACACACTCCGGCCGGGCGCCGCCCGGCTGTACACGGAGGATGCGATACCGGGCTTGCCCGGCATGGTCCGCTTCGAATGGGACTCCGTGGATGCCTGGTTCGAGGAGGACGAGCGGGTCTTCGTCCACCCCCGCAATCCCTACACGAGGGTGGATGCACTCCGCTCGACCAGAGCAGTCCGGGTCGAACTGGACGGGGTGGTGCTGGCCGAATCCTCCTGCCCGGTCATGGTTTTCGAGACCGGACTGCCGACCCGCTACTACCTGAATCGGAGCGAGGCGAACCTCGATCACCTGATCCCCACCCAGACGCAGACCGCGTGCCCTTACAAGGGCACCACCAGCGGATACTGGTCGATCAGGATCGGCGAGACCGTGCACCCCGACTTGGCCTGGGCCTACGACTTCCCGACCCGGCAGCTTCAACCGATCGCCGGATTGATCGCCTTTTACAACGAGAAGGTCGACATCTTCCTCGAGGAGCAACTGCTCGACCGGCCGAAAACCCATTTCTTCAAATAGCACGAATACCCGACATCTGCCGTCAGTGACCGATGTCGGCGACCCACCCACAGTGACGGACACCCGGGCTCTCCGCACCGGAGAACCCGGGAGCCCCGCCACCACGAGGCCCCGGGTTGCGGAGGCCGACGTGGACACCCACCATCAATGGACATTTCGGAAGAACTCTAGGGAAACGTCATGGCTGATCAATCGAACGACTACTCGGACCTGACAGCGCTGTTCATCAACACCACGTTGACCCGATCCCCTGGGGCCAGCCACACCCAGCTCCTCATCGACGTCAGCGCGGACATCATGACCAAGCAGGGCGTCACCGTGGATCAGTTCCGGGCCGTCGATCACCAGATCGCCACCGGCGTCTACCCGGACATGCGGACCCGGGGATGGGACGTCGACGAGTGGCCGGAGTTGTTCCCCAGGGTCCTGGCTGCGGACATCCTGGTCATCGGCGGCCCGATCTGGTTGGGCGACAACAGCAGCGAAACCAAGAAAATCATCGAGCGGTTGTACGCCCACTCCGGCGAACTCAACGCCAAGGGGCAATGGTTGTACTACGGCAGGGTCGGTGGCTGCCTGATCACCGGCAACGAGGACGGCATCAAACATTGCACCTCCAACGTCCTGTACAGCCTGCAACACATCGGGTACAGCATCCCGCCGCAAGCCGACGCGGGCTGGATAGGCGAGGCGGGGCCCGGCCCCAGCTACGGCGACCTGCTGGACGATGGCACCCGTGCCGGTCTGGACAACGACTTCACCAACCGCAACACCACCTTCATGACCTGGAACCTGCTGCACCTGGCCCGGATGCTCAAGAACGCCGGCGGCTTCCCCGCGTACGGGAACCAGCGGAAGGAATGGGACGCGGGCACGCGTTTCGACTTCGAGAACCCGGAATATCGATCGTGACCACCCGCACGAGGACGAGACCCCTTTCCTGTCAACTAGGCTCCGGTCCACGGGTGGGAGCGGACTGATCGGCGTCAGCATCGTCGCGGTTGGGCTCACCTGCAGATGATCAAGCGGGTACCGGAAGTCGTACCTCGAACCGGCAGCCGTGCCCGTGGTTGCACACGCTGATATCCCCGCCGTGGGCTTGCACGAGTCCTCTGGCGATGGCCAATCCGAGGCCGGCGCCCGTCTCTGTGGCGCCGGCTCGGGGTGATCGTGCGGGTGCCCCGCGGAATGCCACGTCGAACACTCTGGGTAGGTCGTCGGGATCGATGCCGCCGCATTCGTCCTGCACTGCCAGCCAGGCGTAGTCGGCGGTCTGCCCGGCGATCACTTCGATGGTGTGGTCGGACGGGGTGTGCCGGATGGCGTTGACCAGGAGATTTCGTAGGACTCGTAGGAGTTCGGGATCCGAGCCCTGCACGGTCGGCCAGCCCGGTTCCGCCGATGAGGCGGTCAGGTGAACACCGCGCTGCTGGGCGGCCTGCGCGGCGGTTTCCATGGCCTGGGTGACCAGATCCTCGGTGGACAACGGTCCGAATGTCAGGGCGAGCGCCCCGGCATTGATCCGGGACAGCTCGAAGAGGTCGTCCACCATCATTGACAGCCGGGTGGTCTCCGAGCTGATGCGCCGGGCGTATTCGGTGATCTCGGTGGGATTGACCACAACGGCATCTTCCAGCGCCTCGCTCATCGCCCGGATCCCGGCGAGTGGGGTTCGCAGGTCGTGGCTGACCCAGGCAACCAATTGCCGCCGGGAGGTTTCCGCGGTCCGTTCGGCGGCGCGTTCCCGTTCGGCGGCCAGGGCGTCGAGGGCGATTCGGCGCCCGAGGTAGATCACCACAGGGATGACCACGATCGCTATCAGGCCGCAGGCTGTCGCGGTCAACGCCAGTGCTGAGGAGTACATGAATCCGCTGATGACGACAACGAACAACAACACGGCGAGGATCGGGATTGTCACCAGGGCCGCGATATTCGCTGTCGCGGATCGATTCCGAAGCGCCTGCAGGACGGCAAACTCGATGAGACCGGTCAGCAGCGCGGCCAGCAGAGCCCACGGGAGGACATGTACCACGTCGGTCATGACAGGGCTTCCGGCTGAACCCGTGTATCGCCAGCTCCAAGGTGCGCGGCGCTGGCTGGTCCGGCCGTCGGACTCCCGCCGGGCGCGGGAAGGAGCGGTCGGTTGGTTGCCGCTCGGGCTGGTTCCAATCGGTATCCGACGCCCCACACGGTGACGATCCTCTGCGGCCGGGCGGCGTTGATCTCCACCTTCTCCCGGAGGCGTCGCACGTGGACGGTGACCGTCGATTGATCGCCGAATGACCAGCCCCACACCTTTTCCATCAGCTCAGCGCGGCCGAAAACCCGGCCCGGGTGCTGCAACAGGAAGTACAACAAGTCGAATTCGCGGCTGGTCAGGGAAATCTCTCTCCCGCGGCAGGTCGCGATGCGCGAGGTCGCGTCAGCTGTCAGTTCGCCGTCGGTGGTACTGATCTGTTGGGGCTGTGCTGTTGCGGGTGCTGCGCTGGCCCTGCTGCGATCCAGCACCCTGCCGACGCGCAGGGCGAGTTCCCGCGGGCTGAACGGCTTGACCACGTAGTCGTCGGCGCCGTATTCGAGACCGACGACGCGATCGGACACTTGACCCAGCGCTGTCAGCATGATGATCGGCACTGACGATGTGCGGCGGATCTGCCGGCAAACCTCGAGGCCGTCCATACCGGGGAGCATCAGGTCCAGGACGAGCAGATCCGGGTTGCGGTCCAGGGCAAGCTTGAGCCCGGCGCTGCCGTCGGCGGCCTCGAGTACGTCGTGCCCGTCACGCATGAGATACCGCCGCAACACTTCTCGGACGGTGTCGTCGTCGTCGATCACCAGGACGCAGGAGCGATCAGCCATTGGTCTCACCTCCAGCTCGCCTGGTCGTCGCACGCACGTGATGTCATACCGATTGTGCCGACGGTGCCGGCTCCTCGACGGTAGGCCCGTCGGCCGCCGGGTGACAGATTCGCCGGTGAACCTTCCAGATCCGTAAGGATTTGGTCGGTGCCCAGGCACATTCGCGCGTTCGGCTGGTGGCGGTCTTGGTGTCGAGTCGGGTCCGATGGCATCGATGGCGAAGAGTGCTGGACCGGGGCCGGTGCGTTCGCCGATGGCGATGTTGTGGTGCCTGAACGTGTTCGCCGCTGCCGAAGAATGCCAGCAGGGCGCCGTAGAACGCGGTGGCCGTCGACAACATCAGCCGTAGCGAGATCCACCCAGCGGGAGTCCTTACGGTCCGGTGACATCCGCCGCCGGAGCGCGGCTGAACCCGTGTTTCGCTTTACGGTCGGTGGATGCGACGTTCATTGGCCCTGCTGGCACTGATCGCGGTCCCACTCACCGCCTGTGCGAGCGGCGCCACCACGCCCGCGGCGCAGACGACGAGCGCCTTGGCGGTGATGCCGTCCGGTGACCCGGCAATGACCGAAGCCCTGACGGAGCCGATGACTTCCGGCGTGGGTTCCGCCGGTGCGATGGTGGGGCCGTCGGGATCGATGATGGATCACCCGGAGTCGTCCATGACGAGCGAGGACTCCATGCACCCTGCATCGGAGGCGATGACCGCGGAATCAGGCGCCGCCGGAACAGCAACCGGCGTCACGATCATGACAGCGGGCAGCGATTTCGGGGAGGTTCTGTTCGACGGCACCGGGCAGGCGATCTACCTGTTCGACAAGGAAACCACCGCGGTACCGGACTGCTACGGCGACTGCGCCG
>JBBQGJ010000359.1:0-7104 GCA_038322925.1 Mycobacteriales bacterium
GGCGGTCCTCATGATCAGCATACCGACGACCGTTTCACCGCCCCGGCCTCTGATGAGTGAACACAATTCGCCATTTCGGCGGTTCATGTCACCCTGGGCGACAAATGCCGGACCTTTCGGCCCACACTCACCACGAACGAAAAGCTCGCTCACTTCGGAGTACGCGGCCATCGCAATCCCTCGATAGTGCTTCGCGGTCAAGGGGGTCGGGCGCCACAGTGCGACCCTGCGACAGCAGCCTGCACCGGCAGAAATGGGTCAATTCCCTGTAATGGCGATTGCTCAGGAAGCTACGTGCGTTGCCATTCCACACCTTCGGGCTCGGCCCGCCACAGCGTCCCGTTCGCCCGGAGCCAGCGGTCGCGGCGCTCTTCGTAGCTCAGCGGCTGTGGGCTGATGAGATCGGTGGGATGCCCGGGCAACCCTCGGGATGGGGCGTGATCACCCATCTCGATGCCGTCGTCCTCGGCGGCATCCTTGTCGGACCCTTGCCGGGGAAGGCGCCGTTTCCCAGCGATGCCACTGCCCATACCAAACTCCCTTCCGGCCGGGTGCGCGATTAGCCGCAGATCATAGGCGCGCGCGGCCGACCGAAGTCCGTCGGCTCGACCTGTACCCGCCAACAGTTCCAACGATCGACGCCCGGCACTGGCGGAATCGTCCCGGTATCTGAGACCGGATAGTATTCAGTGCAACCCCGGGCGCCCCGGAGTTCGCGATCGCGCGGCGTGTCGGCGGCGTGATCGGTCCCGGGCGGCTGTCGGATCAGCAGGCTCAGCAGACCGTTCCGTCCGGAATGCGTCAACCGCCAATTCGTGGGCAAACAGGTGGCGTTCGCGCGCCAACGAGCCGGCTCTGTTCCATTCTTTGCCCGGACACAGAGGTTCGTCGTCACGTTCGAGTGAGGGCACCACCGAAGGCGCAGGCGTGCCCAGGTGGGTCAGGCGGTGGCGGTCAGTCCGTCGACGACCATCTCAGCGATGTCATGCAGGGCGGTCTGCCGACGCGCCGCCGCCCTGCGCAGCCAGTCGGCGGCGTCGACCTCGGTCATGTGTTGCTGGGCGATCATCAGTTCCTTGGCCCGCCTGACGACCTGCTGAGCGCGCTCCCGTTCGGCGGCGTCGGCGACCTGGGCTTTCAGCGTCCGGGACTCCGTGAAACGGGCCGCAGCAACCTCTATGGCGGGCAGCAACTCGGACTTCACGAACTGACGCGGAAGGAACGCGACCCCGTCGCTGTCCTGTTGGGTCCCCGTCAGTTCGGTGTGGGACGCGGGCACCAGGACGACGACCGGGGCGATTTCCCGGCCAATGATGTTTTTCGCCGCGTCCACGCAGGCCTGGGACAGGGTGACCGCGTCCATGATCACCAGATCGGGCCGGATCTCGGCGGCCAACGCGAGCGCCTGCGCGCTGTCGTCGGCGCACCCCACCACTTCAAAGCCGTCCTCGGCCAGCAACGCGGAGAGTTCCAGGCGCATCAGCGCCTCGTTGTCAGCGATGAGCACTCGCCAGCGGGTCATTTCGCCTCAACCTCTCGCCTGGTGTCCGATTCTCGCGCGAGCAGCGTCGAAACGGATCCACGGCTGCGGCATTGGCATCACCCGATTCCCGGACGCCCAGGAACTTCGACGTCACGGCGAATTGCTCAATCGGTTGTGATTCATCCCGGAACAGCTGCGGTCTCGCTTTCAACCCCATTTCGGTGAGTAATCCGGTCATGGTTGGGGCGCTGAGATTGGTTTCTCACGGGATCATGGCCAAGTCGGCAGCGATCCCGCCCCCTAGCGGCTGTCGTCGTCAGCACTCTGAGATAACTCCCCCGCGTCGCGTCTGTCAAGCGCAGCACCCGATTGACGAGCTCACGCCACGTCGCGTAGACGCACTGGCACGCAAGCTCTTTGGCGTGACCGGACGTTGGCTCATGACAGATCAGGCCGACACGAGGACGGGCCTTCGATGGACCCCGCGGTGTCACCGCGATCGGTGGGCGTCGATACGTCGACTCGCTGCGGATAAAGGACACCCTCGTGAAGAACGATTCCCTGGAATCATCCGAACGGGACCCGGGGCTCACTCCGTGTCGCAAAGAGACAATCTTTGGAGCGAGCGCGCCGCGAGCCCCGGAGTATCCGAGCGCTCGGTAGTCTGATCGAACCGCACCAATCGGGACGCGACCTGGCAACACCAGGCGCGCCCGCGAAACTGGTGCTCACCGGCACATAGAGAGTGATGTCACATGCGCGCCCTGGTCACCGGCGGAGCCGGATTCATCGGATCGGCCGTCGTCGACCGACTGGTCGGTCAGGGCGACGAGGTGACGGTTGTCGACGACCTGAGCCGAGGGAGATTGGCCAACCTGGCCGAGGTGACCGACCGGATCCGATTCGTCCAGGCTGACGTCCAGGACCCGGCGCTGGCCGGGATCGTCGGGGACTCCGGGCCCGAGGTGATCTATCACTTGGCGGCGCAGATCGACGTGCGGGCGAGCGTCGCCGACCCGGCCAACGACGCCCGGATCAACGTCCTTGGGACGATCAACCTGGCCCAGGCGGCCCGCGCGGCGGGCACGAGGAAGATCGTCTTCACCTCGTCCGGCGGTTCCATCTATGGCATCCCGGACCGGTTGCCGGTCTCGGAGAGCGCACCGATCAACCCGCTGTCGCCGTACGCGGTGTCCAAGGTGGCGGGCGAGTTGTACCTGAACACCTTTTCCCAGTTGTTCGGGCTGCAGTGCACGCACTTGGCGCTGGCCAATGTGTACGGCCCGCGGCAGGACCCGCACGGCGAGGCCGGTGTGGTCGCGATCTTCGCCAGGAACCTGCTGCACGGCACTCCCACCAGGGTGTACGGCGATGGCGGCAACACCCGCGACTACGTCTACGTCGAGGATGTCGCCGCCGCGTTCCTGCTGGCGTCCGGGCAGGTCGGCGACCGCCGGCGGTACAACATCGGCACCGGGGTGCAGACCAGCGACCGGCAGTTGCACACCCTCGTCGCGCAGGCCGCCCGGGCTGCGGACGAACCCGAGTTCGCGCCGGCCCGCCTCGGCGACGTGCGCGCATCCGCGGTCGACTCGTCGAAGGCCTCCGCCGAGCTCGGCTGGGCGCCGGCCTTCGACCTGGGCACCGGAATCGGCGCCACCGTGGAGTACTTCCGACACGCATGACGGCCCGCCGGGGTGCTCGTTCGGGTGCGGGTCACCGGCCATGGCCATGCCGAGCGGGCCGGAGTCAGCGGGTGGGGCTCCGCCACCCTCCACTGGGCGCGGTCTTGGGGTCTGGGCACCAAAATATGTCGGCGCCGAGTGCCGAGAACTGGCGCTGAGTGGGGGTCCTCGCCAACCTGCATCCTGTTGACCATCGGTGGCGCCCTACCGGTCGACCTGTAGCGGCAGATACATCCGTGGATGGCTGCGCTACGGCCGACCAGTTTGCTGTCCGGTCAGACACCTGAAACGGTCGCCCGGGCGGCACCGGAGCGGGCGATGATGCGTGCGGTTCGCTGTCCCACCGGCTGCCCGATCAACCCGCGATCGTTCAGCCCGCCGGTGTTCCCCCAGCGGCTTGACTGTCCCGATCCGGCGGATTGCCCCGTCATGCCTGACCTGCCGCGGTTGCCGAGATCGGCCAGCGAAGCAGGTTTCGTAGTACGATACTGGCCGTCGAGGTCCTCCGCTCGGCGCTCCAGCACGACGTCGAACCGGAAGACATTGAACACGTTGTGCGCAACGCCTTGGTCGTCGAGGAGATCGCCGAAGACCCCGTTCGGTACCTCTTCTTCTCGGCGTTGATCGCGCAGGGGGGTTTCTTGAGCTGGTCGTGATGGACCGGCCGCAGGGACCGGCTGTGATCCATGCAATGCCGATGCGAGCGAAGTACCGAACTCTGCTTCCGAAGGAGCGATGATGTCCACGACGCACGGGCGGACGGCCGACGGCACGCCGATCACCGACGAGATGGTCGAAGTGATCGCTGACGAGGCAGAACGCGGCTACGACGTCGAACAGATCCTGCGTGGCCGACGCGGCGGCAGGCCCTCGATGGGCACGGCGGCATCATCGGTCGAATCGGTACGCCTTGATCCGGAACTCAAACGCGACCTGCTGCTCCGTGCCGCCGAGGAACACATCAGCGTCTCCGAAGCCATCCGTCGGGCGATCAGCAGGTACCTGCACGCAAGCTGACACCACACCAACCGCTTCTGAAGGCGCCATCGTCGCCTGGCAGCCGGATCGATGTCCTTGGTGACACCGGGCTGATATCACACGGTTGCGGGGGGAGGTTTCACGGTGAGCTGGCCGCACCGCGGGCCGCCGAGCCGCTGCCCACCCTTGCGGCGAGGATGTGACCATGACGTCCTACTTCGTCTGCGTGCACGGCTTCCCGGGCGTCGGGACTTCGGTGAGCGTCGTCCTGAGCTACGGCCGCGGTGATTGTTGAAAGTGGTGGTCCGAGCCCACCGCATCCCGGTTGAGCTACGAGAGGGCAGCTGTATGCGTCCGCGCCACATGTTGGATCAGGTCAAGCGTCGGTTGCGCAACCAGAGGCCGCGATGATCCCGCGGTTGTGATGCTGTCAAACAGGCCGGCCCCAGCAGGGCCAAACAGTACGAGGGCCAGCTGGTCTTCGTCATTGCGACAACGGTAGGAAAGGCCGTCGACCATGGGTTGCCAACTCCGGATCGCTGCAGCCCACCGCCGCGTGCGCACATAGTGTTCCGGGTCGCACCGGGTGAGCCACGAGTCCTGTCCTAGCCTGCTGAGAGCTGGTCCATGGCAGCAGGTGAGCTGCAGGTCACGGGTGGTTTCGAGTCCGCTGATCACGAGTGGACGCCATGCTGCGGCAGGGATGATCCGCGGTCTACCGTCAAGGGGCAGATCCCGGAACACGGCCTCGGCCAGTGCCCCTTCCTCCGACTGGCCGAAGTAGCTGTATGAGTAGCTGCCGTCCAGGCTGTCAAATCGTCCGCCGCCCGGGACAGTCGGCGCGGGCGTCGGGTTTCTTTGATTCGCCAGGTATTTCTTGCTGTGAACGCGCCATAGAAGGGTCCCCGCCGGGATTCGGTCAACAACGGGCGGACCGAGCGGAAGGGCGGGTGGATCGATCATGGGCATGGATGACGGCTGTCAGTCGACGTTTCCGACCGCATCGACCAGTCTTTGCAATAGCTCGCGATCGCCGGCAATCGCGACGTCGGCCGGGCGTTGACCGTCGGCCAGCCATCCACTCGGCGACAGCCACCAGGAAGCGACACCCCACGGGTCAGCCTTGGCATTGAGCTGTGTATTGGCTTCCGCTACGCCAGGTCTAATGCGTGCTTGAGCCGGGTCGATCTGGAAGATGGGGTACTTGGTACGACCATTAACGTCGAGACCCAATAACCTTCCCGCTCGACGGGCTTTGCTGGCTTTGTCGCGAATTGCGGTTCCTGAGCCGCCGAGCCACTGACCTACCTGATCGGCGTCGGCGACGCCTTCGCGAAGGACTGCCTCGCGTGCGTCCTGTTCGATGCGCATGCTCTCCAGGAGCGCCGCGGCACGGTCACTGAGCCGTATCTCGCGAGCTGGTGTCAAACCCGCTCCTCGCACGGCGGTCAGAAGAACCTCAACGTCGTTGACGGCCGGGGCCAGATCCTCGTCAGCGGCGATCAACGACAGCACCAGGCTGATGATGTTGTCAGCGTCAAGCGCGACACCCGGCGCGGATCGCGTAGGAGGAGGAACGTCCCGCTCCTCGTCGGTGCCAGTTCCCGGACTGAGCGATGCGCCTTGGCGCGGCCCAGTCCCGAACTGATCGAGTGCCTTAGCCAGTAGGTCGTCGTAGTTGTAGCTGAGGAAGATGGAAGCGGTCAACCACCTTGAGGGATCGTCGGGGGTGAACCATACGTCGCCGAGCTGCGCGTGAGCCGCGCGGTTACGCACCGACCGAAGAAATCCCAAGGCGTCAAGCGCCGCGGCGTTTCGATCGGGCGGGACATGGACTTTCGTCAACTCCATGACAACCGGCCGGCCCTGGGGCTTGGGGGATGCACCTTCAGCCATCGGCTCCTCCAATCGTCACGATCAGGATAGCAACCCCACGCGACGATAGCGACGCTGAGGAGGCGTCGCTTCCGTCACCTATTAGTCCATGAAAGCGCGCCGAGTGGGTCGCTTCAGACTCGGATACGCCCGCGCAGCCACCGTCCGAACGGCGTCAGGCGGCGGCGAGATCTGGTCTACCGGCGCGGCTCGCCCACCACGACGTGGGCGAGCGGACGGAGCGCCAACGACTCAGAGCCTGTGACTGGGCGCCGGTTTTATGGACTCGGCGCCAACATATGTCGGCGCTCAGACCTGAAGACGGGTGCCAAGTGGTTGCCGGGCCGGCGCCGTTCCTGAGCTGATTCCCTATGGGGGTGGGGCGGGGTTGGGCTGTCAAGGGGGTCCCCCCGCAGGCTCGGGCCGCGCACCGTACGGGCCGGCCCCCCGCGTCAAGGGTGCTGCGCATTGCGGCCCGACGGCCTGCGGCCGCCCTTGACCCTGGAGCCTTTACCGGCCCTGGGCCAGGCGTTATCGGGCGGGCCGGGGGGCTGCGATTGGGGTGCGCGATGGGTGTGCGCGATGGGTGTGCGCGCAGCCCGAGTGCTGGCGCGGATCAACTTCGCCGGCGCGGATGATCTGAAATGACCCGCCTGCTCAGACTCAGCACGGAGGCCCGCTCGCTTCCGTTCCCCGCCGTCACTTGCAGATCCGTCCATCTACCGAGCGGTCATACCCGGTTATACTCGTGGAGTGAAGACTGCGATTTCCATCCCCGATGACACCTTCGAGCGTGCTTCAACGCGGGCACGGGACCTCGGCATGAGCCGATCCGAATTTTTTGCCACGGCAGCCCAGCACTACCTTGACGAACTCGATGCCCAGTCGATCACCCTCCAGATCGACACGGCCCTTTCTCGGCTCGAGGGAACCGATCAATCGGCCGCTGACGCAGTTGCCGTGGGCCACCGCACCCTGGCTGACACCGACGAAGAATGGTGATCGAACGCGGCGACCTGTACTGGGCTGATCTCGGTCCGGCCGCCGGGAGCAGGCCGGCCAAGCGACGACCGATCTTGGTGA
>JBBQGJ010000360.1:0-7078 GCA_038322925.1 Mycobacteriales bacterium
CCGCCGACTCTGCTCATGCGATATCTTCTTCACCACAAAGGCCTTTCCCACTGGGCTGCGTTGGAGTCGCAAACCCAGGCAGGGTAAGGCCTTTGCCCTTCAAACCCGTCGAAACGACACGCCGACACGCTTGGTCAAGGACTAGGGTGGGCTGGTTACCTATGACGGTGAGCAGGTAATGCGCGCCGCGTTGTTCGACAAGTCGACAAGGTATTTCGCGTGGTCTTTCTGGCAATGCAGAGCGTCTGCCGTGACGAGCACTCCAAGCAGTTCGATGTTGTCCAGAAGTGTTGAGAAAATGGGGATCTCGTTCGTCATGACATCGACGTTGAGTTGTTCGAGGACCATTCCGCTGGTATGTGTGAACGCGGCGAGCAGGTGCCGACACCGACCCCCACGGTGGCCGAGCCGCGCAAGGACTTGCCGTCGACCGCGATCACCCCGATTTCCTTCGGATTCACGGCGCGCAGCGCGGTCCAGGCGCCGAGGATGAGGTCCAGACCGTTGGCGTCGATTTTGTTGATGGTGCGTCGGAATGTGGATTCGCAGCGCACCTCACCGGTGACGCCGAGTTTCGCCAACACCGCTGGACTGGCCGCGGCCGCCCATTCGGCGATGGCCACGAACGAGCGCGCCCCGGCGATGACGGCGCACGCTGCGATCGCCAGGATCCCCACCAGTCCGTGCCGCAGTCCCCGGGGTTTGCCTGGATCGGGCACAGTGTTCAGCGCGGCCAGCAAGGCCGCCGGCGCTTTCGGTACGTCGGGGAACTCGCCCTCGTCGAATTGGTCAACGATGGTGTACGTGGGCGATGATGACATCGGGCATGGTTCTTCGTGATGCGCAGATGGCGTGAAGAACCTTCATGATCATCACTAGGGCCATGCCCATCCAGCAAATCGCCATCACCGGCGTGTCGCGACGCATCACCGCAGGTCAGGAAACTACGTCCGGACTATGCCGGGGCCTTGCGGTCGGGTGGCCACACCACCCGGCCCTGGCATTTCCGGCACCCACCACGAAGGACGGCCGATGTCCGAGTACCGAACCGCCAGCCCGATGACCGGCGAGGTCATCCGCGAATACCCCACGATGCACGAAGAAGAGGTCGACCAGGTCCTGGATCGGGCGCGGCAGGCCTACCTGACCTGGGCGACGGCCGACGTCCAGGAGCGGACGAAGGTCCTCGCCCTTACTGCCTACCTGTACCGGCAGCACAAAGAGGAACTCGCCGCGCTGATGACCCTGGAGATGGGCAAACCGATTGCCCAAGCACGTGCGGAGATCGACCTTTCCGCCGCGATTTTCGAGTACTACGCCACCGAAGGACCGCGGTTGATCGCCGACGAGCGACTCGACATCGCCGGAAACGGTGAGGCGATCGTCCGCACCGCGCCGATCGGCCCCCTGCTCGGCATCATGCCCTGGAACTATCCGCACTACCAGGCAGCCCGCTTCATCGCGCCGAACCTGCTGCTGGGCAACACCGTCGTCCTCAAGCATGCCGCCAACTGCCCCCAGCAGGCGCTGCGGATCGAGGCTCTCCTCGCCGAAGGCGGTGCACCGGAAGGCGTCTACACCAACGTGTTCGCCACCAACGAGCAGGTCGCTCGAATGATCGCCGGCCCGATCATCCAGGGCGTCTCGCTGACCGGTTCCGAACGGGCCGGCATCGCGGTCGGTGAATTGGCCGGGCGGCACCTGAAGAAATGCGTGCTCGAACTCGGAGGGTCCGACCCGCTCATCGTTCTCGGCGACGCCGACATTCCCAAGGCCGTGCGGGCCGCCGCCGCGGGCCGGTTCGGCAACGCCGGACAGGCCTGCACCTCGTCCAAGCGGATCATCGTCGAAACCGCTGTCTGGGACGAGTTTCTCGACGGATTCGTGGAGGCGGCCAGATCCTGGCGTCGCGGCGACCCGACCAGCGACGAGACCCGGCTGGGGCCGATGGCCTCGCGGGCGGCGCGGGACGACCTTGCTGCCCAGGTCGACGACGCCATCGCCAAGGGCGCCACCGTTCACCTCGGCGGTGAGGTCCCGGCGGGATCCGCCGCCTTCTATCCGGCGACGGTGCTCACCGACGTCACACCGCAGATGCGCGCCTATGACGAGGAGCTGTTCGGACCGGTCGCCGTACTGCACCGGGTGTCGTCACCTGACGAAGCGATCCAAGTCGCGAACGACACCCCCTTCGGCCTCGGCGCTGCGGTCTTCACCGAAAACCAGGAATTGGCCTTGGATGTCGCGGCCCGGCTCGACGTCGGCATGGTCGGCATCAACGGCACGGTGAAGAGCGCCCCTGACCTTCCCTTCGGTGGTGTCAAGCGTTCCGGCATCGGCCGCGAACTCGGGAGGTTCGGCCTCGATGAGTTCGCGAACAAGAAGTTGATCAGGGTGGTCTGACGACCGGCCCGCGAACCGCGTGTCACTCGAACGTCGAGCAAAGGAGCCTGCAACGGGAGCAGCGGTGTACTTCGGCAACAACAAGGTGGAGATCGAGGACGTCCCCGAACCAACGGTCATCGACGGCCATGTCAAGGTCAAGGTCAGCCGCAACGGGATCTGCGGAACCGACCTGCACGAGTACTACGACGGACCCATCTTTGTTTCACCGACGGTTCCGCACCCGCTCACCGGCAAGGCCATGCCTGTCATCCTCGGCCGCGAGTTCTCCGGGACCATCGCCCAGATCGGCAGCGGCGTGACGACCCTGCATGAGGGTGACCGGGTGACCATCGAACCGATCTACCGCTGCGGCCAGTGCCGGCCATGCCGGTCGGGTCACTACAACCTGTGCAATCTCATCGGCTTTCACGGACTCATGGCAGTTCCGGTCGGCTCACGAGTTCCGGGCGCAGGGCGAACCGGCCATCCTCGCCGGAATTGTCCGGCGGGTCAGTCAGGAGGCCGCGCTCTGGCGACGCTCTGGCGGATCGACGTTGAGCGGGTGTACGTCGCGGGCATCTCGGCCGGCGGTGGGATGGCGCTCGTGCTGGCGGCGACCTACTTCGCGGCTGTCGGTGTCCATTCCGCGCCGCCCTACCGTTCTGCGTCCGGTCCGGCGAACGCGCTGGCCGCGATGCAGGGCGCGGCCCTGAATGGAGCGGCGGCGCAGGTCCCGGTGGACGTGATCGAGTGGACGGGATGCCGCCGCTGATCGTCTTCCAAGGCACGGCGGACAGCACCGTGCGACGGGTCAATGCGCAACGGGTTGCCGACCAATGGCTCTCCTGCCACCGGCACGGTGGGGCAGGGCGGGCCGCCGCGATCGGGCCTCCCCGCACCGCCACGACGCTTCCCACCCGCCCGGCATCAGCCCGGGCACGTCGTGGGTACCAGGTGAATCGCTGGTACGTGGGAGGGCGCAAGGTCCTCGAGGTGTGGGTCGTCGACGGCCTCGGTCATGCCCGGTCGGGTGGTTCCTCGAGCGGGTCGTTCAGCGATGCCCGCGGTCCGCGTGCATCGACGGCGATGTGGAAGTTCTTCGGCGCCCATCGATCGGTCACTGCCGCAGCGGTTCTCGTCAGCTGAGTGGAATGACTGCCGATGACCACCCCCGACCCGCCCGCCCCCCGCCGTCTGCAGGGACAGAGGCCAAAGGACCAGGTGTTGGCTGTCGTCCTCACGGTCAGCCCGATCGCCTGTCCGCGAGCGACCAGTTGGGAGCGGACCACCGGTGGCGCTGTGCCCGGGTCGGACCCGAACGGCGGCGGCATGCTCCGCGGTTAGCGGGGGCCGGCCCGGTGACGGTGTTGGGTTCATCGGTCAGGCATCCTTCAGTGGGCCAACAGCTCTCGGGTGTCCGGTGGTCGGTGCGCGCGGGCCGTGCCGCCGTGGCGGAGGGCGTGCGGTTGGCGACTGTCTCGATGGCCGCGCTGAGCGGTGATCGCGGAGATCAATCCCCAGCGGTCGATCGGCGGCAGCAGCGGCATCTGCCGGGTCGCGTCGGTGGACGCGCAGGCGCCGCGACACAGGTGCGGTGAGTTGGCGGACAGCGGCGCGGCGCGGGCGACGACGGCGTCGATGACGTAGCGGTCCGGGTAGATGACGATCATGTCCAGTACGTGCAACCAGCGCGCGAGGGCGCACGGTCCGCAGATCAGGGTGTCGATGGATGCCGCCAGGGTGATGGTGCCGGTGGGTGCGGTGATGGTGGCCGCCCCGTCGGCGATGGCCACGTCGCCGGCCGTGAGCGTTGCGATGTGTTCGTCCGACAGTCCGGCCATCTGCGAGAGCACGTGTACGGCGCGGTCGCGGCGGCCGATCCAGCCGGCGGACGGCAAGACCCGCAGCGCCTCTTGGGTTCGTTGCTGCTGGAGGGTCATTGGATTTCGTCCTTTCTGCGGGCACGACGAGCCGGGTGGCGGCACGGTGATCAACTGGCGCTGGCCAGTGGGTGTTCGATCACGTCCCTGGCGACTGCGTCCATCGAGGTGCGGCGGTTCATCGCGGTCCGTTTCAGCCAGCGGAGGGCCTGCGGTTCGGTCATCCCTTCCTGGGCCATCAGCAGGCCCTTGGCCCGGTCGATGACCTTGCGGGTGTGAAGGCGCTGGGTGGCCTCGGCGAGCTGCGCGCGCAACGCGGCGGCCTCCGCGTATCGGGCGGCGGTCAATTCGATCGCGGGCAGCAGCGTCGCTTTGGAGAACGGTTTGGCCAGGTAGGTCATGGCGCCGGCGTCGATTGCCCGCTGGATCAGGTCCCGGTCGGAGTACGCGGTCAGGATGATCACCGGTGCGATCTGCTCGTCGGCGATCTCGGCCGCCACCTGGATGCCGTCCTTGCCGGGCATCTTGACGTCCAGGATCACCAGGTCCGGCCGCAGCGTCCGGGCCAGTTCGGCGGCCCGCTCGCCGTCGCCGACCTGGCCGACAACCTCGAATCCTTCTTCGGTCAGCATTTCCGAGAGATCCATCCGCATCAGCGGATCGTCGTCGGCGATCAACACCCGCCGTCGTGCCACCGGAGTGCACCTTCTCTGCGGCGCTCGTGGGTCCCACCGCCTGGTGTGCGACGCGCCCCGGCGACCGCGGATGCGGCCGCTGCGCCTGTTAGCAGCTTAGCAGATCGACTGGCTAACCAGCTAACTCCCAGGATCGCGGCGCCAGCAGGAATCCGTCGACCACCCTCCACTGCCTGTCCATGAATGCCTCGGTCACCGCGTGGAAGTCCGTTCGCGCCAGGGCGGGTGCGTAGACGGCCACTAGCCGTGCCGGCACGTTACGTGCCCGCAGGAAGGCCACGACCAGGTGCGCATGTCCCGGCACACTCCCCTTTGCCTAACAGGTGGGTGTCCACCGAGCCGTCGATCGGGTCACTGCTGCCGACCCGTAACTCAGGTGCCCGCCGACCCAGGCCGCCACCCCGGCCAGCTTGTCCGATTCGGCGTACGGCTCGGCCGCACGTATTCGATGAGCTCATAGTCCAGCACCTCGGGTGGGTCGGCCCGACCGGTGGCTGTGGCGGTGTAGGACAGCAGCAGCTTCCCGGGTGACGGTTCGACCAGATGGAAGCGGGAGCCGGTGACCCCGACCACTTCCCGCGCGGACATCGGCCTGCCGTCCAGGGTCAGTACGAGGTTCTCGTTCACCTCGAGTCCCGGCGCCTGCACGACGGCCACTTGGAACACGACCCGCCCGGGCCGGTGACGTCCAGGTCGATCAGAGCTCCGCACTTTGTAGTCGCGGTTGCCGTGGTGGGCCGGCGCTGCGCTCAGGATCCCGTGGTGGCCGCGCCTTGAGTTGTCTCAATTTCGTCGTTGAATCGATCTCCGGTGAGCACCTGCCCGAAACTTCAAGGCACCGCGGCGCAGCCGTGTTCACAGCGGGGTGGGGTGGGTGCCGGCGCGGCCCGCGTCGGTCTTGTCGCGGAACTGCTCGAGCAGCGCGGCGGCGTCGGCTCGGTCGACGCAGGTGTAGGAGTTCCAGCCCTCGATCCGCAGCTGGTCGTCCAGTGGTTTGCCGATCACCTCGAGAATGGTTTCCTTCGCCGAGCGCACCGCGCGTTGGGAGTTGCGCAGGATCTGTCGGGCCAGGAGTTCGGTTTCCTGCGCGAGCCGATCGTGCGGCACCACCGTGGTGACCAGGTTGCACTGCAGGGCACGGGCGGCGTCGATCGGTTCGGCGGTCAACACGAGTTGCATCGCCACCCCGACCCCGCAGGTGTTGACCAGCCGGGTGATGCCGCCGTCGCCGTGGTGAAATCCCCTGCGGGCCTCGAACGAGCCGAACATGGCGCGGTCCGAGGCGACGCGCAGGTCGCAGGCCAACGCCAGTTCCAGGCCAGCGGCCAGCGCCCATCCGTTGACCGACGCGATCACCGGTTTGCGGATCTTGTGTAGGCCGCGGGTCAACCCGCCCAGGCCGAGGTCGACGATTTCCCGGACCCTGCTCGGGGTGGCGTCCACATAGTTGGCCGGCACGTAGCTGGCCAGGTCGGCGCCGGAACAGAAGGCGTCACCCGCGCCGCGCAGGATCGCGACGTCCACGTCGTCGTCGTCGTCGCGGAAGTCCGCCCAGATGTGGCACAGGTCCTGATGCATGTCCGGGTCGATCGCGTTCTTCCGCTCGGGTCTGTTGAGCGTGACGAAGGCCATAATGCGGCGCGCGCGATTATGGCACCCGGCAGTCGGAAAGCCTTGTCACAGGGGGACTTCGTGCTGAGGATCGCCGCATAATCGCGCTGGTCCGTCCGATCCTTGACTCCTCGACACGGTGCCGGGAGAGAGGAGAAAGATCATGATGGATCGACGTGGGGAGGCAAGCGGTCCGCTGGCCTGCTTTGCGCGGGGCTTCGGAGAGGAGCTTGCCGGCCTCGGATACGACAAGCGGAGAGCCAACGTCCATGTTGACTTGTTGGCGGATCTGAGTGAATGGCTGACGAGCGAGGGTCTCGCCGCGACGGAGCTGACGGAGCCCCGGGTGGCCCGCTTCCTTGAAGGGAGACGCGACCGTGGCCGGCGGGACCTGGTGACCTCACGGGGCGCAGCGGTATTGCTGGGCTACCTGCGAGGCCTCGGCGTCGTCCCGCCGGTCTCGCATCGGGTGCCTGATGGGCCGGAGGCCCAGGTGCTGGAGCGGTA
>JBBQGJ010000361.1:0-7052 GCA_038322925.1 Mycobacteriales bacterium
CGGCGCGAGCACCGTTGCGCCGCCAACCAAGCGACCGTCAGTACCGGTAGTGATCCGGCTTGTACGGGCCCTCGACGTCAACGCCGATGTACTCGGCCTGATCCTTCGACAGCTTGGTCAGCTCGCCGCCGAGCGCCTGGACGTGGATCCGCGCGACCTTCTCGTCGAGCGCCTTCGGCAGCCGGTAGACCTCGTTGTCCCATTCGTCGGGCTTGGTGAACAGCTCGATCTGCGCGATGACCTGGTTGGAGAACGACGCGCTCATCACGAACGAGGGGTGCCCGGTGGCGTTGCCCAGGTTCAGCAGTCGCCCCTCGGACAGCACGATGATGGTGTGCCCGTTGGCGAATCGCCACTCGTCGACCTGCGGCTTGATCTCGATCTTGGAGACACCCTTGATCCGGGCCAGCCCGGCCATGTCGATCTCGTTGTCGAAGTGGCCGATGTTGCCCAGGATCGCCTGGTGCTTCATCCGCTGCATCTGGTCGGCGCGGACGATGTCCTTGTTGCCGGTAGTGGTGATGACGATGTCCGCGCGGTGAATCGAGGACTCCACCGTGCTGACTTCAAAGCCGTCCATCAGCGCCTGCAGGGCACAGATCGGGTCGATCTCCGCGATGATCACCCGCGCGCCCTGACCGCGCAGCGACTCCGCCGATCCCTTGCCCACGTCGCCGTACCCGACGACCAGCGCGACCTTGCCGCCGATCAGCACATCGGTGCCGCGGTTGATCCCGTCGATCAGCGAGTGCCGCACGCCGTACTTGTTGTCGAACTTGCTCTTGGTGACAGAGTCGTTGACGTTGATCGCCGGGAACAGCAGCTCGCCGGCGGCGGCGAGCTGGTACAGCCGGTTGACCCCGGTGGTGGTCTCCTCGGTGACGCCGCGAATGGATGGTGACGTGCGGGTCCAGTACTGCGGATCGGCGGCGAGCGAGGCCCGCAGCAGATCGAGAACGACCGCGTACTCCTCGGTGTAATCGGGGTCGTCCTCGCCCAACGCCGGCACGACTCCGGCCTTCTCGTACCGCACGCCCCGGTGGATCAGCAGGGTGGCGTCGCCGCCGTCGTCGAGGATCATGTTCGGGCCGAGGCCGTCGGGCCAGCGCAGCATCTGGTTGGTCGCCCACCAGTACTCCGGCAGCGACTCCCCTTTCCAGGCGAAGACCGGCACACCGGACGGCGCTTCAGGAGTCCCGTAGCGGCCGACCGCGACGGCGGCGGCGGCATGGTCCTGGGTGGAGAAGATGTTGCACGACGCCCACCGGACCTCGGCGCCCAGATCAAGCAGGGTCTCGATCAGCACAGCGGTCTGTACGGTCATGTGTAGCGATCCCGAGATCCGGGCTCCGGCCAGCGGCCGTACCTCGGAGTACTCGCGACGCAGCGCCATCAGGCCGAGCATCTCGTGCTCGGCCAGGGTGATCTCCTTGCGTCCGAACTCGGCCAGCGAGAGATCGGCCACCTTGTAGTCCAGGTCGCCGGAACGGTCGGCCTCGAGGTCGACAGTGGTGACGGGCGGAGTCGCCGTGGTGGTCATGGATCTCCCTTGCACTGATGATTCGATTGTCGTGAGGTCGGCGGACGCGCCGGGGCCGAACACCCCCGGGCGGCCGCGCTACGACGACGGCTCACAGGATACCCGCCCGCAACGACAGGCCTGGCGACGTGCCGGGCGGCGTCGGTCCGGCGGTCGTCCGGCTCCGCCGCAGGGTGTGGTCCCCCGCCAACGGCGGCGCCCTTGGTTGCCTTGGTTGCCGACACACTCACTCGTCGTCGATGGGCCCCGGCTTCGTGCGGGTGGTGAACAGCCCGAAGATCGCCCCCATGACGGCACCGATCAGCATCGGGACCAGGACGCCGCCCACCACGATCCCGAAGGCAAGGCCGAGCAGCAGCCCGGAGATCGCCCAGATGGCGACGGCTGGGGCGCGCGGCTCCCGGGACTGCGGGTCGTTTCTCACCGCGTCACGGTAGCCCTCACCGACGTGGGCGCGGATTGACCAGCGGGTTGCGGACCCGCAGCGCCGGAAACCTGGAGAAGTCACGATCACTGGACCACAGCTCGTCGATGCCGTGGTCAAGGCACAACGCCGCGATGCGCGCGTCGTGGATCTTGGGACCGGAAACTCGGCTGGCCATGATCAACCCCGCGAGGCGATCCCAGTGACCGGCGGCCTCGGCGAGAAAGATCGCGCCCGATTCCCGCCACGCCGTGACCTGCTCCAATGCCCTCGGCAACGGTGTCGGTGCCGGGAACACCCGCGCAGACGTGACCACCGCAAGGAATTCGTGCACGCAGGGCCAGGCGACCGCCCACGGCCCGGGAGTCCCGATGAGCTGAGCTAATTCAGCCGCGGCAGCGGCAAAGGGAGGGCTGTCCGGCCGGTGCGCATACACGAGGATGTTGGTGTCCACGGCGATCACGACAGGTCAGTCGTCCATGCGCGGCAGTTCATAGATCAGCTCCGCAAACGTGTCCCAAGGCGCGTTGACGAACTCCGGATTCATGCCAGTGCCGGTGAAGGTGGCGTCCCGCAGCGTCCTCACCCGCGGCGTCTCGGCCCGCTCGGCCAGCAGCTTGCGCAACCCCTCCTCGACCAGCGAGCGCACGGTCCGACCGTCCTGCGCAGCGGCCGCCTTGACCTCAGCCATCAGCGCGTCGGCGATATCGATGGTGGTCTTCACTCCCCTAGTCTACCAGGCCGATATGGGTACCCATATCGGCCAATCGTCAGACGTCCTGCCCGCCGCAACCCGCGGACCCTGGGTGGCCGAACGCCCTCGTCGCTAGGGTGTGGGCAGCCAGCCGCAGCACGAAAGTCCGACCCGGAGGACCGAGCCGATGAGCGAGACCAACCGGGCACCGACGCAGACCACCCGGCCACGGCGCACGGAGCGCGACTACACCTCGGCGGTGTACGGGTCCGTGCTGGCCGCCTCGGTGATCGTCAGCGCGGGTGACGCCAGGAGCCCGGTCGCGCTGGCCGTCCTGATCGTCGTCAGCGGCTTCGTGTTCTGGATCGCGCATGTCTACGCGGCGACCGTGTCATCGGTGCATGGCGGCTGGCACGTCGCAGCGATCCGCACCGGCATGCGGCATGAATGGCCGGTCGCCGCCGCGGCCATCCCGCCGGCGATCGCCGCCTTGGTCTGCGGATGGATTCCCGGCATCAGCACGGCCAACGGCTCCTGGGCTGCGCTGGTCGTCGCGATAGCAGAGCAGCAGCTCTGGGGATGGGCGGCCGTCCGCCGGGCCAACGTCAGGGGCAGGGTGCTGGCCCGGACCGTGGCGCTGAACTTGTTCATGGGCTTCGTGATCGTGGCGCTGAAGCTGGCCCTCCCCGGCCACTGACCGCCGCAACCGGCTCCACACGGCCGGCATCCTTCCGCCCGGCACCCTTCCCCCGGCACCCTTTTCCGGCGCGGATCAACTTCGGTGACGCGGACAAAGGTGCGGGTTATGGGAACCGTGGTGCAGTAGTAGCCGAGTTCATCCGCGCCGGCGACGTTGATCCGCGCCGGAAAAGGGACGCGCCGATGACGGAGGGATCAGGCGCGGGCCGGCTGCGGCTCGGAGCCGACGCCGTCCAGCTCCCGGGGCTTGCGGGCAGCCGGCGAGACGATCCCAGCGACCGCCACCAGCGTCAGCACCAGCAGCAGCGCGTTGAGCAGCCCGACGTGCTCGCCGATGAACCCGATCAACGGCGGGCCGACCAGGAACGCCAGGTAACCGATGGTCGCGACGGCGCTGACCCGGGCCGCGGCGTTGCGTGGATCGTCGGCCGCCGCCGACATGCCCACCGGGAAGCCCAGCGCGGAACCAAGACCCCACAGCACCACGCCGATTCCGGCCAGCCACGTGGCCGGCGCGAAGATGACCACCAGCAGTCCCAGCCCGGCCAGCATGGCGGACACCCGCAGCACGGGCACTCGGCCGAACTTGTCGAGCAGGAACACCCCGCCCACCCGGCCGGCGGTCATGGCGGTCACGAAGATCCCGAACACCATGGCACCGGTCGCGTTGTCGACGCCGTGGCCGTCCACCATCGCGAGCGCCAGCCAGTCGTTCGCCGAGCCCTCGGCGAAGGCCATGCCGAGCACGATCACGCCGATGAGCAGGGTCCGACGGTCCTTCCAGATGGCCAGCCGGGACTTCCAGCCCTTGCTGTCCTCGGCGGCACCGTCGGACTCGGTCCCGGACTCCCCTGACGTCGCGAACGGATCGGGCCGCAGGAAGCGCACGGACACCAGCACCGCGCCGACGATCACGGCGCCGACGACCGCGAGGTGGACCACGATCGGCACGCCGAACTGCTCCGCCGCCGCGCCGATCCCCGCCCCGACGATGGTGCCCAAGCTGAACGAGGCGTGGAACAGCGGCATCACGGTGCGCCCGAGTGCGCGCTCGTTGGCCGCGCCCTCCACGTTCATGGCGACGTCGCACATGCCGTTGCCGAGCCCGTACAGCGCCAGCCCGACGACGACGAGCTGCGTGACGGTCATGGTGGCGCCCACACCGACGATGACGATGCCAACGCCGGCACCGGTGACGCTTCCCGCGATTGTCGCCTTGGAGCCGATCTTCGCAATGACATGACTGGACAGGGTGAGCCCGACAATCGCGCCGGCGGCGACCCCGAAAACAATCAGGCCCATCTCGAACGTGCTCGCGCCCAAGGAGTCTCGGATCGCCGTAGTCCGCGCGATCCAGCTGGCCAGACCGATGCCGGAGAGTGCGAAAATCAGGAAGACGGCATTGCGCCACTGCACGATCTCGCTGCGGGTGAGCTCGGCGACGCCGTGCTCGGTGGCCGGAGCGCCGGTGTCGCAGATGCCGTTGGCCATGGTGATCGGTGATTCCTCGGTGGTCGGGGGCGAGCAGATCGGCGAGCAGGTCGTTGACGGGAAACGCGGGAACGAACTCGCGCGACTGTCGAATCGTTTCGATCGAATCGTTTCGACTACGGTAAGCCGTATGAACTCGGACGGTCAACTCCCTCTTCCCGGTGGCGATACCCCGCCGCCGCACAGAGCACACGTAAGCCGCGCGTGACTGGCACCTCCGCCCACCCGCAGGCCAAGCGCCCGACCCTCGCCCAGGTCGCGGCGCTCGCCGGGGTGTCGCTGTCCACCGCGTCCCTGGCGTTCAGCGGATCGGGGCCGGTGTCCGATACCACCCGCGAGAAGGTGCTCGCCGCCGCCGAGCAATTGCACTACGCCGGCCCGGACCCGCGCGGCCGATCGCTTCGCCGGGGACGCTCGGGCATCATCGGCGTGGTCCTCGAGGAGCGCGTGCTTGACGCCTTCAGAGACCCGTTGCGGATCTCCATGCTTGACGGCATCGCGCAGGAAACCACGCCGGGCGGCCGGGGCCTGCTGCTGCTCACCGACGTGGGCGAGAGTTCCCTGGCGATGGACTCCGCATCGATGGACGGGGTGATCCTGCTCGGCTGCAGCCCAAGGATCTCCCGGTCGCTGGGCATCTGCCTGCGGCGCAACATCCCGGCCGTGGCGATCGGCGGGCCGCCGATGTCCGGAGTGCTGACGATCTCGCTGGACGACGTCGACGCCACCGAGTTCGAGGCCAGGCACCTGTACGACCTCGGCCACCGGGAGGTGGCGATCGTCGCCCTGCCGCTGGACATGACGACGGACCCCGGTGAGCTCACGGCCGAACGGGAGCGGGCCGGCACTGTCCAGGTCACCCTGGACAGGCTCCGTGGCGCGCGCGCTGTCTATCCGGACAGCAGAGGAGTGATGGCCGGCGGCAGTCTGGTCCAGGAAGGCATGATTGCCGGTCACGCCCTGCTTGCCGATTCCGAGCGCCGCCCGACCGCCATCCTCGCGCAGAGCGATCTGCTCGCCGCGGGCGTGATCAAGGCTGCCGCAGAGCTCGGCCTTCATGTCCCTGACGACCTGAGCGTGATCGGGTTCGACGGCATCGCGCTCGACGGGATCGTGCCGCACGACCTGACCACGATGGTGCAGCACGCGGCCGAGCAGGGTCGGGCGGCCGGGCGCGCGATCCTGCAGCTGATGGACGGCGAGTCGCCGGAGCCGGTTCACTTCCACAGCTCGTTCCACCGCGGCGGGACCACTGCACCGCCCCGGGCGCGTTCCGCGCACTGACCGCGGTGGTCGCGGTGGTCGCGGCGGAACAGCCACGATGCGCCGGGAGGCCCGCGCCGGATGACCATCGCCCGCGGGCGATGGATGCGCTACGGTGACGAATCCCCGACGAATGACGCGGCGAGCGGCCCACGCGATGGCACAACGAAACGACGATCCTTCCGACGTTCTCGTCGGCCGGTTGAGTGAACGTGCGACGCTGCGTGACTTTGTCGCCTCGGTGCGCGCCGGTGCCGGCGCGGTTCTGGTGATCCGGGGTGACCCGGGCATCGGCAAGACCGCCCTGCTGGATGACCTGGCGGCAACACACCCGGACCTGACGACGGAGAGAATCATCGGTGCGGAGGCCGAGGCCGACCTCGCGGTTTGCCGGCGCTGCGCGACTGATTGTGCGCCACAAGGTCCTCGTCGACGAGTTGCCCGCCCCGCAACGTCATGCGCTGCTGGTGACGTTGGGCGTCGAATTCGGCCCACCGCCAGACAGATTCCTGGTCGGCCTCGGGATGCACGCGTTGCTGGGCGCGGTCGCCCGGTCCGGTCCGATCCTGATCCTGGTCGACGACCTGCAGTGGCTCGACCAGGAGTCGATCGACGTGCTGGCCTTCGTCGCACGGCGACTGGACAGCGGCGGGATCGGGATGATCACGGCGCAGCGCTCGGACAGTGCGGTCACCGGGTTCGATCCGCTACCGAACCTGCATCTGGCCGGCCTGGCCCGCGGCGACGCACTGACGCTGCTGCGACGGGTGGTGACCCGCCCCTTGGAGGCCCGCATCTCGGATCAGTCTCCCTGACCCTTCCGGTGACGCCTCGTAGGCGTGAAAATGACCGGTGGGCTGCCTGTCGACGCCGGTTCGTCTCTTGAGCTTCGAGCCCGTGGATCAGTCTGGCGCCGGGGCCCGACCTTTTGAAGGGTCACG
>JBBQGJ010000362.1:0-6999 GCA_038322925.1 Mycobacteriales bacterium
ACGGCGAGCATGCCGACCCCGAACCCGGCGAGCCGAAGAGCGGTGTTCATCGTTGATTCCTCCTGGGTGACCCCGGCTCCCGAGGGGCGCGGTCAGCTACCGAGACGCGGAGCGCCGCAACGCCGCGGCGCCAATGATGCAGGTGCCCGTCCAGCACGGACGGGTGCCGGGCCGCGACGGACCGCTGCGACGGGACGGCTCAGGAGCGGACCAGTCGGGCGATGGCCTCCGAGGCCTCCCGGATCTTCTCGTCGGCCTCCGGGCCTCCGGCGGCGGCGGCCTCCACCACGCAGTGACTCAGGTGCTCGTCCAACAGCCCGAGCGCCACCGACTGCAGCGCCTTGGTCATCGCCGAGACCTGGGTCAGGATGTCGATGCAGTACTTCTCGTCCTCCACCATCTTCTGCAGGCCACGGGCCTGACCCTCGATGCGGCGCAACCGCTTCAGGTAGTCGTCCTTGCGGTGGATGTACCCGTACGGCTTCGTCTGCTCGTGGGTCCCGGCAACCATGTGGGCGCTCCATTCCTTTCGGGCCCCTGGTTCCCGGAACCCGACTAAATACCCCTAGGTGGTATCGCTCGATCGTAATGGTAGAGTACCCCCCTAGGGTACCAATGAGCAAACCCTACGCCGGCACCGGCGCGGAGTAAGACAGCGCGGCCAACATGCGCGCAGACCGTGCGATTCCCGACCGAGCGCACCGCCCGGGCATGCACCACGGGTTCACGGCTGGGGCCGGTCACGTCTGCTGACTGGCCGGCCGTTCAATCGCAGCGACACTGCCCCGTTTCCCGATCGTGCGGCCAGGGCGCGTCAGCCTCGCAGGCCGGTGCGCGCCGGGCTCGCCGGGCCGTGGCGGAACAGCCACGCGGCCAGCACGCCGAGGCGAGCAGACAGGCCAGGCCGAGCAGCAGCGACCCGGTCTCGTCGAAGCGGGCGGTGAGGCCGCCGTCCAGGAGCACCCGGTCGGGCGCCGTAGCCGGGCAACAGCTGCGCCCAGGCGGCCGGGCGGGGGCGGAGCATCGGGCTCTGCCCGATACCGATGTCCAGGAACGGCACAGGAACGCGATGAACTCCGCCGACCGGTCCGAAGATCGGGCCCAGGCACACCCCGAGCAGCGCGTACGTCGCGGCCAGCAGCAGGTTGCCGCCGAGGTAGGCACCCCACTGGCGGGCGCCGAACACGGTCGCCGTCACCGCGAGGGAGGCGCCGGTCACCACCAGCACCGCCACCCCGATCACCCCGAGCCGGGCGGGCAGCAGCGCGCCGGGAGAGAAATCCCGGCCTGCATGAGCCGCCGAAGGTCCTGCCTTCCGAGCATCGCCCGAGCCAGGGGCGCATGTCGCAGCAAGCTTCACCGAACCTTCAGAGTTTCCCTGGGGCGAACTCCATCTCACCGGCCGACAGTCAGTGGTTACAGCCCACGGGCGTCCCCGGGAAGGCAGTTGGAGGTGCGCGATGTTCACCGGCGAGTACTGCGGCGGCATGGGGCCGGCCGGCTGGCTGCTCATGATCGGGTTCTGGGCTGCCGTCATCGCCGTCATCGTGTGGGCGGTGACCAGCCTATTCCCCACGGCATCCACCGGTCGTCGGTCGCCGGCTGTCCCGCACCTGCGTCCGGACACCCAGGAGCTGCTCCTGGATCAGCGGCTGGCCAGCGGCGAGATCGATCCCCAGACGTACATCGCGGCCCGGCGGGAACTCACGGGCACTGGTCAGCGGTAAGGGCCCGCGACCACCGCTACCGCATCAACCGCTGGCCTGACCTGCCATGACTTGGGCCCGCCGCCCGCTGCCCGGAACCGCCATCGCCGTACCACCGCGCTTGTGCTGCGTTCAGCGATCGGGGATCGCCAGTAGCCGAACGGTGAACACCGCGCCATGACCAAGACCTGCGCTGCTCGCGGTGACTGTGCCGGCTTGCGCCTCGACGAGGGCTTTGGTGATTGCCAGGCCGATGCCGGAGCCGCCGTGTGCCCGGTCGCGGGCGCGGTCCACCCGGTAGAAGCGTTCGAACACGTGGGCAAGGTGCTCGGCGGGGATGCCGTCACCGGTGTCGGTGACGACGAACTCGACGCCGCCGGGTTCTGAGCCGCCGCCGTGGTGAGCGGCCAGGGTCACGGTGCCACCGGCGGGGGTGTGGCGCAGCGCGTTGTCCAGCAGGTTGCCGAGCACTTGTTCCATGCGTTCTGGGTCGGCCTCGACCCTGCCCGACCGGGGTGCGGTGTCGGTGGCCAGGGTGACGCCCTTCGCGTCGAACCGCTCCCGCGCCGCCGCGGCCGCGCGATCTATGACCTGGTCCGCGGAAAGCACTATTGGGTGCAGGTCGAGTTGTCCCTCCTCGGCGCGGGAGACCGCGGTGACGTCTTCGGTGAGCCGGCCCAGCCGAGCGGTCTGCGCCCGCAGCAACGCGACGGTCTCGGGGTCCATCGCCGCGACCCCGTCCTCGATCGCCTCCAGGTAGGCATCCAGCGTCGCCAACGGGGTGCGCATCTCGTGCGCCAGGTCGGCCAGCAGCCGCCGCCGGGTCGTTTCCACCGCCTGCAACCGTTGCGCCATGCCGTTGAACGACGCGGCCAGGCCGGCGAACTCACTACCCACAGCGGGATCCGGAACGCGCACGTCGAACCGGCCGGCGGCCACATCCCCGGCGGCCGCAGCCAATCGGACCACGGGTCCGGCGATCCGCCGGGTGGCGAACGCGGAGATCGCCAGCGCGGCGACCAGCGACGCCAGCAGGGCAACACCGATGGACACCGCGCTGGCCGAGCGGAACGCCTCGTCGACGTGCCGCGCGGTGTCCGCCGACACCTGGGCAACCTGCGCCTGGGTCAGGTGGTTCTGGAAGATCGCCGGGCCGATCACCGCCGCCACCACCCACAAGGTGGCGGCGCCCGCCAGGGCGACCAGTGTCTGCGCCGCGAAAAGCCGAGCGGCCAGGTTGTTGGCCGGGCGGATCCTCACCGTCCTTCACCCATGCGGTAGCCGACCCCGCGGACCGTGCGCACGAACCGCCCGGCGTCGGGGTCGTCGCCCAGCTTGCGGCGCAGATGTCCGATGTGCACATCCACCAGATGCTCGTCACCGACCCAGCTCTCACCCCAGATCGCGTCGATCAACTGGCGGCGGGTGAACACCAACCGGGGCCTGGCCGCGAGCGTGGCCAGCACATCGAACTCGGTACGGGTCAGGTCCACCAGGCTCCCGTCCGACCGCACCTCCCTGGCCGCGACGTCGACGCTCAACGACCCGAAGCGCAACGCCTCCGCTTGTGCGCCGCCGGTCGGTGCTCCCCGCGGCCGGCGGAGCATGGCGTGCACCCGGGCAACGAGCTCCCGCGGGCTGAACGGTTTGGTCAGGTAGTCGTCGGCGCCGACGGACAGCCCGATTAGCTTGTCGATCTCGTCCGCCCGGGCGGTCAGCATGATCACGTAGCAGTCGCTGAACGTCCGCAACTGCCGGCACACCTCGACACCGTCCAACCCGGGCAGACCCAGATCCAACACCACCACGTCCGGCATGCCGGCGCGGGCGGCGCCCACCGCGGCCAGGCCGTCGGCGGCGATGACGACGTCGAAGCCGTCCCGGGTCAGGTACTCGCAGACAAGGCGTGCCAGCGCCTGCTCATCGTCGACGACCAGCACCCGCCCGGCGTCCTTGATCATCGCCACCCCCAGTCCCCGCCACCCCGGCATGGGAGGCCTCATCGCGCAGTGTCCGCCACGAACGGGTACGCGGCTTCACCGAACCTTCATCAAACCCAACGGGGAACCTTCGGGCGCGGTCCGCAGACTGCGAACAGGGACAGGGGTAGCCAGGCCGCTGCCCGTGAGGAGAAACCGATGGACAGCACACCCCCGGCCCCGGACACGGTGGACATCACCGTCGTGCACTCCCCCGCCTGTCACTTCTGCGACGACGCCCGCGCGGTCCTGGCCGACCTCGCGACCGAGTTCCCGCTCACCGTCGAGTTCGTCGATTGCACCGAACCACGCGGCGCGGCGCTGATCCGTCAGCACCGCGCCGGCATGTACCCGCTGGTGCTGTTCGACGGCGGGTACTTCAGCGCCGGACGTTTGCCTCGCAAGAAGCTGCGCGCCCAGCTCACCGCACGATTCGCGGCGGTGGCGTGATGGGGTCCAGCCTGCTCACCACCGGGTCGGTGCTGGCCGCGTTCTTGGCCGGCGGTGTCGCCCTGTTCGCGCCCTGCTGCATCGTGTTCCTGGCGCCGTCCTACCTGGCGGTCGCGGTGAAGAACGGGCGGTGGCGGCTGCTGCCGCTGACCTTCATGTTCGCCGCCGGTCTGGCCCTGGTGCTGGTACCGATCACCCTCGGGATGAGCCTGATCGCCGCGACCATCGCCAACTACCACACCCTGCTGTACTACCTGGGCGGCGCACTGATGCTGCTGCTCGCCGCGTACTCGCTGTCCGGTCGGATGTTGAGCCTGCCCTCGTTCCTGCGCGCACCGGACACCGCCCGCGGTGACTCCGCGAGCTTCTTCGCCCTTGGTGTGTTCTCCGGCATCGCGTCGTCCTGCTGCGCGCCGGTACTCGCGGGGGTCATGACACTGTCCGCGCTGTCCGGCTCCGCGATCGGCGGCATCACCCTCGGCCTGGCCTACGTCCTCGGGATGACGTTCCCGCTGTTCGCCATGGCGCTGCTGTGGGATCGCTTCCGGCTCGGGGAACGCCGCTGGATGAAGGCCAAGACGGTCCGCATCCGCATCGCCGGACGGACGCTGGTCACCAACACCATTAACATCGCCGTGGCGATCGGGTTCGCCGTCATGGGTGGGTTCGTCATCTACCTCGCCAACACCGGCACGATGACCAGCGGCCCCGGCTTCCAGGTCGCCATCGGCGAATTCCTCACCACCGTGTTCGCCCGCATCCAGGCATGGACCCAACCCGTCCCCGAAGCGATCCTGGGCCTGGCCGTCCTGGCCGTCGCCGCCGTGTTCGTCATCGCCACCCTGCGCGGCCGGCGGCACACCCCGCCCGCTGAACCTTCCTCGGCCGCGGATCGCAGCTTCGAAGCCGGCTCACAGGCGCCAGGGGACTCGCCGGTCGAGGACCCGCCCTGCCACCACCGCACCGATTCCACCACTACCGACTCGACCACCACCGGGATGCCGTCATGACCACCAAGTCCGCTGCCCGCCGCGACCAGATCCACCGCACGCAAGCGCAGCGCAAGGCGGTGCTCACCGCCAGCCACCAGGCCGACCACCGCCGCACCCAGCGGCGCCGAATCATCATCTCCGCAGCCGTGCTCGTGGTGCTCGCCGGCGTCGTGACCGCGATGATGCTCAGCTCCAGACCGACCTCGTCCGCCACCACCCGTGTCGCACCGGACTTCACCCTCACCGACACCACCGGTCAGCAGGTGCACCTGGCCGACCTGCGCAGGCACAACGTGGTGCTCTACTTGAACGAGGGCGCCGGCTGCGGGGCCTGCCTGCAACAAATGACGTCGATCGAACAGAACAAGGCGGCGTTCGACGCCGCCAACATCACCGTCCTGCCCATCGTCATGAACACCCGCGATCAGATCACCGCTGACATGACCCAGTACGGAGTGACAACACCGTTCCTGCTGGACGACGGCACCGTCTCCCGCGCCTACGACACCCTCGGTCACGGCATGCACGCCGACCTGCCCGGCCACGGATTCGTCCTCATCGACAGCAACGGCATCCAGCAATGGAAAGGCGAATACCCCTCCATGTGGCTGGCACCCAACGAACTGCTCGACCAGGTCACCCAACACCTGCCCGCCTGACCCGGTACGGACCCCTCCAGCAGTCGCCTCGGACGCTCCTACCGCAAGTGCAGCTGAACGGGAACGGTCCCGTCCAGCCCGCCGCCCGGCGTGGGATGTCCCTGCTTTCACTACTGAGGGGCGCCGGTCGCACCCACTGGACAGTGGGGGCCAACTCACTGAAATGCAGTGCGACGGTTCAGGTGAAGGTCATGAGTCTGCTGCGCCAACGATGGCGACGAGATCCACGTCGACGACCGGATCCGCTCGTCCGGCTCGCCGCTGAACCTTTCCCCGCCGGCGACCTTGTCCTGCTCTGCGCCTTCGGGCCGGACCTGGCTCGGGCCTGCACACACCAGGAACTCAGTCACGCGCTCCTCCAGGCCGGGTACGACGGTCCGCTCACCCGGCACCTGATCGCCACCAGCCCCATGCTGCAACGGCACGGCAACCACTATGTCCTGCAACGGTTCACGGTGTAGAGACTCCTGCGAAGCCGGTCGCAGGGTCGGCGATTCGAGCATGGCGAGCGGGGATCCAGGCGGACGGCCGCTGCCGGCGTGAAGGTGCGATGAAGGGCGGAGATCACCGACGCCGCACGAGCCACAGGAACAGCATCCGCGGGCAGGGTCACTCACGTATGTAACAGCTGCTACTATCCCAGCTGTGTCAAACTCCGCTGTGGCGTGGCTGGTGTTGGTGGTGCGGGTGCCGGCCGAGCCGTCCCGGCATCGCGTGGCTGTGTGGCGTGAGCTGCGGAAATCCGGGGCGGTGTCGTTGGCGCAGGGTGCGTGGGCGGTGCCGGACGTCCCGGGTTTCGCGGCGGGGATCGCACGGGTGGGCGAACTGGCGGCCCGTGGCGGTGGGGAGCTGGTGGTGTTGCGGGCGTTCGGTCGAGGCGAGCGGGACGCTGCCTGGTTGGAGGCGTCGTTCACCGAACTCCGTCAGCAGGAGTGGGCCGAGTTCGTCGCGGACTGCGGGAAGTTCGACGCCGAGATCGACAAGGAATTGGCCCTGCAGAAACTTACGATGGCCGAGTTGGAGGAAGAAGAGCAAAGCCTGGACCGGCTCCGCCGATGGCATCGCGACCTCGCCGCCCGGGACGTGTTCGGCGCACCCCTCGCCGCCGACGCCCAGCTACAGCTCAAGCACTGCGAGGAGCGGCTGGCGGAATACACCGACCGGGTATTCACCGCGCTGCACCAGTTCTGACATCACGGCCCCAGCCGGGTGC